>JACRCK010000135.1 GCA_016219065.1 Deltaproteobacteria bacterium
CCTGGGCCTTCCCCACGTCCAGGCCCAAGACCGCTATGTTGTTCATAACCCCGATCGGGTCCAGTCCGTAATCGAACATGCAGGCCCTGGCCTGACCATTGACCACGGTTTCGACGAAATAGGCCAGGCCGTGTTCCGCGTGGATCGACTTCCCGGGCGTAACCCGGTAGCGCTTGGTAATTTTGCTGTCCGGCCTGAGCGTGTCGAAATAATTGTCCGTCAGCACCCAGATCGTCAGTTGGTCGACTTCCATGATTTTCCCGGCCTCTTGTGCCATCAGCTTTCCTTTCGTCGCCTCCCCGACCGCGAGCAGCGCCCCGGCGGCCAGGGAAAATTTTAAAAAATCCCTGCGTCCCATTTCGTTTTCCATAAAGGCCTCCTTCGATTAGGGTTTGAACCAATCCGATATTATGCTGATGGATTTAGCGGGTCAAGACAATTAGATTCTTACAGCCATTGTTCTGAGAATTGGTCTCTAACAATAGCTGTAAGAATCTATATAAAAACTACGTTCTCTTGGGTTCTTGTTCAGCGGTTTTTTCCAACCAAAAAAATTTCAAATTTTTTTGGTTAGGTCTTATTCCGGCGTTTGGCCCGATTTCTCTCCGGGTAAAGTCAATTCCAGTCGCAAATACCCACCGAATATCAAAAAGGGCCGGTTAACCCGGGAAATCGAGCGCTACTTGTTTGAAAAATTCATATTTTTAACGTATCGTAGGGCTGAAGAAATAGCCAAAGAAAGGAGCCCCCATGGCCGGCATCTATGAAATTTTTGTCACGACCCAATTCGCGGCGGCCCATTCGCTGCCGGGGTACCCGGGGAACTGTGCCCGACTCCACGGCCACAACTGGAAAATCGAAGTTTCCGTCCGCTCCAAAGAATTGAACGGGCTGGGTATAGCGCTGGATTTCGGGCGTCTGGAGGCCGGTATCCAGGAGATCCTCCAGGAACTGGATCATTACAATCTCAACGATCTTCCGGCCTTTAAGGAGGCCAACCCTACTGCCGAAAACCTGGCCCGCTTCCTTTATGAGGAACTCAGTCAGCGGCTGAATTCGGAGGTTCTCCAGGTCTCGAAGGTCAAGGTCTCCGAAACCTCCGGAGTCGGGGCCATTTATTGGGAGGAATGATTGGCGCTAAGGGTCAACGAAATATTTTACAGCATTCAGGGGGAATCCTCCTTCGCCGGCCGTCCCTGCGTCTTTATCCGCCTCACGGGCTGCAATCTGCGCTGCGCCTATTGCGATACCCGCTACGCTTACGAGGCCGGGGAAGCTATTTCGATCGAGGTTCTGCTGGAAAAAGTTGCGGCTTACCGCTGTCCCTTGGTGGAAATCACGGGCGGCGAGCCCCTGCTCCAGGCCGAAACCCCGCCGTTGATCAGGCGCTTGCTGGATGCCGGATACCGGGTCCTCCTGGAAACCAACGGCAGCCGGAATATCTCGCTGGTGGATGACCGTTGTACCCGGATCCTGGATATCAAGTGCCCTGCCAGCGGGGAGGCGCAGAATAACGACCTAGGGAACCTGAACCGGCTGTCGGCCCGGGATGAGATCAAATTTGTGCTGAGCGATCGCGGGGATTACGATTTCGCCAAGGGGATTATGGTCCGAAACGATTTTCCGCTGGGCTTGATCGAGGAAATTCATTTCTCTTCGGTACCGGGAAAACTAGCGCCCAAGACCCTGGCCGAATGGATCTTAGCCGATCGGTTGCCGGTCAGGCTGCACCTGCAACTCCATAAACTGATCTGGGGACCCGAAGCCCGGGGGGTTTGAACAGGAAAAGGCATGGCTAAAGCAAAAAAAGCGGTCGTCCTTTCCAGCGGCGGGGTGGATTCCACCACGGTCATGGCCATCGCCCGCTCCGAAGGTTACGAGATCTACAGCCTGAGCTTTCATTACGGCCAGCGCCATTCCCGGGAATTGGAGGCGGCTGAAGGGGTGGCCAAAGCCCTCGGGGTGAAAGAGCACCTCATCATCCATGTCGACCTGGGTCAAATTGGGGGCTCGGCGCTGACGGACGCCACCCCGGTTCCTAAGGGCCGGGCCGCAGAAGAGATGCAGCGCGAAATCCCGGTAACCTACGTGCCGGCCCGGAATACGATTTTTCTTTCGCTGGCCCTGGCCTGGGCAGAAGTGCTAGGGGCGGAGGACATCTTTATCGGCGTCAACGCAGTCGATTACTCGGGGTATCCCGACTGCCGGCCCGAGTATATCGAAGCCTTCGAGCGGATGGCCAACCTGGCCACCAAGGCCGGGGTGGAAGGGCGATTGCGGGTCAGGATCAAGACGCCCCTGATCCATCTGTCCAAAGCCGATATTCTGCGGCGCGGCCGGGCCTTGGGAGTGGATTATGGCCTGACCCATAGCTGCTATGATCCTGCTTCCGATGGCGGCGCCTGCGGCCTCTGCGACAGTTGCCTTTTGCGGAAGAAAGGGTTTCAGGAGGCGGGAATGGAGGATCCAACGCGGTATGCGGGGCAATAGCCAAAACCAACACCAAAAACAAATAATCAATAATCAATTATTAATTTTTAATTGTTAATTAAATGCTATTGGCGGGCCGTGGGGATGTTGGGCGGGATTCGGGTTTCGTAATTGGTCCGGAAAGGGTTGATATCCAGCCCGCCGCGGCGGGTGTAACGGGCGTAGACCGTGAGCTTTTCTGGCCGGCAGCGGCGCATGATATCCATATAGATGCGCTCCACGCAATTTTCATGAAAGGCCCGGTGCTGGCGGAAGGAAATCAGGTAACGGAGCAGCCCAGGTGCCTCGATCTTCGGCCCGCGGTAACGGACCTGAATATCGGCCCAGTCGGGCAGTCCGCTGAGCGGGCAATTGGATTTGAATAAACGGGAGGTCAGCGTTTCTTCCACCATCCCGCCCCCGGTTTTCAGTAAATCCGGGTTGACCTGATAGTCCATGACCTCCACGTCCTGATCGTCCAGGCAATCCCCTTCCAGGGCTAGCGGCCTTTTTTTCAGGAACTGTTCCGGGAATTCGAGGATGACCTCCACCGGCCGGCCGCAGACGGTGCCGAGGTCTTTTTGCAGCATCGTCTGCAGGGAGCGGAGATTTTCCAGCCGAGCTTGATTGAAAGTATTGAGGTAAAGCTTGAGGGATTTTGATTCTATCAGCCGGGGGGAATCCACCGGAAAGATGAGCGTGGCTACCGCCACCCGGGGTTTCCCCTGGGGATCGAGCCAGGACAGCTCATAGGCGGTCCAGATATCCCAGCCTTGGAAAGGGCAGGGTTCCGAAATCCCTATCTCCCGACGCCGGGGTTCCCGGGGGATGGCGGCCAGGAGATTCGGGTCAGGCTGTTCCGGATTCTGATTTTTACCTTCGTTTTCCATACGGGCATTATAGGTTGCCCTTCGGACCGGATCAAGAAAAAGTCCGGATGAATTTTTTGCTAGGGAGCCCGGCGGAAGGGATGATATAGTGCGCCCGTTAAAATTAAAAATTCAAAAGGTGAACCCCATGCCCGAAGAAATATTCCCCGACCTCTACCGGTTGAAAATACCGCTTCCGGAGAGCCCTTTGAAATACCTCAATTCCTATATCTTAAAAAGTCCGGATCGGAATTTGATCATCGACACGGGCCTGAACCGCCGGGAATGCCTGGAGGCCATGCAGGCCGGCCTGGCGGAGCTGTCGGTCGATCTGGAGCGAAGCGATATCTTTATCACCCACCTGCACGCCGACCATTTTGGTCTGGTCAACAAGCTGGCCAGGGCTTCCAACCGGATTTATTTCAGCCGCCCGGAAAAGGAGCTGATCGAATCCTGGGAAGGGTTTGACGCCATGATCGCCTATGCCGGGAAAAACGGTTTTCCGGAAGACCGGTTGCGAACCGCCCTGGAAAAACATCCGGGGAACAAATACGGCTCGCAATGGATCCCGGAGCTGAGCCTGCTCGATGACGGCGATCCCATTGCCTGCGGCCGCTATCGTTTCCGCTGTGTGACCACCCCGGGCCATACCCTGGGACACCTCTGCCTGTACGAGGCCGAGCAAAAAATCCTCATCGCCGGCGATCATATTCTGGACGATATCACGCCCAACATCCAGTGCTGGACGGACGGGCAAAACCCCTTGAAGTGGTATCTGGCCAGCCTGGATAAAACGGCGGCCCTGGAGGTGGAGCGGGTCCTGCCGGGGCATCGCCGGCTTATTGGGGATCACCGGGCCCGAATAGGGGAACTGAAACGACACCATGCGAATCGGCTGGACGAAGCCCTGGCCATCTTAGCCAACGGGCCTATGACCGCTTTTGAAACGGCCGCACAAATGACCTGGGACATCAAATGCGATACCTGGGACGACTTCCCGGTTATGCAGCAATGGTTTGCCACCGGGGAGGCCATTTCCCATTTGCGATATCTGGAGGAAGAGGGGAAAGTGACGAGAGAAGAGGTCGGGCGCGCAGAGGCAAGGCGCGCAGAGATCGGGCGCGAAAAGGTAGGGCGCGATCGCCGAGCGCGCCGCTCAGGGAACGGAAAGGGAGAAGGGAGAAAAGAGAGGGGAGAGGGGAGCAAAAAAATCCGCTACCAATTAGTCCATTGACGGAACCGGACGAGTCTGGAGGACCGAGGGTCTTTATAACGTGCCGGAACCGGCTTCGGCCTGCTTTTTGATCCGGCGCAGCCATTCCCGGCGGATGAGGCCGCTGAAGGGTCCGATCAGGCGCCAATAACGTCGGAAAGAGCGCCGGCTGGCGTCATCCGAACAGCCTACCCGGGTTTCCGTGGACAAGCGGACGGTTCCTGCCGGCTGATTATCGAAGGCCAGGTTCATTACGGCCTTGGCCGTTCCCGGTCGGATGAAATCCACAAAGGCCTCGGCCGGAACGGATTCGATTTGGGGAGAGCGGACCCAGAAACGTCCGATCAATCCCAGAACAATTTCCCGCTCCGGTTCATCCGCTAGCAAAACAAACCCCCAATTCAGCATGCCCTCCAAAGCCAAGTTGGTTTCCGGCAGGCCGCGCAGACGGAAGAGGGTACGGGCCACCCGGGAGGCTTTCAGGTCCAACCTTCGAGCAGCCTCGTAAACCCGGGGCAGGGGTGCCCGAATGTCAATCGCGTAGCGGGCTTGGATGTCGTAATGGGGCAAATAATGATCGATCAGCAAGGGTGGGGTACCGGTCCAGATGAATCCTTGGTCAACCCGGCCGCGGATTCTATCCGCTGTCTTTTAAAATCAATAATCAATAATCAATAATCAATTGTTAATTATTAATTATTGATTTTATTAGTCTTTATCCCTGCTCCTAAACCTTCAGCCCTTCCCGAATATACCGCGCCCCCTCCTGCAGGGCGGCCGAATTGATAGGGATCATCTTGTGGTATTTTTTGTCCAGGGCCCGGGTCAGGGATTGGATCAGGGAATCCAGGGAGACCACCTTGGTTTCCGCTACGATCGCCCCCAGCATGGTCATGTTGGCCATGCGGTTGTCGCCGGCTTTGGCGCCCAGTTCGATGGTCGGGACCGGGATAACCTTCAGCCCTTCATCTGCGGCCTCTTTCAGGTCGATCAGCGAGGAATTGACAAACAGCGTCCCCCCGGGCTGCACCATGGGGCCGAAGCGGGTCAAGGAGGGCTGGTTCATCACCGCGGCGGATACCGGGTGGTGGATGATGGGGGAGCCGATCTCTTTATCGGAGACCACTACGGTGCAGTTGGCCGTGCCTCCGCGCATCTCGACGCCGTAAACCGGCATATAGGTCACAAATTGTCCTTCTTCCATGGCGGCATAGGCCAGCAGGTTACCGATAAACATGACACCCTGGCCGCCGAAACCGGCAATAATGATATCAAAATACATGCGCAGCGATCCTCCCCGTTGCTACAGGCTGTCCGAAACGGTTTTTTCTTTGAAAATCCCCAGGGGATAATAAGGGATCATTTCATCCTGAACCCGCTGGTTGGCTTTTTCGGAACTCATTTTCCAGTTGGTGGGACAGCTCGACAGAAATTCAATGAAGCCGAATCCCAGCTTGTTGATCTGGACTTCGAAGGCCTTCCGCAGCATCTTTTTGGCCGTCATCAGGTTCTTGGGGTTGTTCACGGCCACCCGGGCAGCGAAAGCGGTGCCTTCGAGGACGGCCATGATTTCGGTCATCCGGATCGGGTAGCCTTCGTGGCGGAAATCCCGGCCGTAGGGCGAGGTGGTAGTGGATTGCCCCAACATGGTGGTGGGGGCCATCTGCCCGCCGGTCATGCCGTAGACGGTA
>JACRCK010000145.1 GCA_016219065.1 Deltaproteobacteria bacterium
GACCATTATATCGTCAACGGCCAGAAGATCTGGACCACCGGCGCCCACTTCGCCGATCACATCTTCCTGCTCCTGCGCACCGATCCTTCCAGCAGGAGGAACGCCGGGCTCTCGGTTTTTTATTGCCAAAAGGACCTGCCCGGGATCGAGGTCCGGCCGATCAAATACATGAACGGCAAGCACGTCTACAACGAGATTTTCTTTACCGATGTCAGGATACCGGAGGCCAACCGGATCGGCCAGGAAGGAGAAGGGTGGGGACTCACCCGGGAGACCATGAACTTCGAACGGTCCGGGATCGGGTACTTCGCCGGGGCCAAGACCCTGCTGGCGGAATTCGTCCGGTATCTCAAAAGCACCCAACGGGACGGCAAGCCCCTGGCCGAGAATCCGCTGGTGCGTCAGCGGCTGGCCAGGCTTTACCGCGACATCGAACTGGGCATGGCCCTGTCCTATATGGGTGCCTGGACGCAGCACAAGGTGAATGCCCTGAAGGCCGTGACCATGGCCTCCATGGCCAAGGTCTTCGGCACCGAACTCCACCAACGTCTGGCCGTGGCCGCCACGGAGGCCATGGGCCTCTCCGGCCAACTGGAGCAGTCCGATTGGGCGCCCATGGAAGGAAGCATGATCGACGCCTACCAACTGGCCATCGGGATGAACGTCGCCGCCGGCTCTTCGGAAATTCAGCGCAATCTGATCGCCTGGGTGGGCCTCATGCTGCCCAGGACTAAGTGAGGGAGGGGAAACGATGGATCTCGATTTTACGACCGAACAGAACACCTTCCGGGAATCGGTCAGCCGATTCCTGGCCAACGAATGCCCCTTTGACCGGGTGAGACAACTCGAAGAGAGCGCCCAGGGCTATGCCGCCGAGCTCTGGCCCAGGATGGCCGAACTCGGCTGGTTGGGGATGTCCTTTCCCGAGGAATACGGCGGGTTCGGCGGGGAGTTTATGTACACCGTCATCCTCCAGGAGGAGATCGGCCGGGCTTGTTTCCCAAGCCCCTTTTTCTCCACCGTGATCCAGTGCGGTCTGACCATCCTGGCCGGGGGGACCGAGGAGCAGAAAAAAGATCTCCTGGGAAAAATTATCGACGGGAGCCTGATCATGGCCCTGGCCCAGTATGAAGAGGAAGGGAGTTATCTCCCCAGCGGGATCCAAATGAGGGCCGCGCCCCGGGGCGAACAATTCGTCCTGAACGGAACCAAGATGTTTGTCATGGACGCCAACATCGCCCAAAAGCTGATCGTCGTCGCCCGGGTCGATCAGGGGATCACGCTTTTTGTGGTGGGGGCGGATACCCCGGGGATTATCTGCACCAAGATGCCCACCGTCGGCATGGACAACTGCTGCCGGGTGGTTTTCAAAGACGTCACCATTTCCCAAAAAGCTGTTCTCGGCCAACCGGGGAAAGGTTGGGAGATGCTCGACAAGATGGCGCCAAAGGCGACGGTGGCCAAGGCCGCGGAGATGGCCGGGGGCTGCAAAGGGGCCATCGACATCACCGTCCGCTACGCCAAGGAGCGGGAGCAGTATGGAAAGCCCATCGGGAGCTACCAGGCCATCCAGCACTTTATGGCCAACATGGCCCTGGCCTACGAGACGGGATGGAGTTATTTGTACAAGGTGGCCTCCATGGTCGACGCCGGAGAGGATTTCACTCTTGAGGCCTCGGTCCTCAAATCGGCCATGGATGAGAATTACAAATTCATCAGCGAACGGGCCTGCCACATCCATGGCGGGATCGGCACCGCCCGCGAGGCGGATATCGGGCTCTTCTTCCGCAGGGCCAAAGCCTTCTCCTATCTCATGGGAGATACCGAGTATCATGACAACAAGGTGGCCGAGGCGGTCCTGAAGGGGCTCTGTGATGATTAGAATCCTCCATCCGGAAAATTATAATTTCCGGATGAACACTAATTAGCCGGAGACAGACACGGACGCACGGGGACAATTGAATTTTTTCATTGCCGGAAAGAACCGGCCATGAAAAACCAATCCATCTATAACCCCTGATTCAAAAGGGCAGGACGAGCAAACAAGGAGAATTGAAATGGGTAAAAAGATTTTGAGGACCAAACTCTGCGACATCCTGGGTATCGAATATCCGATTCTCTGCGCCGGCATGGGACCCAGCCTGGTGGGCGAAAAAACAGGGACGCCGAAAGAGCTGGTGGTGGCGGTCTCCGAAGCCGGGGGGCTGGGTGTGCTGGGCGCCTCGGGGTTCACCGTGGATGAGATGCGCGAGGAGATCCGGGCCATTCGGAAAATGACCGACAAACCCTTCGGCGTGGATTTGCTGCTTCCCAGCCAGACGGTCAGCGCCGGCGATCAGGTCCAGAAGGAGCCCCGGGAGATCCCCCTGGCCGAGCTGATCCAGACCCTGCCCAAGGCCCATTTTGAGTGGATCATGAAAGTGAAAGAGGAATTGAAGCTCCCGGAAATCGAGGCCATGGTCAAGCTGGATTCCACGGTCTACCGTCCCCACGCCGCCGTAAAGACCTGCATCGAAGAAGGGGTCCCCCTTTTCTGTTCCGGTCTGGGGAATCCGGGTTTCATGGTCAAGGATGCCCATGCGGCGGGTATGAAGGTCCTGGGCATTGCCGGGAACACCAAAAACGTCCGGAGGATCGCCCAGTCCGGCGTGGATCTGGTGGTGGCCCAGGGATACGAGGGCGGCGGTCACACGGGACGGATCGGTTCCATGGCCCTGTGGCCCCAGGCCGTTGACGCGGCCGCGCCCACGCCGGTCCTGGGTGCCGGCGGCATCGGGGACGGCCGGGGCATCGCCGCGGCCCTGGCCATCGGCTGTGTGGGGGTCTGGGTGGGCACCCGGTTTCTGGCTTCCAAGGAAGGCGGGGCCTTAGACGTCCAGAAAGAGACCATCCTCAAGGCCACCGATGAAGACACCCGGCGGTCCTATCTCTACACCGGCAAGACCTCCCGGGCCATCTATAACCGGTTCCATGACTTGTGGGAGGCTTCCGGCCTGGAACCGCTCCCTTTCCCGACCCAGGTGATCTTTTCCTCGGCCATGGCGGACATGTTCAACAAGGCCCAAAAAGAGGAATTCATGGGGCCTTTCTCCGGCCAGGTTTCGGGGCTCATCAAGGAAATCAAACCGGCCGCTAAAATCCTGGAGGAAATGGTGGAGGAGGCCATAGACGTGCTGACCCGAAGGCTGCCGGCAAACGTTTTGGCCAGGGAGCTTCAATTTTAAAGATTATTTAGACAGGATTAACAGGATTGACATGTTTTGTGCTTTGCCCCCGGAAAAGCACAAAAATCCGGTTTAATCCAGTAAGTCCTGTCTAAGAAAGAATTCTTAAATTCCAAAACCCGAAATTAGAGAGGGGATGGTATGGAATTCAGATTCAATGAAAAAGAACAGGCTTTTTACGACGAGGTGGATGGTTTCTTACAGGAGATGCTGCCTCCGGATTGGGCCTCCCGTCCCATGTACTGGCCGGGGGGATACGGCTGCGGCATGATGGGAATGGAAGATAAGGAGAGTAGAGATGTTCTGATTCGATTTCGGCGGAAGATGGTGGAAAAAGGCTGGGTGACCATATCCTGGCCCGAGGCCTACGGGGGGCGGTCTTATACCTACATGGAACAGGCCATCTTCGACGAAAGGACCAGCTACCACCGGGTACCGATCATAGACGTCATCGCCTCCGGCATTGTTGGTCCCACCCTGCTGCGGGTCGGCACGGAAGAACAGAAACGGGAATGGCTGCCCAGGATCGCCGCCGGCGAAATAAACATGTGGCTGGGTTACAGCGAACCCAATGCCGGTTCGGACCTGGCCGGTATCGCCACCACCGCCGTAGAAGACGGCGACGATTATATCATCAACGGACAGAAGGTCTGGAGCAGCCAGGCCCACTGGGGGGGATATGCCTGGCTGATTGCCAGGACCGACCCCGACGCCCCGAAACACAAGGGCATCAGCTATTTCATCGTGGACAACAACACGCCGGGGATCACCATCCGCCCATTGATCAATATTCATGGACTTCACGAGTTCAACGAAGTCTATTTCGACCATGTCCGGGTGCCCAAAAAGAATTTGATCGGAGAAAAAAATAAAGGATTTTACTACCTGATGACCGCCCTTGATTTCGAGCGGGTCATCCTGGTGGGTATTGGCGGATTCAAGCGGGTTTTTGAAGAACTGGTCGCCTGCGTCAAAAAGACCGAGAGAGACGGCACCCCCTTGGGGGGCTATCCGGCTGTCCGCAAGAAACTGGCGGAAATCGCCATCAAAATAGAAATCGGCTATATGCTGGTTTGGAAGACGGCCGACATGCTGGACAAAGGACACTCGCCCAGTGTCGAAGCGGCGGCCTTGAAAGTGGTGGCCACGGAGTTGAGCCGGGCCTTGGCCGAGGCGGCCATGGATATTTTCGGACCTTACGGCCTGCTGGAGCACGGGGCAGAGTATGCGCCGTTCAGGGGCTTGGCGCCCGTGGGCTATCTGGATTGCATCTCGGCGACCATCGGCGCCGGTACTTCGGAAATCCAACGCAACATCATCGCCCTACGGGGATTGGGGTTGCCGGTCCGGTAGCCTGGATTCCGTCGCCGTAATTCGAGAATTAGTTCGGAGTTTAGAGTTCGGAGTAAACCATTTTCATGCTTCGTGGCGCCACACTGGGGCGTGAAGGCTTAAAGGGAGATTCAATTATGGAACTCGACCTGAACCAGGAACAAAAAATAGTCAGTAAAGCGGCCCGGGATTTTTTGAGAAAGGAATGCCCGAAGTCGCTGGTGCGCGAAATGCGGGAGGACGAACGGGGCTACTCTTCGGGGCTCTGGAAAAAAATGGCCCAAATGGGCTGGATGGGCGCGGAAATCCCGGAGAAGTATGGCGGGACCGGGGGCGACTTTCTGGATTTGTGCCTTCTGCTGGAAGCCATGGGCGAAGCCTGCCTGCCAGGGCCTTTTTTCGCCACCGTGGTCTTGGGGGTCTCGGTGATTTTAGCGGCCGGGTCGGAGGAACAGAAAAAGGGACTTTTGCCCGGGGTGGCCGAAGGCCGAGGGCTTATGGCTTTAGCGCACACGGAGCCGGGCGGTTGGTACGGGGCTTCGCCCATAGCCACCAGGGCCGAAAAAATCGCCGACGCTTATCTGTTAAACGGCGTTAAGCTCTTCGTCGACAGCGCCCATGCGGCCGATCATATCATCTGCGCGGCCAGGGCCGATGGCGGTCTATCCCTGTTTATCGTCGAGGCTAAAAGCCCGGGGCTGAAGATAAAGCCCCTTAGAACCTTGGGCTATGAAAAACAATGCCAGGTGGTTTTGGAAAACACGGCCGTTCCCGAGGCGAATCTCCTCGGCTCTATCGGTGAGGCCGGACCGGTTCTGGAGGCCATGGAAAACAGGGCGGCGGTGGCCAAGTGCGCCGAGATGCTCGGGGCCATGGGGCCGGCTATCGAACTTTCGTTGACCCACGCCAAGGAGCGGGAACAGTTCGGCCGCCCCATCGGCGCCTTTCAGGCGGTTCAGCATCACTTGGCCGACATGGCCGTGGCCAGGGACAGCGCCCGTTATCTGACCTATCAAGCCGCCTGGAGGGTTGCCCAAGGGCTCCCGGCTGAAAAAGAGGCATCCATGGCCAAAGCCTATGTCAGCGAGGCTTCCGGCCTGGTGACCCGCCTGGCCCATCAGATCCACGGGGCCGTCTCTTTCTGCGACGAACACGACTTGCATCTGTACACCCGAAAAACCAAAGCCGCTGCCGCCTCGTTCGGCGATGCGGATTACCATCTGGAAAAAGTGGCCCGCAGTTTTGGGCTTTAAAGAGGGTAGGAAGGGTTCGAGGGGTCATAAAAATTCCCAGCAGCACGGTGGTTCCCGACGGTCTTTACGGGAAAATAGATTGTGAAAAAAAATTTATTGACTTTTTTCTTTTTTACCGATATTTTTTAAAACCGTTATGACTGATTAGTCAGTCATACGGCTCTCTGAAGTGGCTTGGAAATAAAGTTCTTTGGTTTTTAGCCTGATCAACCCTTAACATCAGCGGGAAACCATATGTTCGTACAGCAAGTCATCAACGGCCTGGCCATGGGCTGCATTTACGCCCTGGTGGCCCTCGGCTTTGTGCTGATCTACAAGGCCACGGAGATCATCAATTTCGGCCAGGGCGATCTGATGATGATCGGCGCCTTCCTGGCCTTTACCTGCGTCAACTTTTTACACCTTCCCTTTTTCCTCTCCCTGCTCATCGCTTTGGTCCTGATGGGTTTCCTGGGAAAAATCATCGACCGGTTCGTCCTCCGACCGCTGGTCGGCGAGCCGGCCTTTGCCCTGGCCATGGCCACCATCGCCATCGGCATTCTGGTCCGAAGCCTGGGGGGCATGATCTGGGGTTATGACACCTACAAATTCAGCGCCGGCATCACCAATGTTCCGGTGCGCATCGGGCCCTGGGCCGTGTCCTCGGTCCATCTCTGGATCATGGCCATCACCGTACTTTTAATCATCGTTCTGTACTTTTTTTTCAACCGGACCAAGGCCGGCATTTCCATGGAGGCCGCTTCCCAAAATCAGTTGGCCGCCTACCTGATGGGCATCGGGGTAAAAAAGGTCTTTTCCAATATCTGGGGGATCAGCGCCATGGTGGCCGCCGTGGCCGGTATCTTCCTCACCCCCATCCAGTTTTTAAACTATAACATGGGCTTTATCGGCCTGAAGGCCTTTCCGGCGGCCGTGCTCGGCGGGTTCGGCAGTATTCCCGGGGCCATTGTCGGGGGGATCATCATCGGGGTTTCCGAGTCCTTGGCCGGTATTTACCTGCCCAGGGGTTTTAAGGAAGTATTCGCCTGGGTGATTCTGATCCTGGTGCTGATGATCCGGCCGGAGGGCCTCTTCGGCATTCATCAAAGGAAGAGGGTTTAAACCATGCGCTTTGTCAAGCGGATGACCTATCTGCAGGACATTCAGCTCTTCAAATATCCGTCCACTCTCGGTTGGTATCTGCTGCTCATTCTCGGATTTCTCCTGGCACCCCTGGCCATGGGCACCTATTGGGTTTCGCTGCTGATTCTGATCGGGATCAACATCATCGTGGCTCTGGGTTTGAATTTAGTCAGCGGTTATACCGGCCAGGTTTCTTTGGGCCATGCGGCTTTTTTCGCCGTCGGGGCCTATACCTCGGCGGTGTTGACTGGTAAATTCGGTGTCTCTTTCTGGCTGGCTTTGCCGGCTGCGGGGGTGGTGGGTTCTTTGTTCGGGATCATCGTTGGGCTTCCGGCTTTGAGACTGAAAGGGCTTTACCTGGCTATAGCCACCATGGGCTTCGGCTTCATCATCGAAGAGATTATCGTTCAATGGGAAGGGATCACCAATGGGGTCAACGGTCTTTCCATCCAGCGTCCGGCCATCCAAACTTTTTCCCTGGCCAGCGACCACCGTTATTATTATCTGGTTTTTTTGATCGTTTTGCTTTCCATCCTGGTTTTAAGAAATTTACTGCGCACCTCAAGCGGCCGGGCCTTTCTGGCCATCCGGGACAGTGAAACCGCGGCCGAATCCATGGGCATCAACCTGGCCGTGTATAAGACGGCCGCTTTTTGTATCAGCGC
>JACRCK010000151.1 GCA_016219065.1 Deltaproteobacteria bacterium
CATGTTTTTGGAAGATGTTAAGGTCGAAGGGTTTAAATCATTTTCCGAACCCACCGAGATGTCCTTCCAGCCCGGGATCGGGGTGATCATGGGCAACAACGGGGTGGGGAAGTCCAACATCCTGGATGCGATCGTCTGGGCACTGGGGGAAAACGACCTGGCCGAGCTGCGCCTCCTGGAAAGGGAAGAGCTCTTTTTTTCCGGAAACAAGGCCTACCCGCCGGCCGAACAGGTTCGGGTGGAGTTGGTTTTTAAGGAAGGCACCGAAAATAAGGCGCCGGAATTCAAGTTGGGGAGAACCATCACCCGGGACGGACAGGAGACCTGGCAGATCCAGGACCGGACGGTCGGGCCGGAGGCTTACCGAAGAAAACTAAAGGCTTTGGGGCTGGGAGATGCCCTGAAAACCATCATCCGGCAGGAACGCATCAACGATCTGCTGTCCCTGCTACCGGCCGAGCGTTTGCGCTGGATCTCGGCCCTGATCGGGAAAAAAAATTTCACCGCCCTGCCGGAGGAACTGAAAAAGCAAGCCGACCCCCTCTTTCAGCATTATCTCCATTACCTTTTTCCGGAAGGGGAAGGGCGCCTGCAGATCGTAACCGGAAAGAAAGGGACCGGATTGGAAGTGGAGGTGGCGGTCAAAGGGAGGAATATCCGGCGGGCCCATCAGCTCTCCGGTGGGGAGAAGTCCATCACCAGCCTGGCCTTGAAGCTGGCCCTGTTCGACCGCCTGCGCAGTCCTTTCTATCTGCTGGACGAGGTGGAACCGGCGTTGGACTACATTAACCATAAATCCATGCAGGCCCTGCTGAAGGAGTTGTCGTCCAAGAAGCAACTGGTCATGGTCACCCACCTGCGCAGCACGGTCGAACTGGCCGATACGGTACACGGTGTCCGAACCCGTCCGGACGGCTCCTCCTTTATGAAATTCTATTTCGTGATGGATGAACGGTTGCTGCGGCTGTATAAGTGCTGTTAGTAAGAAAATAGATGAACATCGAACATCGAACGTCCAACAGCGAACATCGAACTGCCAATAATCAATAATCAATTGTCAATTACTAATGAAAAACGAAAGACGACCATGACCGACTGGGATGACATTGAACGGTATCGTCAATTGATCAGGGAGTTGGGGCTGCCGAAGCGGGATTTCGCCCTCTTCGGCCTGCGCTGCCCTTATTGCGGAAAATCGGATCGCATCAATCGCCTGGAGGAACCCGGGGAACTCGAGGACTGCCCCGAGGAATACCGGCGGTTGTGGGAGCAGTTCGAGCGGGAAGGGGAGTTGGTCTTCTGTAAGTTCTGCGAAGCGCTGCTGGTCAGGGATAAAGACCGGGATACGGCCACCCCCCTGGAACAACTTAACCCGGACAAGTAATGGTTCACAGGGTTGGGGCGACTTTAGTCGCCCCAGGGGAGGCTAAAGCCCCCCCTACCCGGTAATGTTATTTCCCATCAGTTCCTGAAATTATATAGAGAGGTAACTATCATGCGCATCGAAGTGCTTGGACCGGGATGTAAGAACTGTGAAACCCTCTATGAAAACGTGCTCAAAGCCCTGGACCAGGCCGGCATCAAAGACCAGGTCGAGGTAGTCAAGATGAAGGACATCGACTACTTTATGAAAATGGGGGTCTTCGCCACCCCCGGGCTGGTCTGCGACGGGCTGGTTTTATCCACCGGGATGCTCCTCAGCCCGGAGCAGATTCTGGAAAAATTGCGCAGCAAGGGGTTTATTCAATAGGGAAAAGGAAAAATCGGAGTAATGGAGTATTGGAGTATTGTTTTAAAACCACCACTCCATCACTCCATCACTCCGGAACTGAAGGATTTTTTTATGGGTGACCGCACCAACGTTTTTCTGATTACCGGGTTTTTAGGCAGTGGGAAAACCACATTTTTAAACCGCATCATCAAGAACTTTCCTAAAGACCGGAAAATGATGATCCTGATGAACGAATTCGGGGAATTGGGCGTCGACGGGACCCTGGTCCAGGGAGAGGACCTGGACATCATGGAAATCAGCAAAGGTTCCATTTTCTGCGTCTGCGTCAAGACCGATTTCATCAAGGGGCTCAACCAGATCGCCAAGGATATCCAGCCCGATGTGCTGCTCATCGAATCCACCGGGGTGGCCAATCCCACGGACCTGAAACGGGACCTGACCCTGCCTTTTTTCAACAATCGCTTCCACCTGGCCGAGCAGTTCTGCGTGATCGACGCCGCTAATTTTGGGGAGGAGTACGAGGTCTTTGCCTCCGTGGAAAAACAGATTGCCTCCTCCACCGTTTTTATCATCAACAAGGTGGACTTGGCGACCCCGGAGCAGATAGCCCAGGTGCAGGAACTGGTGCGCCGGCACCACCCGGCGCCGGTTTTTTATGAGACCACGTACGCCGATTTTCCGTTCGAGCAGTATTTTTTCAAAGGGCTGGAGGCGCAGCCCGCGGTCGGAGGAGAGAGCGCCGGACGCTTCCTGACTTCCGAAGAGCTGGAGAAGTCCATCGAACAACTGCTGGACGATCCCAACCGCGAAATCACTCCGCCGGACCGGCTCTTGTCCGCCATCTATTCCTGGAAGGGGATCGACCTGGAAGATTTCAAGGCCCTGGCCGGAAAGTTCCCCCGGGCCGTGGTCCGGTCCAAAGGATTTATCAGCGCCGACGGGAATACCGTTTACCTTTTCAGTTGGGTCATGGGCCGGTGGACCGTCGAAGAGACCCAACTGCCGCCGGACCGGATATCCCTGCTGAACCGGGTGGTTTTCATCGGCCCCCCGGAGGTGATGCCGCAACTGGCGGCCATCAGCGCGGATAATCCCGACTTCGTCGAAGAATCGCAGCGGGATCCCATGGCAGTTTAAATTCAAAGGACGAATTTAAACTTAAGAAAAAATCTTTAATCGGTTAAATTAAAAATTAATTATGGGCCTGGCCACCAACTTCGTCGGCGAACTGCTGGGCACTTTCATCCTGGTTTTTTTCGGCTGCGGGGTGGCGGCTTCGTCTACCCTTTTCTCGGCCCACACCGGATTGTTCCAGGTGGCGGGGGTTTGGGGGATCGGGGTCACCTTGGCCATCTATGCCAGTCGACACCTTTCCTGCGCCCACTTGAATCCGGCCGTCAGCCTGGCTATGGTGGTTTCAGGCCGGATGGAGCCGCGGAAGCTTCCGACCTATCTGGCCGCCCAATTCCTGGGGGCTTTTATCGCCGGCTGGGTCCTGCTGGGGGTCTTCGGGGATTCCATCGCCGGTTTCGAGGCCCTGCACCGGATCGTCCGCGGGTCGGAGGATTCGATCAAGACCGCTTCCCTTTTCGGGGAGTATTTCCCGAACCCCACCTCCCCGGAAACCATCGCCGTCATCTCTAAACCGATGGCAGCCTTGGTGGAGGCCCTGGGGACTTTTTTTCTGGTGACCATTATTTTCTTTTTAACGGACGACTGCAACGTGGGCCGCCCTTCCAGCGACATCGCCCCTATGTTCATCGGGTTGACGGTCATGGGGATTATTTCCCTACTGGCTCCGCTGACCCAGGCGGGGTTGAACCCGGCCCGGGACTTCGGCCCGCGTCTGGTGGCCTACCTGTCCGGCTGGGGGTGGGTCGCCATCCCCGGCCCCCGCGGCGGATTTTTTACCGTTTATATCCTGGGCCCCCTTTTGGGGGGAACGGCTGCGGCGGTCTTATTCCGCGGGGTCTTTCAGCGGCTGATGGGGCGTCCCCGCATTGTTTGTACCTGTGGCGAGGATATTAAGAAGTAAGCCGGGGTCTTCCATGCAGCCTAAGAATAATCCTCTTTCCCTTCTGGCCAAAAAAAAACCGGAAAAACTGTTGCGCTCCGTCCTGGAATTGAGTTCCGAAGGGATCATTTTGATCGACGCTACCCTGCGGATCATCGAGGTCAACCCCAAAATCCAGGAGCTCTACCGCATCCCCTACGAAAGACTGATCGGCGAGGATTTGCGCAAACTGCTGGATACCCAGGGTCGGGAGACCTTACAGGAAATCATCCTGGGTCTGGAAGACGGGCGGACCTGGATCGGACCGGTAGCCTGCTGGCTCGACGAAAAAGACCCGGTTCCGGCAAAAATCTCTCTGAAGCGAACGGATATGAGCAACCAGCGGCTATTCCTGCTGGTGCTGGAGGACCCCCGATCGTTTAAAACCTTGGAAGAAAACCTGAGCCGGGAAAAGGTCCAGACTCGGGAAATGTACATCACCCTGCGCAATGTGATGAAGGCCATCGAACAGGAAAAAAAAGGCTGGGAGGGCGAAATCGCCAACAAGATCGAGAAATACCTGCTCCCGGCTCTGGAGCGGGTCAAGCGCGAACCCTACGGGGAAATGCGGAACAGCTATCTCGACCTGATCCGGGAACACCTGCTGGGATTGACCCGGGGTTTTTCCAGGGAACTGGACGGCCGGTTTTTGCGACTGACCCGCAGTGAGATGCGTATCTGCCGGTATATTCAGGGCGGATATTCCACCAAGGAAATCTCCGAGGCCATGCACACCTCCTTTGAAACCATCCAGACCCACCGAAAAAATATCCGCAAAAAACTGGGCCTGCGGGGCCGGACCATCAATCTGTATTCCTACCTCTCTTCCCGGCAACGGCAACCGGAATCTTCACGCTAAGACTTTTGCCCTCGTTCCATTAATGGGTATAATATATACCCGGTTGATCATTAATAAGGTATTAAAAAATACCCATTAATTACCTGCTTATACTCCTTTACATAATAGGTTCATTGCTTAAATAATATACAGAAAAACTTTGTTTGATGAGTCGGGTTAATTGTTAATTGGAGTAATGGAGTATTGGAGTAATGATTATTAGACCAATACTCCAGCACTCCAATTCTCCAACCCCAGGAGTTAGCTATATGAAAATTACTCAGGTGGCCGGTTTCTTAGGCTGCGGCAAGACCACGCTCATGCTCAAACTTTCCGTGGCCCTGGCGGACGGGGGCCGGACCAGGGTGGCCCTGATCGTCAACGAGATCGGCGAGATCCCCGTGGACGGCAAGATCATCCAGGAGAGCGGCATGCGGATGAAGGATATCGGGGGGGGCTGCATCTGCTGCGAGATTGCCTCCACCTTCGCCAAGACGGTCTACAACCTTTACAAGGAATTCCACCCGGACCACATCCTGGTCGAGCCCACCGGGGTGGCGGTCCCCCATCAGGTAAAACTGGCGGCCCGGATGAGCGGCCGGGATGCCAAGATCTCCATCGGTCCGGCCATCGTCCTGTTCGACGCTACCCGGCCGGCGGAACTACTGGACATGGATATGCTGGGCCAACTGGTAACCAGCCAGGTCAAGGACGCGGATGTCCTGGCCGTCAGCAAGGTGGATGCGGTAACCGAAGCCGAAGCCCGGGAGGCCGCGGAACGGGCTCGTCAGTACAATGAAAAGGCGGAAGTCATTTACCTGTCTACTTTTAAGAATCAGGGGATCGATCGTCTGGTGGAAATCATTCAGGTCTGGAAGGAGTAGCGGCTTGAATAATCCAACGGATCAGGAAAAGGGCTGTTATACCGATCATGGGGTCAGCGGCTACGGGGTAGCGGTCAAGTTGACCCACGAGGAGCCGCTGGACGGCGAGGCGGTCAAAAAAATGGCCGAAGAGATGATGCTGGCCATTGCCCGAAAATGCCTGGACCGGGGGGCCAAAGCGATCGGCCACATCAAATCACACATCCGGACCGAGGCCGGCACTTTAAAGGCCGACACCATCGGGCTGCCCCACGGGGCCTATTCCGCCGGTTCCCTGGAATACCCGGTCAAGGAGTTCTACCTGGCCGTGAACAGCATCGTCGCGGGCATTGTCGAGAACGAGGTGCGCCAGGCGACGCTGGAAGGCATCCACGAGGCGGCCGAGGCCCGGGGGTTTAAAGTGGTCAAGGAGAAGGAGCACGCCTATTTCGACGCCTTCGATTTTACCACCAGCAAGGAGGAATACATCCGCCAGTTGGAGCAGATCCTTCAGGACGAGGGGGCGAAGTGATACTGGGGGAGTATTGGAGTAATGGAGTGCTGGAGTAATGGGTATAGCAACATATGCGTTACTCCCTTTTTGGGGGGTTGTTGTTAGGTGAAACTCATATCCGTCTCGGGCATCAACGGCAGCGGCAAGACCACTCTAATCCGAAAACTGGTCCACCTCCTGCATGTACAGGGAAAACGATCGGCGGTGATCGTCAATGAAGACGGGGCGGTCGATTACGACCCTGAATTCGTTCGGGAGCAGAACCTCTGGGTCACCTACTTGCGGGGGGGGTGAGTGGGGTGTTCCCTGGCCACCAGCCTGGTGGCCCGCATCAAGGAAATCAAAAGGACCGTGAATCCCGACTATCTTTTTATCGAACCCTCCGAAATGGTGTTGACCCAGGAGATGCGGGACGCCACCCGCATGGGGCTGCGGGATGCCTCCTATGAAATCGGTCCCTTCATCACCCTGATCGACGGACCGGACTTCGGACAGGTCTGGGAGGAACGGCGACCGTTGCTGCGGGGACAGATCGACCGGGCCGACCTGGTGGCGGTCAGCCGGGTCGACCTGGTAACCCCGGAAAGGTATCAGGAGATACTGGCAGCCCTGGAGGGCATTTCCAACTCGATCCTGCCTTTGAGTGTCCCCAAAGGGGCCGGACTGGAGGAGGTGGTTCAAAAACTCGTTTGACTGGATGGGGAGTCCCCGATAATTTCAGCAGGACTGGTAAAAAATTCAGCATCACAAGGAGGTAATTATGACCGGATTGGAAAGAATCGTACATATGTTGCAGCATAAAGAGGCCGACCGGGTAGCTGCCGGTCCATTAGTCTGCGGGGCCTCCCGCCGTGTTTACGGATGCACCTATGCCGAATGGGCCCAGGACGGGGAGCTGGCGGGCAAATCTATGGTTCAGGCTACCGAGCTCATTCAGCCGGACGGTGTGTTGTCCCTGGTGGACTTGTCTGTGGAGGCCGCCGATTTCGGGCAGGAGGTGATTTTTCCCTGCGAAGACACCCCCCACCCCAATTATGACAATCCTTTTATTAAAACACCGGACGATTATCTCAAAATTCAGCCCCTTGACCCCACCAAAGCCCCCCGCATGAAGGAAATGATCAAATACTGCGACATCATGGCGACTGAACTGGGGAAAACCAAGGCCATTATGGGATTCGTTTATGCGCCATTGGGGATCCTGTCCATGATGGGCGGAGCGGAGCGGGTTTTCCGGGATTGCATGAAAAATAAGGAATATGTCATCAAGGGCATGGAAATCATCAATGAAGTCTTGATAGATTACATCAAGGCCTTGTGCAAAGTCGGCGTTCACGCCATAGTATTGGATACCCTTTTTGCCTCCCAGTGCATCATGAGCAAAAAACTCTGGAGGGAAACGGAGTTCCCCTTTGCCAAGAAACTGGCCGACACCGTCCGGGAGTGTGGGGCATTGCCGATTGTCCATAACTGCGGCAATGGGGTTTATTTCGACATCCAGATCGAGGCCCTGGCGCCGGCGGCCATCTCC
>JACRCK010000142.1 GCA_016219065.1 Deltaproteobacteria bacterium
AAGGCGAAAGAGCCGGCCTTGCGGTTTTGAATGATATGCCGGAGTGTCCCGGAGGGATGGGTATCACCGAGCAGGTCTTTGAGACTGCGCAAATAGATCTCGATCCGGCTGTGGGGGAAAAGGCGCAACAGGTTGCCCCAGAGGCTCAAGGGGAGGACCCGGTCCCGGGCTTCGCCGAGTTCGTGATGCAGCACCGTTTCCATTTCCTCCCGGACGATCCGTTCCAGTTGGCCGGCGGGGGGTTGTTGGGAGTCCCAACCGTAATACTGCAGGGCCGCCGCGGTGGCCTCCCTTTCCAGGTGTTCGATTTCCTGAATTTTGCCCCAGAGAAAATAGCGCAGGGGGGTGAGGCGAACGATGATCCATTTCCCCCTTCGGACGGCCGGGGGCATGACTAGATCGCTCACGTATTCCTGATCCAGAATGACCGCGGTAAAGCCGTGGAACTCCCTTATTTCCCGGATAGCACCCAGGAAGAAAGTCGGCTTGAACCCCCGCCCATAGCCCGCCCCGTAGTAGAGCCCCCGGGGCATCAGCAGGGCGTTGATCCGGCGGTTGTCCAGGTAAGGCACGGTCCGGCCGTTCAGGTAAAAATCCTCAAAAGGGAGATCCAGGTGCTGGAGCCAGCGGTTTTCCTGATCCTCGATCCATTCCAGCAGAGCTGGTTTATCCGTTTCGGTCCAGGGCGGCAGGCCTTTTTCGCAGAGGTGTTGATCCTTTAGTCGCAGGAAAAGGCCGCAAATGGAAAAGAAGCCGCTGTGCGTGGCATCGGAGATACGGCAGTTTTTTTGAATGGTCGGGAGCAGTGCCGCGAGCAGCTCCTCTTTAGATCGGGGCAGATTCATAAAAGTCCTTGACGGAGTCGGTAAAATATATTTTATTTAAATGTTTAGGCAAATTAAAGAGGAAAGTACCTTATGAAACGATTAAGCCTCCGAATGGTGGGAGCCGGAATTCTCGGTGTTTTGCTGGGCCTCTTTCCGGTGGAGGGGAAGGCTGCGGAACCAAAGCTCCGCTTGTTGGCCACGATCCTGCCGGTGTATACCTTGACCCTGAATGTGGTCGGCCATGAACCCGGGGTTCAGGTGGAATTGTTGCTGCCCCCCAATCTGGGCTGCCCGCATGATTACGATTTATCCCCCGGAGAGCTGAAACGTATAAACCAGGCCGGGGTGATCGTTACCAACGGCCTGGGTCTGGAGGCGTTCCTGGAAAAGGCGCTTAAACAGGCCGGAGCCCGGACCCGGGTGATTACCGCCACCGCGGGCATCGAGCCCCTGAGGGGATCGGGCGTTCACCCGGAAGGGCCGTCGGAAAAGACCTCCAAATCCGCTCACCGGCATGCTGCCGATCCTTCCCCGAACGGGCATGCCTGGGTTTCCCCGAAACAGGCGGCCGCCATGGTCAGGAATATCGCCGCGGGTCTGGCCGGGATCGACCCGGCGCGGGGGGAACGATACCGGGCCAACGGTAACCGCTATGCCCGAAACCTGGAGGGGTTGTACGGGGAAATGCAGGCTTGCGTGAACCGGGCCCCCAACCGGACCGTTTTGACCGTCCACGACAGCCTGGACTATCTAGCCCGGGACATCGGCCTGCAGGTGGCGGGGACGATTCAACCCCTTCCCGGCGTCGAACCGTCCCCCCGGGAAATGGCCCGGCTGGTTCGTTTGATCCGGGAGAAAAAAGTGACGGCCATCTTTTCCGAGCCCCAGTATTCCGACCAGGTGGCCCGGACCCTGGCCGCCGAAACCGGGATCAAGATTTTTTCCCTGGATACGGCGGCCACCGGAAAACCGGGACCCGAAACCTATGAACAGGCCATGCGCCGGAACCTCGAAACCCTGTGCCGGGCCTTGCGGTAGGCGGCTGATGAAAACGGAACCCTCTTTCCATAACCCATCCGCAGTCGCTATCGCCATCCGCGGGGTGACCGTGCATCTCCGTAAACAGGAGATCCTGGAGGACATCACCTGCGAGGTCCCGGCCGGCCGGATTACCGCGGTCATCGGGCCCAACGGGGCCGGCAAGACCACGCTGCTGCTGGCCGTGCTGGGGCAGGTCCCCTACAGCGGGCGGATTACTTTTCCGGTTTTTTCCGGGGGTCGGCCCCGGATCGGTTACGTTCCCCAACGCCTGGACCTGGACCGCGGTCTGCCCTGCACGGTGCAGGACCTGCTCGCCTTGGCCCTTAAACGAGGCCCCCATTGGACGGGGATCCGGGATCAAACCCGGAAGCGCATCCGGGAGGGACTGGACCGGGTGGGGGCCGGGAGACTGGAAAATCATTTTCTGGGGAAACTGTCCGGCGGAGAGATGCAGCGGGTGCTGCTGGCCCTGGCCCTGGAGGGGGATCCCGACATCCTGCTGCTGGACGAGCCCACGGCCGGCGTGGATGCACCGGGGGAACAGTTATTCTGCGATGTCTTGTCCGACCTGCAGCGGGAGCGAAACCTGACCGTGCTCCTGATTTCCCATGACCTGTCGGTGGTCTCCAACCATGCCGAACAGGTCATTTGCCTGAACAAGACGGTGCGCTGTTCGGGTGGACTCAGCGTCCTGTCGGAAGAAAATCTGCTCAAGACCTACGGCCTGCATATCCAGATTTACCCCCATTCCCACGGGCCACACTGCCGGCTGCCCGTTGGAATATCAACTGAAGAACCACCAAAGAGCGGAGAGAAAGATTGATGAAGCCGTGGGTTTCGGGTAAAGATTGCTGGTTCGACAGGAACGCCGAGTCACAGAAAATCCCCCTAAATCCCCCTTGGGCAAAGGGGGACTTAGGCCCCCTCCTTAGAAAAAGGGGGGTGGGGGGGGATTTAACACCTCCGATCCGTCAGCGGCGGAAGACTGCCTAGCCGTGGAATATTCCCTCGCACCGTTGTACAGCACCCTCTCCTCCTGGCTGCCCTTCGAATGGGCCCAGTTCGCCTTCATGTGGCGGGCGGTGCTGGCCATGGCGGTCATCGCCCCCTTATGCGCTCTGCTGGGGGTTCACGTGGTCAACTTCCGGATGGCCTTTTTTTCCGATGCCATCAGCCATTCCACTTTTGCCGGAGTGGCTTTGGGTTTCCTGTTCGGCCTGGAGCCTTTTTATGCGGTCATCGGTCTGGGGGTGTTGGCCGGGATCAGTATTACGCTGCTCAAATCCCGGTCCGAACTTTCCGCGGACACGATCATCAGCGTGATCCTTTCGGCCCTGGTGGCGCTCGGCATCACCCTGTTGTATGTTCAAAAGGAGATCCGGGGTTTCGAGGCCTATCTCTACGGGGCAGTCCTGGCCATCACCGATCGGGAACTGTTCTTGCTTTATCTCGTGGGGGCGGGGGTTTTTATCCTGGTCGCCGGATGGTTCAACCGCTTGATCCTGATGAGCCTGAACATGGATCTGGCCGCCTCCCGGGGCCTTCCGGCCCGACGGACGGAATATCTCTTCGCCGTCATCTTGGCCCTGGTGGTCACCTTCAGCCTCCGGGCCGTAGGGTTGTTCATGGTCACCGCCCTGCTGGTCATCCCGGCCGCCACGGCCCGCACCCTGGCCGGGGGGGTACGGGGCCTTTTCTGGATCGCCGTGACCGCCGCTCTGGCGGCCGGTCTCTCCGGTATCCTCCTTTCCTTCTATCTGGACACCCCGGCCGGGGCTACCATCATCCTGATCAGCTCCCTGCTTTTTCTCCTGTCCTGGATCCGGGTGCGGCTGGCGGGGTGATAATTGCCGCTTCGGGTAAACCATTTCCGGAAATTTGATCAGCGCCAATGCCGGCCACGGCCCTCACGTGGCCCTTTTACCTTCGGGCGGCAGCCTCACCATCAAGGGGTCGAGGGGCCAAGTGATAAAAGATTATTCGCTTGAAACCTCGAATCCTTGAATCCTTAAGCTATCGGCTAGACCCGCTAGTGGTTTACTTCCCAGCCGCGTACCGGGGAAAGTCGGTGTAGCCCACCGCATCAAAGGAATACCAGACCTTCATGTCCGCCGGCGGGTTTAACGGCCAGCCGTGGATCAGCCGTTCGGGCAGGTCCGGATTGCTGAGGAAAGGCCGGCCGAAGGAGATCAGATCGGCCTGGCCGCCGGCGATCGTCGCTTCCGCGGTTTCCCCGGTGTAGCCGCAGTTGCCCATGAGCGGCCCCTTGAACACTTCCCGGAATTCCCTCAGGGTCATGGGTTGGCCGAGCTCGTGAAAGCCGAAGGCCAGCCCGTCCAGGACATGGAGGTAGGCCAGTCCGAAGTCGTTCAAACGGCCGGCGTAGTAAAGAAAAGATTCCCGGAAATCTGGGGAGCCCATATCGTCGAAAATACCGTTCGGGGAAAGATGAACGCCGACGCGCTGAAGCGGCATGACCCCGCGCAGCGCCTCCAGGATCTCCTCCAAAAACCGAAAGCGATTCTCCAGACTCCCCCCGTAGCGGTCGGTCCGGTGATTGGTCCTGGATTGCAGGAACTCGTCGATGAGATAGCCGTTGGCCCCGTGCAGTTCCACACCGTCAAACCCGGCCGAGCGGGCCCGTTCGGCGGCCTTTCGATAATCCGCCACGATGAGGGGAATTTCCTCTGTTTCCAGAGCACGCGGCGTCTCGTAAGGCTGTTTGCCGGTTGGTGTATGAATGGTGTCCTCGCCCAGTTTGACGGCCGAGGGAGCGACCGGAAGCCCTTCTTCCGGATGGAAGCTGCTGTGGGAGGCCCGGCCGCAGTGCCAAAGCTGGAGGAATATGGGTGTGCCCTGGGCGTGAACCGCCTCGACCACCTGCTTCCAGGCCTCGGCCTGTTCAGCGGTATAGATACCGGGGGCGTTTACCCAGCCGATGGCCTGCCGGGAAATAAAGACCCCTTCGGTGATGAGCAGCCCGGCGGAGACCCTTTGACGGTAATATTCCGCCATCAAGGGATTGGCGAGCCGTTCCTCTCCGGCCCGGCCCCGGGTCATGGGGGCCATCACGATGCGGTTCTTGAGC
>JACRCK010000143.1 GCA_016219065.1 Deltaproteobacteria bacterium
GCGCACTTCATGTCCGTCAACGTGGTTCCCTGGTTCCATGCCATGGGCACCATCGCCTACCTGAACTATCCCATTTTTGTGGGAACGACCACGGTCTTGCTCCCGAAGTTCGATCCGGGCGACTATTTGAAGGTGCTCAAAAAGTACCCCATCGACGCCATGGGCGGCGCTCCGCCGATATATACCGCCCTGGTTAATCACCCGGATTTTCCCCGGTGCATTCCGCACTTTCGGAAAGTCAAGGTGGCCGCCAGCGGGGCCGGGCCCCTGCCCCTGGAATATCTGAACCGGATGAAGGAGGTCGTCGGGGGCGTCTTTGTGGAAGGGTATGGGATGACCGAATGCACCATGGCCATCTGTATCAATCCCGTGGCCCCGGAGGGAGTCCGCAAACCCGGTTCGGTCGGCCTGCCGCTTTTTGATTCGGAGGTTAAGATCGTCGATCTGGCCGATGACACCAGGGAAATGCCCGTGGGTGAGGAAGGCGAGATCCTGCAAAAGGGGCCGCAGGTCATGCAGGGCTACTGGAACAAGCCCGAAGAGACGGCCCGGACCCTGCGGGGCGGCTGGCTCCATTCAGGGGACATCGGCAAGCTGGACGAGGACGGCTACCTCTACATCGTGGACCGCATCAAGGACATGATCAAATACAAAGGCTACAATGTCTTTGCCCGGAACCTGGAGGAAGTCCTCTACCGGCACCCCAAGATCAAGGAGGCCGCAGTGATCGGCATACCGGATCCGGCCGTCACCGAATATCCCCGGGCTTACGTGGTATTGAATCAGGGTGAGACCGCCACGGCGGAAGAAATCATGGAATTTATCAACCCCCAGGTCGCCGGGTACGAAAAAATCCGGGAAGTGGTCTTCCGAAATGAGCTGCCCATAAGCCTGGCCGGGAAGGTCTTGAAACGGGAGTTGAAGAAGGAGGCGCTGGGGGAAAAAGCGTAATATAAAAAGACGAACATCCAACATCCAACATCCAACATCGAGCATCCAACATCGAATTGAATACGAAAGTATCGTTCGGCGTTCAGCGTTCGGTGTTCGGCGTAATAGTTTAATACAAATACAATGCGATTTACTGCGAAAATTTAAATAAACCGGCTGCAGTTGGTTATTGGTGTTGGGGAAGGGTTTATCCCCTCCCGCCCTTGGATCACCCGAGTCGGCTGGAGTCGAAGGGCTATAAAAACGGTTCGACTGAACCCGCCAAAGGGGTTTGATAGAAGCGGCAGCAGCAAAATTAACCCGGGAGGAAATTCCGATGGAAAATCGTTTCGAAGCCGGACTGGCCTTCAACGCCGGCGCCTGGCCCCTGGATCCCGATCAATCGACCCTGGTCTTCATCCATGGGTCCGGTGGTTCCAAGGTCCTCTGGGACCGGCAACTCCAATCCCTGGGCGGGCGGACCAACCTGCTGGCCCTGGATCTCCCCGGCCACGGCGGGAGTCCGGGGGACGGTTATAGCGAGGTTCCCCTTTATACCCGGGTGGTAGCGGACTTTTTAAAACAGTTAAAGGTCCCCGGGCCGATCCCGGCCGGGCTGAGTCTGGGCGGCGCCATCACCCTGCAGCTTCTGCTGGATTATCCGGAAAATTATTCAACCGGGGTGCTGATCTGCACCGGGGCCAAACTGCGGGTGATGCCGCAGATCTTAGAGACCATTGACCAGGACTATCCGGCCTTCGTGGCCTCGATCAGGCAATTTGGGGCTTCCCCCCAAACCAATCCGGCGTTGCTCCAGCCCATCCTGGATGACAGTCTCCAGTGCCCGGCGGCGGTGGCTTACGGCGATTTCCTGGCCTGCGACCGCTTCGACGTCCGCAAGCGGCTTCCGGAAATCAAGGCCCGGGTCCTGGTGGTCTCCGGCGCGGATGACCTGCTCACACCCCCCAAGTACGGCCAATATCTGGCGGAACACATCCCCGGGGCCCGCTGGGTCGAAATCCCGGAAGCGGGCCATCTCCTGCCCGTGGAAAAACCGGCCGAGTTGAACCAGGCGCTGTCGGCGTTTCTGGATAAAAAATCCTTAGCCCCTTCTACCTAGCCAACCGGATAAAATAGCGGAGGGGGTTCAAGCGAAGCGGACCAACATCCTTAAGGTCACGGATCTCCGATGAGCTTCCGATCCTTAAATACCGGATGGTTCAGTACCTTTTTTCTTTTTCCTCCGGCTGAAATTGAGAATCGGCAGGACTTTGCCGCGCAGCAGCGGCCGGCGTTTGGGGAAGGCCGGCCCCCTTTCCCCGTCCAGCCTCAGGACCATCCAAACCGGCTTGTGGTCACTGGCCTGCCGGTTATCCTCGACCACACCGACCTCACCCCTGGGACTGCCCTCAAAATTCCGAATGAAGATATGATCCCAGGCAAAGAGGCTGATCGTCCGCCTGACCGATTTGGTAGCCCAAAAATACCCTTTGCCCTCCAGGAACCGGCCAATGCCTCTGGCATTCATATCCCCGACCATAACGATCGGGCCGGAAAATTTTTCGGCATCGACCAGCACGGCCTCCACCTGGTGTTTTCGTTGCCGGGGAAGGATTTCCAGGGCCGTGCCGAGGTGAAGACTGTAGGCTCTGACCTTCTGCTTCCCTATCTTGAAGGTGGCCCCTATGGCAATGCGCTGCATCTTTTCTATCTGCCCGGAGTGAGGCAGGAAAATCTTTCGATCTTCCAGTATCCGCCAGGGCGAAAGCAGGGCATTGCCAAAATTTTTGCCATGGGCTGAGTGAACCACTGCCGGGTAATAGACATAATTCAAACCCAATCGCTTGGCGATCTTCTCGACCCCGGCTTCATCCATTTCTTGCAGGGCCAGTATATCCAGGTCCTGCAGAACCTGGCTTTTTTCGAAAAGCCGAAGAGCCCGATCAACGTACCGGGCAAACTTGATATTGAAAGTGACAATCCGAAGAGCGCCGGCCACCGGCCGACCGGAACGACTGTGGTCTCCGATAAACCGTGGCCCGGCTTGGTCAGGAAGGCTCTTTCCGGTCCGGCCCCGATATTGGCGGCCGATCGATTTAGGAACGATCGGCATCCTCTCTGATCTCCCCTGGGTTGGTTAGTCCGGGCCAATCTCTTGACTTGGTCCAACCCCAATCCTGGCTTTACTTAACCAGGCGTCTATAATTGATTCGAGAGCAGCGAAAAGAAAACGGCGGCTGCCTATTAAACCTGTCTCCTTCAAGATAAATTCTTTATTATAAGAATTCAACCGGTTTTCTCCCGGAATTACCCTGATTCATAATTATTGCCGGACAGCTAAAAATACTAAGTTCAGCTCATAATAAATAACGGGAAGCCATTATTGACTATTTTCCCGCCGCAAGTAGGATAATTTCTAACCAAAAAAATTTGAAATTTTTTTGGTTGGGAAAAACCGTTGAACAAGAACCCAAGAGAACGTAGTTTTAATACAGATTCTTACAGCCATTGTTAGAGACAAATTCTCAGAACAATGGCTATAAGAATCTAATATCAAAAGTTTCGCAACAAAAGGGGAGTTGGAAGATGAGAAAAGCTGTTTTGTTTTCTTTTCTGGGAATTTTGATTTTTGCCGCCGGTATGGCCTTCGCACAGGGACCGGGCCTGTGGGGTTATGGTAGGGGGCCTGACCTGATGGACGGGTATGGCCACGGAATGATGGCTCATTATGGTGGCAGCTATTGCCCGAACTGCGGTGCTTTCCAGGGACATCAAGGCGGTTACGGCCCGGGCCCGGGGATGATGGGGCCAGGATGGCGGGGACAGGGCTGGCTCAACCAGAGTGAGGAATGCAAGAAGTTTTATCATGACACGGCGGCGCTGAGGAAGGATCTGGTCAATAAACGCTTCGATTACCTGGAGGCCCTGCGTAACCCGGCGACCACGGCGGAACAGGCCGCCAAGATGGAAAAGGAAATTTGGGACCTGCAGCAGAAGATCTTCTCCAAAGCCCCGCTGGCCTGTTGGTGATGAGGCCTTGGCTAAAAGCTATAACCCCAACGCCACCCTGACGGCCTGGTTCGACCGGAAGAAAAATTTTATTTATTTTTTTCAATACCCTCTTTTCTTTTGAGGGCACAACTGACAATTTTCCCGTCCTGGACCCAGACCTGGTCCCCGACCTTCAACCCAGCCACGTCTTCGGTTTCGATCACAAAGGGTTTCAGATTTTTGTTTTCCGGGGCCAGGGTCACCTGCCGTCCGACGATCTTGGTAATGACGGTACACTCCATGTCCTGGGCCACTGCCGGCCCGGATCCGCAAAGGACGGTCAACCCGATCAAAACTATGAGCAATCTCACGAAAAGCTTCATGTTATTCCTCCCCTCTACGAAAATAAACCCTGATCGACTTCAATTGAATAGGAACCGCCAGGTTCCCGCCGGCGCCTTGGATCAACCCCGATTTTAACCAGGATTGAATTTTTTTTAATAAGTATTGATTTTTTATTCGATCTGTTCTATGAAACATCATTCCCCTGAAAATTGGAAGAGAGGTTATGGAACAAGATCATTTAGCTGAAAAGATTACCCCTTCGGAAGTGGTGGAGTCCCTGTTGGAGTCTCCCTTGAGCCGTCAGTTGACTGATGACGAGTTGGCGGAGTATGCCAACCAGATAATCAAAATGGTCAATCAGAACGAATAACGGAACGGCATCACTCCTGCCGGGGTAAACGATCTGCCTTTTCCTCCCGGTTTCCTTCTTTCCAGAGCCAGACGGCCATGGTGATCATCCCCATCCAGGCCGACAGTCCGGCAAAAACGGCCATAAATACCCGTAACCGGAACTCCATTCCCTTCAGCCCCATAGCGAGCAGCAGGAAAAGGGTCATCCCGCTCAAACAGTAGATCAGTTTTTTGCCTATTCTTTTTACCGCCGGACCCATAATAAACCCATTTACAGACTGGATGCTAACGACTTATATATATCATAAAATATTTGAAATTTGGAGTTTTTTCGGCATAAAGCGATGATGGCCGTACAGGATTTCACCAAAGCCCGGGAGCGGATGGTCAAGGAGCAGTTGATGCCCCGGGGAATCTGCGACCCCGGTGTGCTGGCCGCCATGGGCAAAGTACCCCGGCACCTCTTCGTTGAAGAGGCCCTCTGGGGGGATGCCTACAGTGACTATCCCCTGCCCATTGGGGAACGGCAGACCATTTCCCAGCCCTATATCGTGGCCCTCATGACCCAGGCCCTGGAACTTACCGGGAAAGAAAAGATTTTGGAAATCGGAACCGGTTCGGGGTATCAGACGGCCGTCCTGGCTGAACTATCCGCCAAAGTGTTTTCCATTGAACGGATCCCGGCCCTGGTCAGCCGGGCCCGGAAGCTCCTAGATCAACTGCACTACCACAACGTGCAACTGAAGGTCTTTGACGGAACGCTCGGCTGGCCTGAGGAAGCCCCCTTTGACGGCATCATCGTCACGGCCGCCGCACCCAAAATCCCCGCCCCCTATATCCAGCAATTGGCGCCGCAGGGCCGGCTGGTGATCCCGGTCGGAGACCGCTATTCCCAGACACTGCTGCGCATTACCAAGGGGCCGGAAGGACTGGTCGAGGAAGATCTTTGCGGCGCCCGCTTTGTCAGCCTGATCGGCGAGCACGGCTGGGAGGATTAAGAAGGCGGTTCGCGAACCGCCCCTACATGTTCCTTGGTCTTCACCCCCACCCTTTTCCCGATTTTTCGCACCCGGTCCCTGTTCTCCTCCCAATTCAAAGCCGCCCGTTCGGTCTTCCAGGGCAGGATGGAGTCCCAAATCTTGCCGTGGAAGCCCTAAAAAGCCATCCCCCTCACCTGGTCGGCAGGCGAGAGGCCTGCCCTACTCCTTCGCCGAACGCCGAACGGTATTTTCGTATTGATTCGATGTTGGACGTTCGATATTCGATGTTCGTCTATGATCGGGGCAATTTATCCCCCACCCTCCCCGCAATCCCTTTCACCCGATCCCGGATCTCCTGCCGGCCATTCGTAGGGGCGGTTCGCGACCCGCCCCTACGGGTTTGCCAACCTCTTTCCGATTTCCCGGACCCGGTTCCGGATCTCTTTCCAATCCAGGGTCAACAATTCTTTCCGGCGCATGACCATCCGGCCGGCGATAAAGACCGTGTCCACGTCGGCGCCGGAAGCGGCATAGACCAGGTGAGAATAGGGATTGTAAAGCGGGGTCAGGTGGGGCCGGTCCAGGTCGATGATGATCAGGTCGGCCTGCTTCCCCGTCTGCAGGGACCCGATCTCCTTCTCCCATCCCAGGACTTCGGCCCCCCCGAGAGCGGCCATCCGGACCAGCGAGGGGGCGTCCATGACGGTGGGATCCATTCCCGCCACCTTATGCAGCAAGGCCGTCGTCCTCATTTCCCGGAGCAAGTCCAGGTCGTTGTTGCTGGCGCAGCCGTCCGTGCCCAGGCCGACCCGGACTCCCCGGCACAGCATTTCCGGCACCGGGGTCACGCCGGCGGCCAGTTTCAGGTTGCTCTCCGGGCAATGGCTGACGGCCGTTCCGGTTTCGGTCAAGAGGTCCAGTTCTTCCCCCTCCACCCAGGTCGCGTGAACTGACACGGTCCGGGAATCAAGCAGGTCCAGATCTTTCAGAAACCGCACCGGGGACCTTCCGGTGGTTTGCCGAACCTGCTCCACTTCCTCCCGGGTCTCGGCCAGGTGGATGAAGAGCGGCAGTTGGTGCTGCCTGGCCAGGCCTTTGGCCTCCTGCAAGGTCCGGGCGCTGCAGGTGTAAAGGGAATGGGGAAAAACCCCCGGGCGGATCCGGTCCGATACCCCCTGCCAGCGTTCCACGAACCTCCGGACCGCAGCGATGTTCTCCGCCGGATCGGGGACGCCGGGCGCAGGAAAATCGATGATCCCGTGGGCCAGAACGGCCCGTAGGCCGGCCTCCTCCACGGCCCTGGCCGTTCCCTCCAGGCAGAAATAGCCGTCCCCGCAGGTGGTGGTGCCGGAGCGGATCATCTCGGCGCAGGCCAGTAAGGAACCCCAGTAAACCGTTTCGGGGTCGATGATCCGGGCCTCGGCGGGGAAGATGTGTTCCTCCAGCCAGGCCTTAAGGGGCAAATCGTCGGCCAGGCCCCGAAAGAGGGTCATGGCCCCATGGGTGTGGGTGTTGACCAGGCCCGGCATGACCAGCATTCCCCGGGCCTCGATGACTTCCCGGGCCGGCCATTTCTCTCCAGCCCCCGCCCCCATACAGGCAATGGTCGATCCCCGGATCCCCACATACCCTGAAGAGATTGCCGAAGGCAGGTCGGGGGACAGGGGCAGGATCAGGGCAGCGCGGATCAGGTAATCCAGGGGAAGGCCATTGCCTTCATCCTTTTTCAATTCAGCGCCTCGGCCTTCAAGCTTTCGGCAAACCGGCGGGCCCGCTCCGACACCTCCGCCCAATCCAGGCGGGTGAACTGCCGTTCCTTCATCAGGGTCCGGCCGCCCACGATCACCCGGGTGACATCGGCGCCCCGGGCGCAATAGACGAGGTGCGAGTAGATATTATAAAGCGGCGTCAGGTGGGGCTGGTCCAGATCCAGAAAAATCAGGTCGGCCTTTTTGCCGACTTCCAGGGAGCCGACCTCCGCCTCCAGACCCAGGACCCGGGCGCCGCCGCTGGTGGCCATGGCCACTATTTCCGGCGCCGCCAGGACCGTAGGGTCCCGGTGGACCACTTTGTGCAGCTTGGCCGCCGTGTCCATTTCCTGAAACAGGTCCAGGTTGTTGTTGCTGGCGCAGCCGTCCGTGCCCAGCCCCACCCGGATCCCCTGCCGCAGCATGTCCACCACGGGGGCCACGCCGGAGGCCAGCTTCATGTTGCTTTCCGGGCAATGGGCCACCCGAACTTTTTTCTCGGCCAGGCGGTCCAATTCGGCTCCGTCCAAAGCCACGGCGTGAACGGCGATCAGGTTTTCGTCCAGCAGCCCCAGGTGATCCAGGTGCCGGGCGGGTGTACGGCCGTATTGGGCGGTGATCTTTTCCACCTCCCCCCAGGTTTCGGCCAGATGAATGATCAACGGAGCGCCGGTTTCCGTGGAGAGGGCCTTGGCCCGCCGCAGCAGTTCCGGGCCGCAGGTGAGGGGGGCGTGGGGTTCGATGGCCACCGAAATCAGGGGGTCGTCAAGGTAACGCCCGATCAGGTCCCGGGTATAGGCAAACCCGTTTTCCAGCGGTCCGTAATTGGGCGAAGGAAAATCATAGAGCACTTCCCCCACCAGCGCCCGCAGGCC
>JACRCK010000144.1 GCA_016219065.1 Deltaproteobacteria bacterium
AGTTGCACCCGGCGGCCGAAAATGCAGATCCAAAAATTAAAAAGGGCCTGATCCGCGAAAAAATCCGGGAAGCCGGCGGCAGCGGTATCCTTCCCGTTACCCCGGAGGAGGGTAAAAGGCCGAAGGAAAGTGCCAGAGGAGCCGCAACTGCGGATATAAACGACGCGAAGAAAACGGACCAAGCCGGGGAACAGCAGGACCTGGTCCGGCAGATCGGGATGGTTTTTGAAAAAGGAGATCATCGGGAAGTGCTCCGCTTGTTCGGCCTGCACCGGGAGGCTCTCCTGAAAGGGGCTGATCCCCGGCTCCTCCAACAAGTCGGCAACAGCTACAAGGCCCTGGGCTTTTATGACCCGGCGGTACGAACCTTTCAGGCCGCCTGGCAGGGTGGAGCCCAGGGATCGCCGGCTCTGGTTCTCGATTGGGCCGAAGCCCTGGCCGGCAAAGGGAAGGTCGCCGAGGCCGTTTCCTTGATCCAAACGCTGCTCGAGCGCCCCTTGGAATCCAGGGAGCAGCAGGAGAAGGCTGTCCGGATGCTGGTCCGGTACCTGTACCGGCAGCGGCTCTACCCCGAGGCCTTAAAGACGCTGGAAACAGCCGGTCGCCGTTTCCCCCGGTGGGATCAGGACCCGGAAAACCGATACCTGCTGGGAATCATCTGTTTTGAAATTCCCGGAATGGGCCCAAAAAGCTTGACCGCCCTCAGACAATTTGTTGCCGTCAGTCAGGATCCCCTAAAAATGGCCGCGGCCTATGAAAAAATCGGAGATCTCTATTTCGATAACAAGCAATACCAGGAGGCCTGGCGGGTTTATTACCAGGCCGGTCGGCTGCAACCGGAATCCAAAGGGACTTTTTTAGCCAAAAAATTGACGCAATGCCGCCTGCTGGCCGAAGAACGGCCAAGCGGAGCTGCCGGGAACGGGGTCGCCGAGACGGATCCTTTTTGGAAAAAACTGAGTGAACACCGGTCGGATCAGCGGAAATTGGATAAGCAAGTAAACGAGTTGAGGCTGAATTAAATTATGGGCGACTATGCATTATTGGTAGTGGAGCAGTCCCAGGAGACCCATAAGGTTTTCAGTGGGAAGGTCCCGGAAAATGGCTTTCGGATCCACTGGACCGAACGGGGGGGCGAAGCACTCGGCTGGCTGGACCAGAAACGTTTTGATCTGCTGCTGGCCGATGTCAACTTGCCGGATTTGTCGGGGATGCAGTTTTTAACCCAGGTCAGACAGAAGGCCCCGGAAACCCCGGTCATCCTGATGACCTCGGAAGGCAGCATCCCGCAGGCCATCGAAGCCATAAAAAACGGGGCACTGGATTATGTGATCAAGCCCTTGTCCCCGGAGCTGCTCTCGTCCCTGGTCCAAAAGACCCTGGTGGGGCGATCCCCCGGGGAGGGGCCGGCCGCGGGGCTTCCCGCGAATAAAAAAACGACCCGCCCCATTGTTACCAGCAACCGCAGGATGCAGGATTTACTGGAACTCTGCCGGAAGGTGGCCGCCAGCAAAGCCACGGTTTTAATACAAGGGGAAAGCGGTACCGGGAAGGAATTGTTCGCCCGTTATCTTCACGAAACCGGTTCCCGAAGCCGGGAGCCCTTCGTGGCCGTCAACTGCGCCTCCCTGCCCGAAGGTCTATTGGAAAGCGAACTGTTCGGCCATGAAAAAGGGGCCTTTACCGGGGCGATCAACCGGAAACCGGGAAAATTTGAACTGGCCCACCGGGGAACCATCCTGCTGGACGAAATCAGCGAAATGAACGCCTTGCTCCAGGCCAAACTGCTCAGGGTGCTCCAGGAAAACGAAGTGGACCGGATCGGCGGGCGGCAACCCATCCCGATCGATGTCCGGGTGATTGCCACCACCAACCGGGACCTGGCCCAGTGCCTGGAAAAAGGAGATTTTCGCGAAGACCTTTTTTACCGTTTAAACGTCATCCCGTTGAAAATTCCCCCGCTGCGGGAACGGCCTGAAGACCTGGAGCTGCTGGTCCGGCACTTTCTGGAGCGGTTTTCCCGGGACTACGGGCGCGAGGTCCCCCGGCTGTCCAAGGAAGCCTGGGAATGGGTTCAGGCCCAGGAATGGCGGGGAAATGTCCGGGAAATGGAAAACCTGATGGAGCGCACGGTTTTGATCGCTGCCGGTCCGATTATAACCCGAAAAGATTTTTGCCCCGAGGACTCGGCGAAGCCGGAACCGGAGGGCACGGCGGACCTGGGAGCCCCCTTCTCCTTGCGGGAGGTGGAAAAAGGACTGATCTACAAGGTCTTGAACGAGACGCAGGGAAACCGGACGCATGCGGCCAAAATGCTGGGCATCAGCGTCCGGACCCTGCGCAACAAACTCCAGGAATATAAGCAGGGGCTCGCGGTTCCGGAGGAGTAAAAAGACGTTAACCCCGATTTTTTAAAAGGGCGGGAATTCATTCATGGACGAGGGGAAAATATGGGAGACTTTTTTATTGCCCGGCTGTTTGATCGCACCATAGATTTTTTAGGTCATTCCTTAAATATTCGGGGCGCCCGGCAGAGTCTTTTGACCAGCAACATTGCCAATGCGGACACCCCGGATTATGCCGCCAAAGATATCCCCTTTCAGAAGCTGTTAAGGCAAAAACTGGGAGCAGACGCCGGCGTCCAAATGGAAAAGACCCACACCCGGCACTTTCCGGACCCGGGGGGCAGCCCCGGAAAGGAAAGCGGCCTGCCCTGGGAGGTGGAAGGCGACGGCCGGGGAGTCAACCTGGACCGGGAAATGACCAAGCTGGCCGAAAACAATCTCATGTACCAGTCGACCGTCCAGGCCTTGGCCAAGAAACTGGAAACGATCAAGTATATCATCTCCGAGGGAGGCAAGTAAGCCATGGATCTCCTCAAGGCCATGCAGATCAGCGGTTCCAGCCTCCATACCCAGCGCACGGTAATGAATATCATTTCCACGAATGTGGCCAACGCCCAGACCACGAGGACCGAGGAGGGAGGACCCTATCGCCGGAGAATTCCGGTTTTAAGCGCCACGACCGTTCCCCCGACGGAATTTTCCAGGGTCCTGTCCAACCGGCTGGATAAGGAATTGGCCGGTGTGGAGGTTAAAGAGGTGCAGCTGGATATGAGTGATCTGGCCACCCGTCACGATCCCAACCATCCCGATGCGGACGAACTGGGTTATGTAACCCTGCCGAACGTCAACATCCTCGAAGAGATGGTGCATTTAATGAGCGCGGCCAGAAACTACGAGGCCAGTGTAACCGCCTTCAACGCCGCCAAATCGATGATCTTAAAGGCCCTGGAAATCGGCCGTTAATTTTTTCCAAAGGAGCAGACCATGTCCGCCATTCAACCGCTCGATCCGGCTCTGACCGGATGGCTGAAACCGGAAGCGGCCCGTCGCCCGGAGACGGCCGGCAATTTTAAGCAATCCCTGGCCCAAACGGTTCAAGAAATTGACGGCCTGCAGCAGGAGGCCGATCTGGCCATCGAAGCCATGTCCAGCGGCGAGCCCAAGGATGTTCATGAAGTCATGATCGCCATGGAAAAGGCCGGGATTTCCCTGCGCCTGATGGTGCAGGTCCGCAATAAAATTCTGGCGGCTTACGAAGATATCATGCGCTTACAGATGTAAAGCAAGCAGGAGCATCCGGACATGGCGCCAAAAATTATCGAACAATCCACGCAGCTACTCCAAACGGTGTCCAAGGGGCGCCTGCTGGCCTTGATCGCCATCCTAGTGGTGGCGACGATCGGTTTCGGAACTCTGATTTTTTGGAATACCCGGCCGGATTTTCAGGTCCTGTTCAGCAATCTGTCTTCCGAGGATGCCGGGGACATCGTCTCGAAACTGAAGGAAAAGAAAATACCCTATGAACTCTCCTACGGCGGAACGGCCGTGCAGGTTCCCCGGGAACAGGTCTATGACCTGCGGTTGGCCATGGCTACCGAAGGCCTCCCCAAGGGGGGTGGCGTGGGCTTCGAAGTATTTGATCGGAACAACCTGGGAACGACCGATTTTGTCCAGAAGCTGAATTACCAGCGGGCCCTGCAGGGGGAATTGACGCGGACGGTCAAACAGTTCAAGGAGATCGAGCAGGCCCGGGTGCACATCGTGACTCCCAAGGATTCCCTTTTTGTGGAAGAGCAGAAAAAACCGACCGCTTCGGTTCTGGTGAAGACCCGCTCCGGCATGACCCTGGGGGCCCCCCAGGTGGAAAGCATCGTTCATTTGGTGGCCAGCGCCGTGGAAGGGTTGGAGCCCAATAACGTCACCGTGGTGGATCAGGCCGGAAAAATGCTTTCACGAAAAAACGATTCTTCGGCGATCGGTCAGTTGACCACCACCCAATTGGATTACCAGCGTACGATCGAAGAAGGGTTGAAGAAGAAAATTCAGGGCATGCTGGAAGGGGTGGTCGGACCGGACAAGGCCATCGCCCGGGTTTCGGCGGATATCGATTTCCAGCAGGTCCAGATCACCGAGGAACGGTTTGATCCCTCCGCCGTGGTACGCAGCGAGCAGAAGAGCATTGAAAAATCCTCTTCCTCCAGCGGCGCGAAAATGGGGGAAGACCGGGAAGGATTTGTTTCCCTCCGGCTGCCGGCGGATTCCAAAACCCCGGCCCGGCCGAATACGGCGGCCAAGACCAAAAGCCTGTCCGAGGGACCTACCGGTGGCACCCTGAATACCTCCGAACGGCAGAGCGAGATTAAAAATTATGAAATCACCAAAATCAACAAACAGATCCGCGGTCCGGCCGGCCTGGTGAAAAAAATATCCACGGCGATCATTATCGACGGAACCTATAAGGAAGTGGCCGGGGCCAAAGGCGCCAAGACCAAACAGTATGTCCCCCGGACTGCCGAGGAAATCAAGAACTTCGAGAACATTGTTAAAAAGGCCATCGGCTTCGACGAAAGCCGGGGAGACCAGGTGGAGGTGACCTCCATGCCCTTGGCCTGGTCGGCTTTGGATGAAATGCCCCGGGCGGAAAGCGGGGGGGCCTGGAAGGAAATGTTCTCAATGCTCGCCAAACCGGTCGTCAGCCTGGTGCTGGCGCTGCTGTTCATTTTTTTTATCGTGAAACCGCTGCTGAAGAAAAATCTGCTGGGGGGGTTCCACACCGCGGGCGCCTACCGCCTGGAGGGTCCAGGGGCCCGGACGGCTCTGGAGGCGCCCGGGGCCGGCGGCGAGATCCCGCCGCTCGGGTTGCCGGGAGCCACCCCGGCGCTGCCCGGCCCGAATAAAATCGCCGATCGCAGCCAGATCGCCCAGGCCGTCGGGCAGGATCCGAACCGGGCGGCGGATATCGTCAAGTCCTGGCTGCATGAAAAAGGATAAGGCGGAATTATGGCCACGGAAAAATTGACCGGACCCCAGAAAGCAGCCATGTTTCTGCTCAGTCTGGGCGAGGAACTGAGCTCCCAGATCATCAAGCAATTCAGCGAGGAGGAGATCAAGAAACTGGGCAGCCACATCTCCCAGATCAATTACATCGGGCCCAAAACAGTGGAGGGGATCTTTGCGGAATTCAGTGAAATGATCCAAACGGACCAACCCCTGCTCCTCGGGCCGGAAAAGGCCAACCAATTTTTAAAAAATGTGGTGGCCAAGGCCGTCCCCGCAGACAAGGCCCGCGACCTCATGGAGGAGATCGAGGAAGAGGGGAATTGGAATCTTTTTCAAAAGATTAAAAAATATGATGCCAAGACCATTGCCAATTTTGTCCGCAATGAACATCCCCAGACCATCGCCATCATTCTTTCCCATCTGGAATCGGGGCAGGCCGCGGGCATCCTGTCGGAGCTTTCCATCCACCTGCAGACGGAAGTGGTGTACCGCATGGCGGAACTGGAAAACGTTTCGCCGGAAATCGTGGAGGAAATCGATCAGGTCCTGCAGGAGGAAGTAGCAGCGGTCAAAAGCTTTAAGGGACAGAGTGTCGGGGGTATCCGCCCGGTGGCCGAGATTCTGAACCAGATGGACAGCGCGGTCGAAGGCAATATCTTAAAAGGGATCGAAGAATACCGTCAGGGGCTGGCCGACGAGATCCGCCAACTGATGTTTGTCTTTGAAGACCTGGTCGAGGTCGACGACCGGGGGATCATGGCGATCCTGAAGGAGGTCAACAACGAGGAGCTGCTGCTGGCCCTGAAGACCTCCTCGGACGAGTTGAAAGAGAAGATCTTCAAGAACATGTCGGAGCGGGCCGCCCAAATGATGAAAGAAGACCTGGAGGTCATGGGTCCGGTGCGGCTGCGCGATGTGGAAACGGCCCAGCAGTCGATTATCAAGGTCGCCAAAAAACTGGAAGGGGAAGGGAAAATCGTCCTGGCCGGGAAGGGCAAGGATGAAGCCTTCGTTTAAGGCGTAGCCCGGAAGAGACGATGACGTCCACAATCCGAAAAAAATTTTCTCCGGACCCAGCCTCGGGACCGTCTTCCGAACAGCCCCGCTTCCAGTCGGGCGACAGCCGCCGCCGGCCCCACAACCCGCAGTTCCAGTTGAACCCGCAGGTTACCCGGCAGATCCAGGAGATCGAAGAAAGGGTTTTGCGGGAACTGCGGAGCAAGGCCGCCCAAATCGAACACGAGGCCTATGAAAAAGGATTCGCCCAGGGTGAAAAAGACGGGCTGGAAACCGGCCAAAAAAAATTGGAGGTGGTGCTCCGTCAGATGGGCGTACTCCTGGGTGAAATCGAAAGCCGGCGCGAGGCCCTGTACCGACAATACGAACAGGGGGTCATTGATTTCGCCCTCTGCGTCATTAAAAAAATTTTGCATCGGGAAACGGAGTTGGGTGAAGGGATTATTCGGGACACGCTGCGGGCCGCCTTCCGACAGGTGGAGGAAAACCGGCGGACCATACTGCACCTCCATCCCGGCGATTACAAATATCTCCTGGCGCACCCGCAACGGCTGCCTTTTGTGCTGGGCGACCGGGAACGAATAAAAATTTTGGAAGACGACGCACTCACCGCCGGGGGCTGTCTCATCGAAACCGATTACGGGGTCATCGATGCCACGGTGGAAGGCCAGTTTGACCACCTGGTCGAACTGGCGGTCCGCAAAAACGAGTTGCCGGCCTTCAAAAAGGCGGAACCCTGATGACCGCCAAGCCCGTCGTTGATCCCTGGACTGTTTTTCGGCACAGGGCCGAAGCCGCAGAGCCCATTGCCAATTATGGACGGGCGACCCAGGTGGTAGGATTGGTCGTCGAAGGCCAGGGCCCCCGGGCGGCGGTAGGGGACATGTGCCACATTGAGACCCGGGATCAAAAGCGGAGAATTCCGGCTGAAGTGGTCGGTTTTCGAGACCGAAAAATCCTACTCATGCCCTTCGGGGAAAACCAGGGCTTCGACCCGGGCTGCCGGATTTTGCCGGCCGGGTCTCCGGCGCTGGCTCGGGTGGGTCCCAGCTTGCTGGGCCGGGTCATCGACGGCTTGGGTGTGCCCCTGGACCGGGGGGGGCCTTTGCTCCTGGAAGAGAGCGTACCCCTCAAGGTCAAATCGACCAACCCGGTGCTGCGCAAAAGGATTTCCGAGCCTCTGGATGTGGGCCTGAAAGCCGTCAACGGATTGCTGACCCTGGGCAAGGGCCAGCGGATATCCATCATGGCCGGCTCCGGTGTGGGGAAAAGCACCCTGCTGGGTATGATGGCCCGCCACACCAGCGCCGAATTGTCGGTCATCGCCCTAATCGGCGAACGGGGCCGGGAAGTTCGTGAATTTATCGAAAAGGATTTAGGTCCGGCGGGGCTGAAACGATCGGTGGTGGTCGTAGCCACATCCGACCAGCCGCCGCTGATCCGGATCCGGGGGGCCTATCTGGCCACGGCCATCGCCGAATATTTCCGGGATCGGAAGAAGGACGTCCTGTTCATGATGGATTCCATCACCCGTTTTGCCATGGCGGCCCGGGAAGTCGGCCTGGCCATCGGGGAGCCACCGACCACCAAGGGCTACACTCCCAGCGTCTATGCGCAACTGCCCAATCTCCTGGAACGCGTCGGGACTACCAGCGGTCTGGGGAGCATCACCGGTATTTACACCGTCCTGACGGAAGCCGATGACATCAACGACCCGATCGCCGATGCCGTCCGCTCCATCGTCGACGGGCATATCGTCCTGTCCCGGGACCTGGCTCATCAAAACCATTATCCGGCGATCGACGTTTTAGGGAGCATCAGCCGGGTGATGCCCGACATTACCACCGGCGAGCAGCAGGCCGCCCGTCGTCGGCTGGTGTCCTCGCTGGCGGTGTACAAAAAAGCGGAAGACCTGATCAATATCGGGGCCTATGCGGCCGGCAGCAACCCGCAGATCGACCAGGCCATTAAAAAGCTGCCGGAGATCAACGCCTATCTGCAGCAGGGGGTTTCCGAAAAGGTGGATATGACCCGGTCCCTGGCCGAGTTGAAGTCCCTGTTCCCGTAAGCCGTGGCCTTCTCCTTTCGGTTACAAAGCCTTTTAAATTATCGGCGCAGTCTGGAGGATCTAGCTCAAATTCGGCTAACCGAACAGTTGCAGGCCTTGGCCCTCCAGGAAGACCGCATTGGGCATTTAACCCGGCTTCGGGAGGACTGCCAGCAAGCGTTCCAGCAGAAAACGGGAGAGCCCGCCCCGGTCAAAGAACTGGTCTTTTATCTAGATTTTCAGGACCGGAGTTACGAGCAATTGAGCCGGCTCGAGGAGGGTCGGGAAAAGATTTTAAGCGAAGTACAACGGGAAAGGGACCGGTTGATCGTCTTGACCAAGGACCGAAAGATTTTGGAAAAGTTGAAAGAACGTCAGGAAAAGGAATTTTTGAGAGACCTGGACCGGAAGGAACGCAAACAGATTGAAGACCTGGTGGTACAGCGCTATGCCGGTTCAAAAAAGGGAGCATAAGGTTATGGCGACCTGGAAGCGAAACCGATTTTTTTATTTTTTTGTGATCCTACAGACCCTGTTACTATTGATTCTGGTCGTCCGGATGGGGTTCAGCGCCTTGACCCTCTGGGAGAAACAGGGGAAAAACGCTGCCACGGTCCGGCAGCGGGTGGGCGCCGATCCGCCCAGAAATGTTCCCGCCGCGTCCCTTCCCGGCGGGGCCGCCGACCCGAACTGGTTCCAAACGCTGCAGGAGAAAGCCGCCGCTCTGGAGCATAGGCGGCTGCAAGTGGAACAAAAGGAAAAAGACCTGCTCCGCATCCAGCTGGAAATAGACGGCAAGATCAATCAATGCAACCAGTGGCAGGGGCAATTAATAAAAATCGTGGCCGAGGCCAAGGCCGTGCAGGATAAAAAAATCCAGCATCTTTCAGAAATTTTTTGCGCCATGCCACCGGAAAAAGCGGCGAAAATGGTTGAGAAGATGGATGACCGGACGGTTACCGAGGTCTTTCAATCCATGCGGAGCAAAGAAGTGGGCGGAATATTATCCCAGCTCGAACCGGCCCGGGCCGCCCGGCTCAGTGCCGGTCTCAGTGCCCTGGCGCCGCGTTCTCTTTCCAGGGATTAGTTACTTTTTAGCCTTTCGAAAGCCTAGGCTCCCCTAGCCGGTGGGGAACCTCCCCACCCATCCGGACCCCCTGCTCATTTCAAAAGGCGATAATGCTTATAGGAATTTTTTTTCTTCCCCGGCAGCCACCTCCCGGAAATATTTGCCGTTTTTAAACTTCCCTTTTTTTCGGAAAAATCGACTTCATTTTAATAATCATCCGAAATAATTAAATAATTGGAAATACTGCGGTTCGCTTCCTTCCTTGAAAAGCGCTGGCATGGCCGTTGCTTTAGGGATTGGTCAACTATGGAAGCGATATCAGCCATCAAAATACCGGAACCGGCAGGACCGGGGACCTCCGAAGAAGCCGGGACGGATTTAACCCCCGCTTTATTCGCGCAAGTCCTGGCGCAACAAGCCGTAAAACCGGGACCAGGACTTAAACCGGCCGCACCCGACACAGACGGAGGGGAGCGGGCCGCAATCCGATCCTGGGCCGAGGAAGGGCCGTTGTCCGATTCAACGGCCGGGACCTTCTCCCTGGACTCTTTGTTGGTGCTGGTCGTCCCGGCCCGGATTCTTCCTCCGGTGACCAGCGACGTAGTCCAGGATCAGCCGTTCCCGGCCGTCGCTTTTAACCGGGAAGCAAATTTTACCAGGGCGGTGGGGGCCGCTTTCGAATCCGGCCAGTCGGCAGATTCGCAACCCCCGGCCCTGAACGGGCTGGCAGCCGCTCCGGAACCGGGCCTGAAAACGCTAGGGGGAGAGGGCCATTCCGCCGCTATTTTATCGGTGCCGGGCGATCCCCTGAATCTACCAAGGTCTGCAGAATCGGCTTCGATTCCGGGGGTGGCTCAAGGCCGATCACTCCCGGGGATGGAACCGGGTTTCGCCACCGCCACCCTGGAGGGGAGAAATTTTCCTCCTGAAATCGTTATGAATAACGGCGCGACCACAACCCCCTCTTCCGGGAACGGGGTGGGGGATCCGAAAACCGTGACGCTGTCCTACCCCAGGGGTCCGGAAGGTTACCCGGGAAACGATCCGCGAGGCCCCGAGTCGGGCGAAGTTCCCCGGGAAGATCTTCTTCTATCCCGTTCCAATTTCGCCCGCTCAGTGGACCAGGCTGCTTTCGCAGCCGAGGAAATGTTGGGCCGGTCGCCTACCCTTGCGGAGCGGTCTCCGCTGAAAACCCCGCCTTCCCCGGAAGCGGGTTACCTGGAATCCCAGAAACCGCTCCGTTCCGACCCGGCCGGCACCCTCCCTCCGGAAGTGAATCCGGCCCGGGAATTCAGCCAGGTGTTACCGGAAGTGAAACCGGTCCTGCCGGCGGGACCGGATCAAATCGTCCCTTTACCTGCGGGCGCTCCGCTTAAAGGCTCCCCGGAAAAAAGCCTTTCCAGCGCAGCTACCCGCTTAGTGCTCGATCAGCCCCCGGCACCCGAAAACTTCCCTTTGCCGGCCGAGTCCCCGCAGGGGCCGAAGGACCAACCAGCTACCGGCCCGGAAACCCGGTCGGATTTTTCCGCCGGGGAAAGGAAAGTCGGTACCGGGATGGAAGCCGGGGGATCCCCGGCCGCTGTTTCCCGGGCGCAGACTACGGAATTTTCTCCGGCGGTTAAGACCGGACCCCCGGAAGCCGCAGCTCCGCAAAAAACGGCCCTACCCCCGGATACCGGGGAGCGGAGGCCACCGGTCCAGCCGTTCGCCGAAAAGTCGGGAGTGATCGGGACTGACGGGGGAACTCCGGCCGTGGTCGCAGGAAATGCTCCGGCCCCCGTCGAATGGTCTTCGCCAAACGCTCCGCTTCCGGTTGAACCAGGAATGGTGGCCGGCTCCGCTCCGGAAGTCCCGCCGGCCGAGGCGAAACTTAATATCACCAGTGCTGATAACCAAGAGCTGATCCCCGAAGGTGCAAAAGAAAAAAATCCCCTTTATCGGCAGCTCAGCCAGGGATTGGTCTGGTCGATTAAGCGGGGAGAGGAAAAAATCCAGCTCACCCTGGATCCACCCCAACTGGGAACGATTTTCCTGGAGTTGCACCGGAAGGGTCAGACCGTAGAGGCTCAGGTCTGGACGGATAATTCGGCGACCAAGGGGCTGCTGGATACCCAGCAGGGCCAACTGCATAAGGCCCTGGAGCAGGAAGGGTTCCGGCTGGACCGGTTTGAAGTGGCGGTCCACGTGGATTTGAAATCTTTTCAAGAAGAGCGCTGGGCCCAGGGACGTCAACCGGCCTGGCCAGAAGCCCGGGGACAGCAGGAAGAGCACCCGGCCGAAACGGCCCGATCAATGGTGCCGGAGAAAAAAGTAGGCCGGTTTCAAAACGGCAACCGGTTTATCGACACCTGGATTTAACCTGTAAAGGAGGAAAAGGAAGTGGCCATACCTGCGGTTACCAACGGCACCACCACGGCAACGACTACAGCCCAGCCCACCGGGGCCATAGGCAAGACCTCGTTGAATCAGGTTGATTTTTTAAATCTTTTTGTAGCCCAGCTCAAGTTCCAGGACCCCATGCAGCCCATGGACAATTATCAGATGGCCTCCCAGATGGCCCAGTTCAGCCTGGTGGAAGGGATGAATAAAATGAGCGAGTCCCTTAAAAACATGGAGGCCAGCCAGCTCGCCGCCAATAATCTCCAGGCCGCTTCCATAGTGGGTAAAACCGTGGAAGTCAAGGGGAATGGGCTGACCATCAAAGACGGAAAGGTTTCCGAGGGATTTTATCAACTAGAAAAACCGGGCCGGGTTGCCATCAATATATTCGATACCCGGGGAGGCCTGGTTCGGACCCTGGAACTGGGCGCCCAGGATACGACCAAACAAAAACTGGTCTGGGATGGAAAGAACCTCGCCGGGGCAGCCCTTCCGGACGGGGAGTACAGCTTCAGGGTAACGGCGCTAGATGAAAAAGACCAATCCATCAATGTGACTACCACCATGACGGGTAAAGTAGACGGGGTGTCCTTCGATTCCACCGGCACCCTGTTGAGAATCGGATCGAAACAAGTCCTGCTTTCGGAAATCATCGCCATTTTGGCTTAATTTTAATTCAAGGAGGTCATTATGTCAGTTTCATCAGCGTTTTATACCGGACTCAGCGGGCTGGACACCAGCGGTACAGCCATGGGAGTCCTGGGGGACAACGTAGCCAATATCAGTACGACCGGCTACAAAAGCAGTTCCATTTTTTTCTCCGATGTTCTTGGTTTGAGCCTGACGGGGGTCATGGGCGGTAATCGAGTGGGGGCCGGGGCCAAGACCCAGGCCGTGGATGTCAATTACACCCAAGGGACCTTCAAGACTACCGGCTCCGGTTCGGACGTGGCCATCAACGGCAACGGCATGTTTGTGGTGCGGGACTCCAAGACCGGTGCCGAGTATTACACCCGTGACGGCCATTTGACCATCGACAACGAAGGGTATTATGTCAATAGTCAGGGTTACCGGCTTCAGGGATACAAATACGGGGTCGATACCACCACCGGGACCCTGGCCCTGGAAGAAACCCTGGTCGATATCCAGGTGACGGCCAATGGCATCAACCCACCTCTGGCCACCAGCGATGTGACCATGGTCCTGAACTTGAACGCCTCGGATGAGATCAAAACCTGGGCCATGCCCCCGGGCCCGGCTAACTTCAACTATTCCGCCCCGGTGACCATTTACGATTCCCTGGGGGCGGCCCATGTCGTCCAGGTCTATTTCACCAAGACAGCGGCCTCGACCTGGTCCTGGAATGCCGTAATTGACGGGTCGGAAATCACAGGCGGAACGCCCGGGACCCCGGTGATTTACGGCAGCGGGGGGGCCAGCTTAACCTTTGACCCCAACACCGGGGCCCTGGACCCCGCTTCGGCTGGTCCGGTGGCGTTTTATGGTGGGGCCCTTACCTTTGCCAACGGCGCCACCCCGACGGCGACCAACATCGATTTCACCGGCAGCGTTTCCTATGATTCCCCCTCCACCACCCAGGATATCACCCAGAACGGCTACCCCTCGGGCAGCGCCATTTCCGTGGGTATTGATGAGTTGGGGAATATCGTGGCTTCCTACTCCAATGGAACCGTCAAACCCCTGTACCGTATGGCCTTGGCCGACTTTAAAAGTCTGAGCGGCCTGGAACGGAAAGGCATGACGATCTACCAGGCCACGATCGCTTCCGGCGACCCGCTTTACAACAAGCCGGGCGAAGGCGGGACCGGGAAGGTCAATTCCACCATGCTCGAGGAGGCCAACGTAGATCTGGCCACCGAGCTCATCAAGATGATCATCGTGCAACGGGCCTATCAGGCCAACGCCAAGGTTATTTCCATGGCGGACGAAATGATGCAGGCCGTCCAAAACATTCGCTAAAAGCCTTAAAGACGGGGAGTTTCTTTCACCGGAGAGGGTGAGGAAACTCCCCGTCTTCACACCACATCCGCTTACCCTCCCGATAGCCGGCCCGTAAAGCCGCCTTGGAAAATAAGCGGCCGGGAAAGAGGCGTCTTTTCCCCTCCCCACCCGGCTCTGTTTTTTTAGCCAATCCGTCAAATCCTTGACCCTCCTGCTGCCAATTGACAAAGTCCCCAAGGACGGTGAATCCATCCAAAATAAAAAAATAATATTATCAATTAGTTATCTGGAAATAGCGATTGTTGGGACTGGCACAGGCTTTGCTATCTATGATCGCAACGGAAAGAGTTCGGGGCAGAGAAAATGGAAAATCAGATTTCGGAAATACCGGTTGAAGTCATACAGGAAGAAGGGTTGGTTCCGGCCAGGTCTTCCTTTAAAAAATGGCTGATTCTGGGAGGCGGCGTGTTGATCCTGCTGGTCTCCGGCCTCGGGGTGGCAGCTTTTTTTTTCCCCGAAGCCCTGCCCGGACCTTTGGCTCTTTTCGCAGACCCTCCAGCCCAGGATCCCCAGGGAGTCCGGAAAGATCAGCGTTCCAAGGAAGAACACGGGTTTATTTACAACATGGATCCTTTCATCGTCAATCTGGCCGATACCGATCAGTCCCGGTATTTGAAAATCCGGCTCAATCTGGAGGGCAACGGCCGCGAACAGAACGAAGAATACGCCAAAAGGCTCCCCCAGATCAAGGATACGGTGCTCGCCATCCTGTCCAAAAAGACGCACCAGGAACTCCTGGACTCCACCGGGAAGGAAAAATTAAAAACCGAAATCCTCAACCACCTCAATCCGAAAATGGCCGGTTTTCAGTTTAAGGCCGTTTATTACACCGAATTTGTGATCCAATGACCAAAATCCTGTCTCAAGAAGAAATCGATGCCCTGCTCCGAGGAATGGATGACGGGGAAGTTTCCACCAAACCCGAAGCCAAGGTCGAATCCGGCATCGTCACCTATGATTTGACCAACCAGGACCGGATCATCCGGGGCCGCATGCCGGCCATGGAGATCATCAACGATCATTTTTGCCGGATGATCCGCAACACCCTGACCACTTCGCTCCGAAAAATGGTGGACATGAGCCCCCGGGGAGTGCAGATGCTGAAATTCGGCGAGTTCATCCGGACCCTGCCGGTTCCCAGCAGCCTGCATATTTTTAAAATGGATCCGCTGCGCGGTCACGGCCTGCTGGCCCTGGACCCCAAAATGGTGTTCACCCTGATCGATGTGTTTCTGGGCGGAACGGGGAAAGGAACCTACCGGATCGAGGGGCGGGAATTCACGGCCATTGAATCACGGCTGATCCTGCGCATGGTGACCACTTTTTTACAGGAGATGGAAAAGGCCTGGCAACCGGTCCATGCGGTCACTATCCAGCACGTCCGCAGCGAGATCAATCCGCAGTTCGTCAGTATCGTGTCGCCCACCGATCTGATGATCATGAATACCTTCGGCCTGGAAATGGAGCACTTCAACGGGATGATCACGGTCTGTTATCCCTATTCCCTGGTGGAGCCGATCAAGAACAAATTATATTCCGGATACCAAAGCGACCAGATGGAGTTGGACAAAACCTGGATCAAGCGTTTCGAAAAAGCGGTCCGCCAGGCGGAAATCGAAATGGTGGTCGAACTGGGCCAGGCCAAAGTCAAGATCAGGGAACTGCTGAATCTGAAGGTGGGCGATACGCTGCTGCTGGAAAATGATGCCAATGAATTCCTGGTGGCCAAGGTCCAGGGGGTCCCCAAATACCGGGGCCGCTCGGGACTCTACGGCAGCAGCAAGGCCTTTCAGGTTGAAGGATTAATCGAACCGGGCAATTAAAGAAGAAGGAAGGGACCCATGGAAGAGCAACCAGAAGCGATTCTCTCGGAAGACGATATGCAGGATGCCATGAATCTGGATCTTAATTCCCTGCGGCAAGGAAAGAGCGACCCGGCCGGAAGCGAGGCGGGCAACCTGGATTTCATCCTGGACATCCCCATGGAAGTGGCGGTGGAACTGGGCCGGGCCAAGATGTTGATCAGCGATCTGTTGCAGTTGGGACAGGGATCGGTCATCGAGCTTTCCAAGCTGGCCGGAGAGCCCCTGGAAGTACTGGTCAACCACAAACTGATCGCCCGGGGAGAGGTGGTCGTGGTGAATGAAAAATTCGGCGTCCGCCTGACGGATATCATCAGCCCGACCGAACGGGTCCGCCGGCTGGGCTAGGGAAGTCGCGATGGCTTGGGCGGCGATCAAAATGCTCCTGGCCCTGGGGATCGTGCTGGGACTATTATTTTTTCTGCTGCGGCTCCTCAAACAAACGTCCTGGGGCCGGAAAGAGCGGGCGGGCGATTTTTCCATTCGGGTGCTGACCACCCAAATGATCGCTCCCCGAAAATACATCTCCCTGGTGGAAATCGGCGAGGAGGTGCTGGCCCTGGGGATTTCCGAAGCCCAGATCAATGTCCTGACCAAAATCGAACATCCGGAACTGCTCCAAAAAATCGGGCACCCGGGTCCGACCGGATCCGGCGCCCCCCGGCCTTCCTGGCTGAACCACCTGCCCCTGAAAATGGAAGCGTTAATCCGGCGACTGAAAAGCGGCCACCATGGAAAATAAACGCCGCCGGGCCCTCGGCCTCGGGTTGTTGGCCACCACCCTGATCCTGTTGACCGCCGGGACCGTCTGGGGACAATTGCCGGTGCCGACGTTGAAAGTCGGCCTGGGGGAGGCCAAGAATCCGGGAGAAGTCTCCGCCCTGCTGCAAATCCTGATGCTGTTGACGGTGCTCTCCCTGGCCCCGGCTATCCTGATGATGATGACTTCTTTCACCCGTCTGGCGGTGGTCTTTTCCTTCCTGCGGCACGCCATCGGCACCCAGCAGATGCCGCCGAACCAGATCATCATCGGCTTATCGCTGTTTTTAACCTTTTTTATCATGACGCCGGTCTGGCAGACGGTCAAGGAAAGCGCCTGGGACCCGTACATGAACAAAAAAATCAGTCAGGAGCAGGCCCTGGAGGCGGCGGCCAAGCCCGTCCGGGCCTTCATGTTCAAGCAGACCCGGGAAAAGGACCTGGCCCTGTTCATCAACCTGGCCAAGATCGCGCAACCCAAAAATACGAACGATATCCCGACCCTGGTGCTGATACCGGCCTTTATGATCAGTGAATTAAAAACCGCTTTCCAAATCGGGTTCGTTCTTTTTCTGCCCTTTTTGGTGATTGATATGGTCGTATCCAGCATCCTGCTGTCCATGGGGATGATGATGCTGCCTCCGGTGATGATCTCCCTGCCTTTCAAGATATTGCTGTTCGTTCTGGTCGATGGCTGGCACCTGATCGTAGGTTCGCTGGTCAAGAGTTTCCTGTAAGGAGGCGAAGAAAAGCCCATGACGCCCGACCTGGTAATCACGATGGCCAAAGAAACCGTGGAATTGACCCTGTTGCTCTGCCTCCCCATGCTGGCGGTGGGGCTGATCGTGGGGGTGGCCGTCGGGCTGTTTCAGTCCCTGACCCAGATCCAGGAAATGACGCTGGTCCTGGTGCCGAAAATCGTGGCCATTTTGCTGACCCTGCTGTTCACGCTGCCCTGGATCATGAATAAGATGACGGCCTATACGGGTCAATTGATCATGAACATTCCGTTGTACGCCAAGTGAGGCCGCCTTGTCCGTCTCCCTGTTGAACTGGTCGCTGTTCCAATTTCAGGCCTTTGTGATCGTCCTGATCCGGGTGGCCTCCATCCTTTTTTTGATGCCGCTGCTGGGGACGCGCTACGTGCCGCTGCTGGTCAAGGTGGGACTGGCTTTGGTCTGCAGCCTGATCATTCTGCCCCTGGTGGCCGTGGAGGTGCAGGGGGCCTTATTCGAACCCGCCGGATTTGTCTTTTACCTGCTGGCCGAATTGATGATCGGTCTCAGCCTGGGGTTGTCCATCAAGCTGATTTTTTCCGGCATCCAGTTGGCGGGGGAATTCATCGGCTACCAGATGGGACTGGCCATGGCCAGCCTCGTCGATCCCCAATCGGGCGTGAATACGACGGTCGTGGCGGAGTTCAATTACCTGGCCGGCCTGTTATTGTTTTTATCCCTGGACGGACATCATTGGTTTTTCCGGGCCCTGGTGGAAAGCTTCCGGGAAATCGTCCCGGGGGGCATGCAGCTCAAAAGCGGCCTTTATCTCTACTTCCTGCAGGTTTCGGGGAAAATGTTCGTCGTGGCGGTCAAGCTGGCCGCCCCGGTAACCGCCATCGTCCTTTTCAGTCAGATCGCCCTGGGCTTGACCGCCAGGATGGTTCCGCAAATCAATCTGCTGATGGCCAGTTTCCCCCTGACCATCGGTTTGGGGCTGCTGTTCTGGATGTTTTCGCTGGATCTTTTCGCCCCTTATCTGCAATCGCTGTTTGACGAGGCCGGACGGGAAATGGTGCACACCCTTCTGCCCCTGATCGGAAGGTAAGCATGGCCGAAGAGCCTCAGGGCGAAAAAACCGAAAAAGCGACTCCTCGGCGGCGGGAAGAAGCCCGAAAAAAAGGGGAGGTGGCCAAAAGCCGGGAGATCCCTTCGGCCCTGGTTTTACTGACCGGGTTGCTGGCTTTGTATTTCATGGGTCAGCAGCTGTTTCAAAAATTGACGGTCCAGTCCGCTTATTGGTTCGACCAAGCGGGAACCTATTCCTTGAATCCCGCTACCGTCCTGGCCTCGAGCCGGGACCTGGTGGCCTTTCTGCTGACCGCCTTGGCTCCGATTCTCCTGGCCATGGCGGCCATGGCCGTGCTGTCCAATTATGTCCAGGTGGGATCGGTCTTCGCCCTGGAAATGATCAAGCCCGATCTGAACAAAATCAACCTCTTCAAAGGGCTGAAACGACTTTTCTCCATCCAGTCCTGGGTGGAACTGCTCAAATCGATAGGCAAACTGCTGATCATCGGCTGGGTGGCCTTCGCTACGATTCGGCGGGAAGTGCCGGAAATAGTCCCCCTGCTGGACCGGCCGCTGCTGGAGATGCTGACCTATATGGTCCGGGTTTCCTTTACCATCTTCTTCAAGTCGGTGTTGGCCATGCTCTTTTTAGCCGGGCTGGACTATGTTTTTCAGCGCTACCACTATGAAAAAAAGCTGCGGATGAGCCCGCAGGAATTGAAGGAGGAGTTCAAGCAGACGGAAGGAGACCCGCTGATCAAATCCCGCATCCGCAGCATTCAAAGGGAAATGGCCAGGAGAAGAATGATGGCCGAAGTTCCCAAGGCGGATGTGATCATCACCAACCCGACCCATCTAGCCGTGGCCCTGCGTTACCGGAATCAGGAAATGGTCGCCCCCCAGGTGGTGGCCAAGGGCGCCGGCCTGATCGCCGAAAGAATCAAAGAGCTGGCCCGCCGCCACGGTGTGCCCCTGGTGGAAAACAAGCCGGTGGCCCAAATCCTGTATAAAACCGTGGGCCTGGGGCAATTCGTCCCGCCGGGGGCTTACCAGGTCGTGGCTGAAATCCTGGCCTATGTCTACCGGCTGAAAAACAAGAGGAATTAAACGATGCCCGTTGAACAACTAGCCCCGACCGCTCCCGGCCTCTCGAACCGGCTGCCGATCAATCAAGGGGATATGCTGATGGGGGCCGGGGTGGTGGCCATTCTCCTGGTCATGATCATCCCCCTGCCCACGTTTATCCTGGATATCCTCCTGTCAATCAGCATCACTTTTTCCCTGATCATCCTCCTGACTTCCACGTACATCACCAAGCCTTTGGATTTCTCCACCTTCCCTTCCATCCTGCTGATCACCACCTTGTTCCGCCTGTCGCTGAACATCGCCTCCACCCGCCTGATTCTGCTCCACGGCAACGAAGGTGTGGGGGCTGCCGGCCAGGTGATCAAGTCCTTCGGTAACTTCGTAGTGGGCGGCAATTTTGTGGTCGGGTTTATTATTTTCAGCATCCTGGTCATCATCAATTTCGTGGTCATCACCAAAGGCAGCGGCCGGATTGCGGAAGTAGCGGCCCGTTTTACCTTGGATGCCATGCCGGGCAAGCAGATGAGCATCGATGCCGACCTGAATGCCGGCCTGATCGACGACCAGGAAGCCCGCCGCCGCCGCTCCCTGATTTCGCGGGAGGCCGAATTTTATGGGGCCATGGACGGAGCCAGCAAGTTTGTTCGCGGCGAAGCCATTGCCGGAATCATCATCATCTTGATCAATATCGGGGGGGGCTTCATCATCGGCGTTTTGCAGCAGAATCTGCCGTTAGCCCTGTCGGCCCAGACCTATACCACCCTGTCCATCGGGGACGCGCTGGTGACCCAGATTCCGGCCCTGATGATTTCCACGGCGGCCGGTATCATCGTCAGTCGGGCCGCCTCCGAACAGAGCATGGGTAAAGAGTTCGCCAAACAGTTCAAAATGCACCCCCAGGCCGTCGGACTCGCCGCCGTTATTCTCTTCCTGTTCAGCCTGATCCCCGGACTACCCCATGTTCCCTTTTTAGGACTGGCGCTGGTGGTCGGGTTTCTGGCCGCTCTGGTTTTCCGGGAGCAAAAGCGTCTGGCGGAGCAGCAGGAAGCGGCGGCCGCGCCCCAGGCGCTGCCCCAGGCCCCCGAGCAGGTGGAAGCGCTGCTCCATCTGGATCTGCTGGAATTGGAAGTCGGGTACGGTCTGATCCCCCTGGTGGATGAGGAACAGCAGGGCAACCTGCTGGAAAGGATTCGTTCCATTCGCCGCCAGTTCGCCCTGGAAATGGGTTTTGTCGTTCCCCCGCTCCGGGTGCGGGACAACCTGCAGTTGAAACCCGGGGAGTATCGGGTGCTGATCAAAAGCAATGAAGTGGCCCGCGGGGAAATGATGCTGGGTTATAGTATGGCCCTGAGCCCCGGGGAGGTCAAAACGGTCCTCGAAGGCATACCGACCCAGGAGCCCGCTTTTGAGCTCCCGGCCCTCTGGATAACGGAAAAAAGGAAAGAAGAGGCCCAGTTCGCCGGGTATACGGTCGTAGATATCCCCACGATTATCGCCACCCATCTGACCGAAATCATCCGTTCCCATGCCCAGGAATTGCTGGGCCGCCAGGATGTTCAGAAGTTGCTGGACCATCTGGCGCAGAGCAGCCCCAAGGCGGTAGAGGAATTGACCCCCCAGCTCCTGTCCCTCGGCGTGGTCCAGCGGGTGTTACAAAATTTATTAAAGGAAAAAGTCTCCATTCGCGATCTGCTGACGATCGTGGAGACGCTGGCCGATTATGCCCCCCTGACCAAGGATCCGGAAGTCCTGACCGAGTACGTCCGTCAAAAGCTGGCCCGTTCCATTCTCAAACAGTATGAAACCGCCGAAGGGGTTCTGCCGTTGGTTACCTTGGATCAGAAGTTGGAAGACGTTCTCCGGGAGGGCATCCAGAAGGTGGACTACGGGGCCTATCTCTCCCTGGACCCGGGGCTGGCCCAGCGGATCCTGGTCAGTATCAATCAGTCCTTGGAAAAAATCGTCCATTTGAATTTTCAACCGGTCATCCTTTGTTCGCCCACCATCCGGCGGCATCTGAAAAAACTGCTGGACCGGTTTATGCCCCAGGTGGCGGTCATCTCCCATAATGAACTGACGCCCCAGTCTAAAATCCAGTCCTTAGGAACGGTGAGTCTACTCTAATGCAGATCAGAAGATTCGAAGCCGGAAACATGCAGGAGGCCCTGAAACGGGTCAAGGCGGCCTTGGGCCCCGAGGCCTTAATTTTATCCACCCGCTCGAGCCGTGATCCCCACCAGCCCCGGCGGCCCCGGGTGGAAATCGTGGCCGCCGTGGATCATGAACCGCACCTGGAAAACCGGCGCCCGGCTGTTCCCACCGACCTGCGGCCCCGCAACACCGGCCGCTGCGCTGTCGAGCCGGCTTGGGATACCGGCCGGCTCCAGGAGGCCCTGCTGGCTTCCGGCCTCGCTCCGGGCTGGGTCAATCCCCTGCTGCGGGAACTGCAGGCGAAGAAGACGCCGGGGGCGGGGACTCTGCCGGGCCGGGTTCAAGAGCGATTGCTGCAAAAATTTTCCGAAGCGGTGGAGGTGACCCATCCCGGGGCGCAAGGGAAGCGCGCCTGGGCCCTGGTGGGGCCCACCGGGGCGGGCAAAACCACCACCATCGCCAAACTGGCCGCTCATTTCAGCCTGAAACTGGCTAAGAAAGTGACCCTCATTACGGTGGATACCTACCGCATCGGGGCCGTGGAACAGTTGCAAACCTACGGCCGCATTCTCGGTCTCCCCTTGCGGGTGGCCAGTCAGCCGGAGGAATTAAAGCCGCTGGTGGAGGGTCTGGGCGACAACGAACTGGCCCTGATCGATACCGCCGGCAGCAGCCCCCGCAACACCGTCATGTTCCAGGAGTTGCAGGACTTTCTAACCGTGTCGCCGGTCATCGGCAGCCACCTGGTTTTAAGCGCCACGACCAAGGAAAGCGACCTGAGCAGCATTATCGCGCGTTTCGGCTGCCTGCCCCTGGAAAGCTATGTCTGTACCAAACTGGATGAAACCGAAGCCCTGATTCCCCTTTTTAATCAACTGGTTCCTCAACGAAGGCCCCTGTCTTATCTGACCAGCGGCCAGCGGGTTCCGGAAGACCTGGAGCCGGCGACGAAAAGCCGGATCGCCCAGTTGATCATCGACCAAATTCAATGGAATTAACAAGGAAACAACGGATGGATCAAGCGGAAGGTTTACGAAATATCATGAACGGTAGGAAGCTGGCCCTGGATTCCCTGGCCGGCAGCGGGGGGGACCTCCTCTCTCGGCGGGCCCCGGATCGAAATCCGCTGGTCCTGTCCATTTCCAGCGGCAAAGGGGGAGTGGGGAAGACCAACATCGTGGCCAACCTGGGCCTGGCCCTGGCCCGCCAGGGGAAACGGATTCTGGTCCTGGATGCCGATTTGGGTCTGGCGAACATCGATATTCTGCTGGGGCTCACGCCGCGCTATACCCTGGAACATTTCCTGTCTGGACGAAAAAAGCTGAAGGACATTCTGGTTCCGGGGCCGGAAGGCATGCTCATTCTGCCGGCCGGTTCCGGGGTCCCCGAACTGGTGGATCTGAATGAAACCCAGAAAATTTGCCTGCTCAACGAGATGGATCAGTTATCCCAGAGCATCGACTGGCTGTTGATCGATACCGGGGCCGGTATCTCGGCCAATGTGTTGTATTTCAACCTGGCCGCCCAGGAGTCGATCATCACCGTCACTCCGGAACCCACGTCGATCACCGATGGCTATGCCCTGATTAAGATACTGGCGACCCGGCATCAGAAAAAAAATTTTCTGATCCTGGTGAACGCCGTTGTCGACGAAGGAGAGGCCAAAGAGGTTTTTCGAAAAATCAGTCTGGTGGCGGATCGCTTTTTGAGCAGCGTGTCCTTGGATTACCTGGGGTTCATCCCCTTCGATAAACATGTTCCTACGGCCGTGAAAAAACAGCAGGCCCTGCTGGAAATTTTTCCCCAGTCGCCGGCCGGGAAAAGCTTCACGGAGTTAGCCCGTATATTAATTGACCGGCCTTTCCGCAATCGGAATGAGGGCAACGTCCAGTTTTTCTGGAAGCAGGTCTGGCAGGTCTCCAACATTAACTTAACCTAATAGGGTGACGGCCTTGAAAGCAACCAGCGAGCATTACCAAACAAGGAACGGGAACGAAAATGGTGCGGTCTATGATTTCCGTCCGGAGGAGCCGGCGGAGCGGGAGGCCTTGATCTTGAAATATGCCCCCCTGATCAAATACATTGCCCACCGTCTGGCCATGCGCCTGCCGGCCCATATTTCCGTTGAAGACCTGATCAGCGCCGGAGCGATCGGCTTGATGGATGCCGTCAACAAGTTCGATCCGGGCAAGCGGGTCCAATTTTCCACTTATGCCGAATACCGGATCAAAGGGGCCATGCTGGATGAGCTGCGGGCCCTGGATTGGGTGCCCCGCTCCGTCCGGCAGAAGATGTCCCGTTTGGACAAAGCCTATACCCGGCTGCAGAAGGAAAAAGGGCGCCCGGTGGAGGAGGAGGAGGTCGCCGCAGAGCTGGGCTTGGACCTGGAAGGGTTCTACGGTCTGCTCAACGACACCACCGGCGTGGCCTTTCTGGACATCGATCATGTCCCGCGGAAACTGACCGGCTTAAACGAAGAGGACCTGCTGCAGCTCCTGATGGACGACGAAAGCCGGGACCCCGCTTTCCAGTTGGGTTTCATGGAATTGAAAACCGCCCTGGCCCAGACGATCGACAAGCTGACTCAGAAAGAAAAGACGATCATCGCCCTCTATTATTACGATGAGCTGACCCTGAAGGAGATCGGGCAGGTAATGGGCTTTACCGAGTCCCGCATTTGCCAGATCCATTCCAAGGTGATTTTAAAACTACGGACGCAATTAAAAAAAATATTTGAAGCGGGCTGAGAACCGCCCACGGCAATCTTGCCCAAGCAGGGGGACCAAGCACGATGGATCAAAAAATAAAGGTATTGGTAGTGGATGATTTTTCAACCATGCGCCGGATTATCAAGAATATCTTGCGGCAGTTGGGCTTTGAAAACATTCTCGAAGCCGATGACGGGCTGTCCGCCATCGACGTGCTGCGCAGCGAAAAAGTAGATTTCATTATTTCCGACTGGAACATGCCGCGCATGTCGGGCATCGAGCTGCTCAAGGCCGTCCGCACTACCGACGAATGGAAGGACACCCCTTTCCTGATGGTGACCGCCGAAGGCCAGAAAGAGAATGTGATCGAAGCGGTCAAGGCCAAGGTCAGCAACTATATCGTCAAGCCTTTTACCCCGGAAACGCTGGGGGAAAAGATCAAAAAGATATTTGAGGTTCATTGAAACGGGTCGGCCCCGCTGTTTTTAGCCCGGCGGGAAGTTGCCCCCTATCCTGAGGTAGGGAAAGGTTATGGCGGAAATTTTCGCGCAGGTCCCCTCCCTGGGGCAGACGGCCCCGGTCGATCGGGTTCGAGATTCCCGACGGGGGGCCATCGACCAGGAGGGCAAAAGAAAACGCCCCAGGAAATCCGAGCCGTCCGCCCCGGCCTCCGGAACCGGGTCGGAGTCACCGGACTCCGGGTCCGCGGAGGACCATAAAAAATCCGGCCACCTAGTGGACATCGTTATTTAACTTAAGCGGCGTTGGCCGTCCGCACCCAACGTGCGGTTGTTCCCGGGGCCAACGGGTAATCAGGAGAAGATTATGATCCCCCTCGATCTCTGGCTGACGTTCAGCGAAGGCGCAGCGATTATGCTCTCGGCCGGCTCCTTATGGCTGTTGATCCACGGGCGGAAGTCGGGGAGTTGGCCCGGACCCGTTGCCGAGACCGGCGCTTCCGGGCCGGGGTCCAACGAGGCGTTGCAGCAGCTGGTCGAGGAATCCCAGGCCCTCTGTACCGAGCTGCTGAACCGGGTTGATGAAAACAAGGCCCTCGTCAACGACCTTCCTGGGCGGATGGATGAAAAGATCCACCAACTCTCCCGGCTGTTGAACCGGGTCGAGGAGGATTCGGCGTCGGGACCCACGGCCGGAAAGAAGAATCGTTATCTGGAAGCGATGGATCTGGCCGAGGACGGTCTCCCCCTGCCCGAAATCGGGAAAAGGCTGCATTTGACCAAGGGGGAGGTTCAACTGCTGCTCGACCTGAAGACCTATTGTCTGAAATAAAGGTTATGCTTCCAGTGAAAACTTCTCCACTGCTGCCTGCCCTGCCAGTCGCTCCGTTGGCCATCCGTCTGGCCGAACGCTTGACCCGGGACCTGTTGACGCTGGGGGAAATCGTTCCGGCGGCCCTAGTGGCCACCCTGGATTCCGGCCGGGCCTTGATCCAGATCAAAGGAAGGCACCTCATCGCGGAAGTCCCTTTTCCCCTGCCGGAGCAGAAGGAATTCCAGGTGCAGGTGGAACAGATGGAACCGCGGACCGTCCTGCGGCTGTTAGCGGCCACGGCCGCCGAGGAAACGCTTCCGGAGGTCCGCCTGAAAGCGTGCCTGGCCGGAAACCGGCCGGCGGCCGTGGTGGCCGAGGCCTGGAAGGTCCTGGGGCGGATTGAAAAAAGTGCGCTGCCCGAAGAGATCCGCGAGGCCTGGACCGGTTTTCAGGAAACCCTTAAGACCCTCTCCGGCCGGTTCGACTCCCGAACGAGTCCGGAGGTATTCAAAGATCTGGTTAACCTGTCGGGTCTGAACTGGGAAAATAAATTGCTGGGCCTGGCGCTGAAGGGTCACGAACCGGGCCGGCCGGCCCCAGCCCGGGAAGATCTGAAGGGTTTCCTGCTGACCTTAAAATCCCGCTTGGAACCGGTTGATGCCGATCTGGCCCAGGCCATCTCTCCGATCCTCCAAAAAATCGAACTCTGCCAGTGGTTGAACGCTTCCGACAGCGGGAAAACCCACTTGCTGCTGTTTTTCCCCTGGTGGCTGCCGGAAGGTCAGGGCTGGGCGGAATTGCTCCTATCCGGAGACCGGTCCGAGCGGGGACCGGCTGCGGGGAAAGGCCAGTCTTTGCTTTTTCTCCTGCACCTGCCGGTGCTGGGAAAACTCCGCGTCGAGGTGACTATCCGGGAAAGCCGCCTTTACGGCCGGTTCAAAACCGAGTCGCCGGAGGTGGCCGAACTTTTGGAGCGCCAGATCCCCCGGCTTAAAAATGGTTTATCCTCCTTGGGCTACCAGGCGGCGTTGGAGAGCCTGATAGTGGACCCGGAACAGCTAGGGGAGGCCCTGCCGATCGGGCTGGAAAGTTTCCCCGATTCCCTGGTCAGCAGGGTGGTTTGAACATGAGTCCGAAGGAAACCGGCGGCTCGGCCCGTCGGGCTGCCGCCCTCCGTTACCGCCCGGATAAGGATTCGGCCCCGCGGCTTACGGCCAAGGGGTCGGGGGCCGTAGCCGAAAAAATCATCGCCCTGGCGCGCCAGCAGGGGATTCCCATTCAGGAAGATCCGGCCCTGATTCAAGTCCTGGCCGGTCTGGACCTGAACCAGGAGATTCCGCCCTCCGTCTATCTGGTGGTGGCGGAGATCTTGGCTTTTGTCTACCGGTTGAGCGGGAAAGATATTTCCAAACCTGGAACGCCTAGGTAAAAATTTCCTCCTGGAGAAAAAGCGGAGGGCAACCGGGAGAGTGAACGGATCTTTAACGTCCCTTTTTCGGGACACGGCAGGGGCAGATCGGGGCTTTTATGTTTAATATTATAATTAAATCGGATAGTTAAAAAAATTAAGCGACTGGACCGATCCGGCCCCTTTCTGGAAGCGGCCGATCGATAATGGCATATCGTTTGCATTTAGGAAAGTAAAAACCAAGGAGAAATCCTCTTGAATAAAGAACTGGCCCCCTTGGGGGCGCTCCATCAGGAACGGCGCATCAGCATCATCGTCAACAACCTGAGCAATGCCCAAACGGCCGGGTTCAAAAAAGACGTCCCTGTTTTTCAAAATATTTTTTTTCATGAACAGGAACGGTTGCGGAACCAGAAGATGGAGGCCACCCGGACCGATTTCAGTCAGGGGGATTTGCGGCGGACCGGCAATGATCTGGACCTGGCCATCACCGGCGAGGGATTTTTCAAGATCAGCACCCCCAACGGCATCCGTTATTCCCGGGCCGGCGATTTCAGGCTGGACCAACAGGGCCGGCTGGTCAACGCCGCCGGGCTGGCGGTCCAGAGCGAAAACGGGGAAATCATCCTGGACGGCAAAAAGAAAATAACGGTGGGTACCAACGGTACCGTTCAAGCCCTGGGAGCCGAAAACAACAGCCAGCCGGAGACGGTGGGAAAAATCGCCCTGGTCCGCTTCGCTGATTTGAGCGCCTTGAAAAAGGAAGGGCACACCCTGTTTCGCAACGACGGCGTTCAGGACGAATTGGAGGCCCCGGAAGCGGAACTGCAGCAGGGCCTGCTGGAAACCTCGAACGTAAACGCCGTAGCCGAGATGGCCGAGATGATGGAAGCCTACCGGACCTTTGAAACCTGTATGAAGATCATCCAGTCCGACGACGAGTTGACCGGAAAGACCGTCAATGAAGTGGGCCGGGTTTAACAACGTCAAAAGGAAACGAGGAGAACAACCATGATGCGGGGACTCTGGACGGCCGCTACCGGCATGTCCGCTCAACAATCCAATGTGTCGGCCATCGCCAACAACCTGGCCAACGTCAACACCTCGGGGTTTAAAAAAAGCCGGGTCAATTTCCAGGATTTGATGTACCAGAACATGCGCAACGCCGGGGTGTCGACCTCCGAAGGGAGCCAGTTGCCGGTGGGGGTCCAGGTGGGCATGGGGACCAAGGTGATTTCGGTCAGTAAAAATTTTGGCCAGGGGGATTACAACCACACCAACAACCCCCTGGACCTGGCCATCGACGGGCGCGGGTTCTTTAAGGTGATCAGCAACAACCGGGAGGTGTACACCCGGGCCGGCTCCTTTAAAACCGACAAGGACGGCAACATCATGGACAGCAACGGCAGCCGCCTTCAGCCCGAATTCGCCATTCCGTCCCAGGCGACGACGATCACCATCGATTCGGGGGGAAAACTGGTGGCCACGGATTCTTCCGGCAAGGAACTGGGCAGTGTCCAATTGCAGGTCTATGATTTTCTCAATGCCGCCGGTCTCCAGGCGGTCGGACAGAATTACTTTGTTCCCACCGAGGCTTCGGGCGATCCGGTGGAAGGCAATCCCGGGACCGACCAGTTCGGGACCATCAGCCAGGGATTTCTGGAGATGTCCAATGTGGATATCGTGGAGGAAATGGTGTCCATGATCATGGCCCAGCGGGCCTACGAGATCAACGCCAAGGCGATCCAGACCGGGGATGAAATGCTGCAGCAGGTCAACAACCTGAAACGGTAAAAGGAGGTCAGCACCGTGAAAAAAAAGATGATCCTTCGCGCCGTCCTAGCCTGCGCCCTGATCCTGCCGGGTCTGGTAGGGGTCTGGCCGTCCGCGGCCCCGGCGGCTTACGGCGTTTCCAGGGACCGTGAAGTCTTGCTGGAAGAAACTCCGTCCGGCCGGGAAGACCGGGAGCTGGGGTTTCCGGAACTGGCGGGCCTCCTGGAGAGCCACCTGGTCAAAAACCTGCCGGATAAAAGCCTGAAAGTGGAAATCCGGGATATTCGGGTGTCGGAACCGATCTGGGTCCCGGCGGGTCGCCTTTCCTGCAAGGTCTGGATTTCCGAACCGCTGCGCCGAGGAGGATCGGTCTGGGCCAACCTGGTTTTTTACCGCCAGGGGCAGGAAGTGAAACGCTGGCAGGTGAACGTCCTGGTGGACGTATATCAAGCGGTGGTGGTGGCCAAGCGGTATCTGAAGCGACACCAGGAAATTCGGGAGGAGGATATCGATCTCGTTCTTCTGAACCTGAAAGGTCTTCCCCCGGACGCCGTTAGCGATCCCAAAACCATCGTGGGCAAGCGGACCATCGTCAACGTCAAGGGCCAGGACCCCATCCGCGCGGGACTGCTGGAGGTGCCGCCTCTGGTAAAAAAGGGGGACTTGGTTCAAGTGATCGTGGATAAAAATAATATCCGGGTTTCCTGCCAGGGAGAGATCAAAGAAACCGGGCGCCGCGGCGACCGGGTGAAGCTGGTCAACCTCAGCAGCAAAAAAGAACTGATGGGCCGGGTCGTGGACGGGGGCACGGTCCAGTTGGATGGAAACTGAGAGGGGCTCATGGCATTGATTAAAAATCGAGGCTGGCGGCTGCCTGTTTTAGGTCTGCTGCTGTTGTCCGGGGCCTGCATGCCCATGACTTCGCACCGACTGAATGCCCCGCCGACGGAGGCGGTGCCACCGGCGGTTTCCGCCCAGCCGGAAGAAGGCGCCATTTACGCGGTTTCCACAGCGGCCAATCTGTTCACCGACCTGAAGGCTGCGCGGATCAATGACATCGTCACCATCAATGTCGTGGAATCCACTTCGGCCACGGACAACGCCACCACCGGCCTCGATCGGTCCTCCGCCCTGAAGGCCAACTGGTCCGGGATCTTGGAGACCTTCCAGCAACTGGGCATGATCAAGGAACTGGGCAATTCCCATACCGTTGATTTCGGCAACAAATTCGACGGCCAGGGGACCACCACCCGCTCCTCCCGCATGACGGCCTTCATCACAGCCCGGGTGATCAAGGTGCAGTCCAACGGCAACCTGGTGATCCGTGGGGCCCGGGACGTGCGGGTCAACAACGAGAATCAGTACATCTACATCCAAGGGGAGGTCCGGCCGGTGGACATTTCCTCCAACAACGTGGTGTTGTCCACCTATATCGCCGACGCGGTCATCGAGTTGAGCGGTTACGGGGTGGTCAGTGATAAACAGCATCCCGGCCTGGTGGCCCGGCTGCTGGATTGGATCTGGCCCTTTTAGTTAAAAATGCGAAACTCGAAATCCGAAATGTCCTCAAGGAGAAATGGCTAGCCATGAAAACTACCGACCACCGAAAGCTATTCCAGCTGCTGGTCTTGATGCTGCTGACGACGATCATCACGGCGGCTCCGGGCTGGGGAGCCCGGCTGAAGGACATCGGTTCCTTCAAGGGGATTCGCAGCAATCAACTGGTGGGGTACGGCTTGGTGGTGGGGCTGAACGGGACCGGGGACAGTTCCAACAATGTCGATTTCGCCGTCCGTTCGACCTTGAACATGCTGGAGCGGATGGGGATCCACGTAGAACGGGAACGTTTTGCCAACATAAAATTGAAAAATGTGGCGGCGGTCATGGTGACGGCCAATCTCCCGCCCTTTGCCCGGACCGGCAATAAAATCGATGTGACCATCTCCTCCATCGGGGATGCCAAGAGCCTCCTGGGGGGCACGCTGTTGATGACGCCCCTGAAGGGAGTGGATGACCAGGTCTATGCCCTGGGACAAGGTCCCATCGCCGTGGGCGGATTTACCGCCGGCGGCAACGCCGGGGGTGGAATCACCAAAAACCATCCTACGGTGGGGACCATCTCCAAGGGAGCCATTATCGAGAAGGAGATACCGCTCCGCCTGGAAAATAAAAAGGAGTTGACCCTGGCCCTTTTTAATTCGGATTTTACCACGGCGGATCTAGTCAAAAGCGCCATCAACCGTTTTGCCGGGAGGGAAGCGGCGCTATCGGTGGATTCCGGGACGATCCTGGTGGCCGTTCCTGAAAAATTCCAGCAGAATCCGGCCGCCTGGATCGCGGCCATTGAACGGCTGGAGGTGACACCGGATGCCGTGGCCCGGGTTATTTTGAACGAGCGGACCGGCACGGTGGTGCTGGGGGAAAACGTCCGCATTTCCACGGTCGCCGTGGCCCACGGCAACCTCAGTATTCAAATCAAGGAAAATTTAAATGTTTCCCAGCCCCTGCCCTTTGCCCCGGGTGCCGCCCCGGGATCCGCGGCCGGCGGTACCGCTTTAGCTCCCGGGGCCGCTCCCCGGGCCGGGACCGGTCGGCCGGGTTCCGGGAACCGTCCGGCGACCGGGCCGCTGGCCGTTCCCGGCGGGGCCACGGTCGTCACCCCGGATACGGATGTGGCCGCCCAGGAAGAGGGGAATAAACTGATGGTCGTTCCTCAGGGGGTCAGTCTGGGTGAAGTGGTCCAGGCCTTGAATGCCATCGGGGTAACCCCCCGGGACTTGATTTCCATCCTCCAGGCCATCAAGGCCTCCGGAGCCATGCAGGACGACCTGGAGATCATCTAGGCTTAAAG
>JACRCK010000146.1 GCA_016219065.1 Deltaproteobacteria bacterium
GTCCGATCGGCTGCCCCAGACCCAGGCCGGGGCCCTCGTCGGCCTGGCCGATCGGCTGGACAGCCTGGCCGGCTTTTTCGCCATCGGCCAGGTACCCACCGGTTCGGCCGATCCCTACGCCCTGAGGCGCCAGGCCCAGGGAGCCATTCTGGTCGCCTGGGGCAAAGACTACACCTTTCCCCTGGACCGTATCCTTACGGAGGCCCTGGCGCCGTATAAGGTCCGTTTCCCCCAACTGGATACCGCGCAGGTCGGCCGGGGCCTGCTGGAGTTTTTCACCCTCCGTCTGGGCCATCTGCTGACCGAAGCCGGTCTGAGTCGGGAAGCGGTGGAGGCGGTCCTGGCCGCCGGCTGGAACGACCTGGGCGAAGTCCGGCTCCGCGCCCGGGCCATCCATGAATTCCAGCAACAGGCCGATTTTTCCTCCCTGGCGGCGGGCTGCAAAAGAGCCCTGAATATCCTGAAAGGGCTCCGGTCGGAGGAAGCTGGGTCGGTTGCGGAAGAAAGGCTGATCGAGGGAGCCGAACGCGACCTTTTCGAACAAATGCAAAGCCTGGAGGAGGTGCTGAAACGCTCCCTGGCGGAAAAACAATTCCAGACCTATCTCCAGCATCTGGCCCGGTTACGGCCCTATATCGACCGCTTCTTCGATCAGGTCCTGGTCATGGCCCCGGATGAGGCTGTGAAACGAAACCGTCTGGCCCTGCTTTTTCAACTGACCGGCTATTTCAACCGGGTGGCCATTTTTTCCGGGTTTTCCACTTAACGCTTTTCATCCGACGGATCGGTCGGATCGGACCGATCCGTCGGATGATTTTAAAAACCACGGCAAGTTGTCTCCTACTATATATAGTATCCCCTTTTTAAAAAAATACCCTTTATAGTATTTTTTCCTTTACAACTCCATCCGCCATTCATTAGAATCCGGTCTATGCGAATCAAACGACTGGAACTAAACGGCTTCAAGTCCTTCCCCGAGAAAACCGTGATCCCCTTTCCCAAGGGGATCAGCGGGGTGGTCGGTCCCAATGGCTGCGGGAAAAGCAATATCGTGGACGCCATTAAATGGGTGATGGGGGAGCAAAGCCCCCGGCAACTCCGGGGCAAGGGGATGGAGGATGTCATTTTCGCCGGCTCGACCGGGAAGGGCTCGGTCGGCATGGCCGAGGTCTCGATGGTCCTGGAAAACGACAACGGCAGCCTGCCGCCGGAATTGTCCGAATTCAGCGAAGTGGTTATCACCCGCCGGCTCTTCCGGGACGGCGAGAGCGAATACTCCATCAACAACCGGCCCTGTCGTTTAAAGGATATCACCCACTTGTTCCTGGGTACCGGCGCCGGCAGCCGGACCTATGCCGTGATCGAACAGGGCCGGGTAGGGGCCATCATCGACTCCAAAGCCGAGGATCGGCGCCATTGGATCGAGGAAGCCGCCGGCATCTCCAAATATAAACATCGGAAACAGGAGACCCTGCGTAAACTGGAGGCCACGGAACAGAACCTGCTCCGGGTGAACGATGTCATCGCCGAAGTCCGGCGACAGATGAATTCCCTGCATCGCCAGGCCAAAAAGGCGGAGCGCTATAAGGAAAACCGCCGGGAATTGAAGGAAATCGAACTGACCCTGACGGCCCGGGATTATCGGGACCTGCTGGAAGAGAAAAAGCGCCTGGAGGGCGACCAGACGGCAAGCCGGCGGGCCGTGGAAACCCTGCGCAGTGAAAGCCTGGGGATCGAGGACCGTCTGGGCGGGATCGCCGGGTCCCTGCAGGCCCTGGAAGAGGAGTTGCGCGCCGTTCAGGAGGCTTTCTATCGGCAACAGGCGGCCCGGGAACGGGGAGAAATGCTTCAGGAACAGGCCCGCCAGGAGCAGCAGCAGTCGGCCGGCGAGGCCAGGCAGATCGAAAAGGAACTCACCGAGATCGGGACCTGGCTGGAGACCGCCGAAGGGGAAGCGACCGTGCTCCGGGAAGAGCTGGAAACCTATAACGAACGCTTGAACCGGGAAAGGGCCCAGGTGACCTCCCAGGAGGAGGCGGTGGCCCGCTTGAAGAGTGAAACCCACCAAGCCCAGGCGGAGGTGGAAAAAAAGAAAGACCGGTTGCTGACCACGCTGAACGATCAGACCCGGGTCCGCAACCGGTTGCTGGGATTGGTGCAGCTTCGGGAGAACCGCCGTCTGCGGACAACCCGCCAGGTGGAAGAAAAAAATCAGTTAAACGAACGGCTCGCCCACCTGGGAACGCTCTCCGGGGAAATCGGGCAGGAAATTTCCGAGAAACAGCGGATCCGGGAAGAATTGAAGAATGACCTAGCCGCCGCCCGGTTCCTGAAACAGGAGCAGGAAGAACTCTTCAGGCAGACCGCGGGCGAACTGCTCGATCTGGAAAAAGGCCGGCACGAAGATCAGGTGCAGATTAAAAACCTGCGGGACATTCAAAACAGCTTTCAAAGTTTCCAGAATGGCGTCCGTGTTCTTTTCCAAGAGAATTTTTTTGAACGCCTCCATCGCTGCGGAGAGACCGCTCAACTCCTGGCCCAGGGTATCGAAACCGAGCCCGGCTTTGAGACGGCGGTGGAAGCGGCCCTGGGCGAGGCCCTCCAGGCTGTATTGGTCGCAGATTCTCGGGAGGCCCTCGAAGGCATCCGCCTGCTGAAAACCTCCGGAAGAGGGAAAGCCGCCTTTATCGCCTTGAACACCTCCCTCCAGGGCGATCCGGGACACCTGCCCGTGGCGGCAGTAAACGGGTTTAAGCCGCTCCTGTCAAAAGTGACCGCGCAACCGGAACTGAAGGGCTGGCTGGAACGGCTGCTCGGGTCCTACCTGTTGGTTCCCTCGGTGGAGGAGGGCTGGGCCCTTTGCCAAAGCCAGGGGGGGGGACTGTCCGCCGTGACCCCGGAAGGAGACCTGATCAATCGCCAGGGAATTATTTCCGGAGGAAGCGCCGGAGACGGGGAAGGCGGGATTCTCATTCAAAAGAACCGCATCCGGAGTCTGGAGGACCGGCTCCGCGAATGGGATGAAAAATTGGCCTTGAAAAAAGAGGCCCGGGCCGTCCAGGAAAATGCGGTTCGGGAGATTGCGGCCCGCATCACGGTCCAGACCGACAGGCTGCGCGAAGTGGAAATAGGGCTCCAGGAACTGGAGAAAAGGCTCTTCGGCTACCAGGAAGAAGCCAAGCCGATCCAACGGCGCCTGGAGATCCTGGCCCTGGAAGAAGAAGAAACCCGCTCCCAGGTTCTGGAGGAAGACAGCCAGGAAGAGGCTTATCGCCTGGAGGAGACCGTATTAGATCAAGAAATCGCCCGGATCAAATCCGGTATCCAGGAGGATGAACAGCAGCTTAAGTTTCTGGAAGAACAATTGGAGGAAGGCCGCGAGTTCCTGACCCAGGTGCAGACCGGTTTTTCGGCCATGCGGGAGAAGGGCGAACACCTGAACCGGGAATGGAAAAGACTGGAGGAATCCCTGGGAGATCGCCGGAATCGGGAAGGGAAACTCCGGGCGCGATTGGACCAGATCTCCAGGCTCCAGCAGGAATTGGCCGCTCGCCTGGCCGACGGAACGGCCCGCTTGGCGGAATTGGGAAAAGAGCTGGCCGACCTGGAAGCCGCGACCTTGGAAAAAAACCGCAACCGGGAAAAGACCCTCCAGGAAAAAACGGAAGTGGAAGCCGAGTTGAAGGAAAAGCGGGTCCGCCTGGAAGAAAAGGAAGCCCTCGAAAAAGAGCTGAGCCTGCAAAACGCCCAGGCCGAAATGCGGTTGGAGCATCTAAAGGAAAAGGCCTTCGAGCAGTTCGGTCTGGACCCCCAGGCGATCTTCGATAGCCCCCAGCCGGAGCCGGAAGCGCTGGCGGACCTGGAAAAGAAAAGGCAGGAGCTGCGGGAAAAGCTGGACCAGATGGGTGAAGTCAACCTGGTGGCCATCGAAGAATACCAGGCCTTCAAGGAACGGCATGATTTTTACGCAGCCCAGGAGGAAGATCTCCAAAAATCGATGGACGGCCTGAAACGGGCCATTCAAAAAATCAACGCCACCTCCAAGGAGCTGTTCTTGTCCACCTTTAAAGCCATCCAGGAAAACATGGACCGGGTATTCCCGGTACTGTTCGGCGGCGGAACGGCCAAACTTTCCCTGACCAATGAAGAGGAACCTCTGGAGGCCAGCGTAGACATCCTGGTTCACCCCCCGGGGAAAAGGGTGACCAATATGACCCTGTTATCCGGCGGTGAAAAGGCCTTGACGGCCCTGGCCCTGATATTTTCCATCTATCTGGTCAAACCCAGCCCCTTCTGTCTCCTCGATGAAATCGACGCCTTCCTGGACGAGGCGAACGTGGAACGGTTCAAGAAATTCGTTCACGGGCTGGTCCAGGAATCCCAGATCATTCTGGTGACGCACAACCGGCGGATCATGGAGATGGCCGACTCCCTCTACGGGGTCACCATGGAAACGCCGGGCGTTTCCAAACTCGTATCGGTACGTCTGGAACACCTGCAGAACTGAAATCGCGGCTGGAACAATCGGTGTTGAATAATCCGGGGCCCATTCAGGCCCCTTTTTTTATCGTTGCTTTATTGACCTGATTTCTTTACACCTGTTAGGCAAGCTTGACGATCGCGCCGAAAGCCCAACGGACGTCAAGTTTTGGTTTATAGAAAGGAAATCATCATGTTGAAATTGTTCAGGAAAAAAGGAGTTACCGAAGAGGAGACCGCTGTTGAATACCCAGCGAAAACCGGTCCCGTCGTTCCTGAAAACCAGGCGCCTAAGGAAAACCGGGGTGGTTTTTATCAGCGCCTGAAGGAAAAGTTGATCAAAACCCGGGAAACCCTGGTCAGCCGGGTCGATACGCTCGTACTGGGGAAGAAGGAAATCGACGAGGATCTGCTGGATGAACTGGAAGAGATCCTGATCACCTCCGATCTGGGTGTGGAAACCGCTCAGTCTCTGATAGAAAAAGTGCAGCAGAAAGTTAAACGGAAAGAGCTGGACGATCCGGAAAAGCTGAAAGCCTACCTGCAGCAGGAGATCCTCAGCTTTCTGGAAATACCTGAAAAAACAGTTGATTATATTGAAAAACCGATTGTCGTTCTGGTGATCGGGGTCAACGGGGTGGGCAAGACGACCACGATCGGCAAGCTGGCCTCCCAGTTTACCCGAGAAGGACGAAAAGTCATGCTGGTGTCCGGCGACACCTTTCGCGCGGCCGCCGGAGAGCAACTGGAGATCTGGGCCTCCCGGGCCGGGGCGGAAATCATCCGCCAAAAAGAAGGTTCCGACCCGTCGGCTGTGGTTTTCGATGCCTTGAAAGCGGCCCGGGCCAGGGGGACGGACATCGTCCTGATCGACACGGCCGGCAGGCTGCACACCAAGGTCAACCTGATGGAAGAATTAAAGAAAATTCGCAGGACCATTCAAAAGGAATTGCCCGCCGGCCCGCACCAGACCTTGCTGGTTCTGGACGCCACCATGGGTCAGAATGCCATTTCCCAGGCCCGTTTATTTCACGAGGCCATGGAGATCAACGGTCTCATCCTGACCAAGCTGGATGGGACGGCCAAGGGCGGGGTCGTCGTCGGGATCAGCCATGAACTGAAATTGCCGATCCGCTATATCGGAATTGGAGAGAAAACGGAAGATCTGCAGCCGTTCGATCCCAAAGAGTTTGTAACGGCGATTTTTAATTAAAACCTGATCCCGATAGGCCCTCAATCTGTTCCTTGGGGGATGGGGCATCATCCGACGGATCAGTCGGATCCGACCGATCCATCGGATTTTTAAAAACAGCCCGCAACGGGCATAAAGTTTCTTTAATTAGTTTACATAATATATCTTATCAGACATGGAAGAATAAAAATAAAGAGCATTTTTTATTCTTCCATTAAATAAACGGCCAGGGCGCTCAAGTCGGGGAAAATCCGATCGGCCTCCTGCAGATGTTCGGGCGATAATGTGGAGGCGACGGCGAAACACTTCAATCCGGCTGCTTTGGCGGCCTGAATGCCGGCCGGGGCGTTTTCGACCACCAGGCATTCCCCGGCCTGCCGGTCCAAATCGTTCAAAGCCTGCAGATAGGGATCCGGATTGGGTTTGAAACGTTCGACCCGGTCGGCGGTCACCACCGTTTCAAAACAACGCAATTGTTCCTCGTGCCAGATCCGCTCCACCAGGTTTAAACGGGAACTGGTTACTAGGCCCAGTTGAAGTCCCCGGTCCCGGCAACGGGCCAGCAAGGGCAGGGTCTGCGGGTACAGGCGCACCCGGTCTAAATAACGCTCCTGAAACAACCGGTTCTGGAGCTGGTAGATCCCTTCCAGGAGGTCCGGTTCAAAGGCCACCCGGTGTTGTTGAAAGATCCCCGCGATCACCTCCAGGCCCATGGCCCCTTCATGGCGGTAGACGAATTCATCGGCCAGCCGAATGCCGAAGCGGCCCAGAATCTCCTGCCAGGATTCCCGATGCAAGGCCATGCTGTCCACCAGGACGCCGTCCATGTCGAATAAAATGGTTTCCAATAAAAGATCATTTTTCATTTGAGTTGACACCCTACCCTTTTTGCCTCTAGGATAAAAAAAAATCAAGGAGCCGCCATGGAACTCCAGGACTTTCCCAAAGCCATTCAACCGCACCTGCTCCCGGTCCCCCGGGGGGAGTTGGAATATACCTGCCTGGCCTGCCGCCGCCGTGAGGCCATCGATCAACTGTTGTACACCTGTCCCGATTGCGGTGGCGTCCTGCTGATCGAAAATCGCGACGACCGCTTTATCCAGGCCCGCAGCGGCGCCCACTGGCGTCGCCTTTTTGACTACCGGCGGATGCTCACCGAACCGGCCCTGCAGGGGATTTTCCGGTATCAGGAACTGGTCGCGCCGGTCATGCCCCTGAAGGCGGTCCTGTACCTCGGCGAAGGACATACACCCCTGATCCAGGCCAATCCCGCCTTGATCCGGCGCATCGGCCTCCCCTTTTATTTCAAGAACGAAGGCCAGAATCCCAGTGCCTCCTTCAAAGACCGGGGCATGGCCTGCGCCTTGAGCTATCTCCAGTACCTGCTGCAGGCCAAGAAACAAAAAAACATCCTGGCCGTCTGCGCTTCCACGGGCGACACTTCGGCCTCGGCCGCCCTGTACGCCGCCTATCTGGGCGACGAGGTCCGCTCGGCCGTGTTGCTCCCTCAGGGCAAGGTGACCCCCCAGCAGCTTTCCCAGCCGCTGGGCAGCGGCGCCACCGTGATCGAGATCCCCGGGGTTTTCGACGACTGTATGAAGATCGTGGAGTACCTCTCCGAACACTATCCCGTCGCCCTGCTCAATTCCAAAAATGCCTGGCGCATCCTGGGTCAGGAAACCTATGCCTTCGAAGTCGCCCAGGCCCTGGACTACCAGTGTGACCGGCTGGCGCTCCTGGTGCCCATCGGTAATGCCGGGAATATCACCGCCATCCTGTCCGGTTTTTTGAAGCTGGCCCGCTACGGGTTGATCGCGAGCTTACCCAAGATCGTCGGCGTCCAGTCCCGCCATGCCAACCCGGTATACCAGTATTACCTGGAGTCGGCCCCCCGCAAGCGGGTTTTCAAGCCGGTGGCGGTGAGGCCCAGCGTCGCCCAGGCGGCCATGATCGGCAACCCGGTCTCCATGCCCCGGGTGATCCAATTGGTCGAACAGTACAATGAATGGTCCGGGCGCCGGAACGTCTTCATCGTGGAGGTTAAGGAACAGGAGATCATGGACCATATGCTCCTGGCCAACCGCAACGGGCATATCGCCTGCACCCAGGGGGGGGAAAGCCTGGCCGGGCTGGTCCAGGCCCTAAAGGAGAAGAAGATCAGCCGTCGGGAAACGGCCGTGCTCGCTGCCACCGCCCATGCCCTTAAATTTTCAGGGTTTCAGGATATGTATTTCCACAACAGCTTTCCCCCCGGTTTTGCGGTGCGGCCCAAAAGGTCGCTCCAGAACGCCCCGCGGGCGGCCGGGACCGGGATCCCGCCCCGGGCGAACGATCCGGCTTATCCCCGGTTCGTGGCCCAGACCGCCGGACAGGTGGCGAAGTTGCTGAAGTTGTAGCGACATCCGACGGATCGGTCGGATCCGACCGATCCGTCGGATGATTTTTCCCCGCTCAAGGGGAGGCCATGAAGTATTTTCTGGTAACCGTCGGGAAAATCAAGGAGCCTTTTATTGCCGCAGGACTGCGGCTCTATCAGGGGCGGATCGCCCATTATGCCGACTTTCAGGTCCTGCCGGTTAAGGAGGAAAAGATAGCCAAAGGGTCCGCCCCTCCGGTGATCCTGGAACGGGAGGCGGCCCGTATCCTGGAGAAAATCCCCCGGAACGGGGTCTGGCTGGCCCTGGACCGGCTGGGAACGCCGGCGGATTCCCGAAAATTTTTTTCCCTGCTGACCCGCTATGCCGATCAGGGGCAGACGCGGGCCTATTTTATCGTCGGGGGTCCTTTGGGCCTGGCTCCTGCTCTGCTGGCGAAAGCCGACCGGGTCCTCTCCCTGTCACCGCTCACCTTTACCCACGAAATGTCCGCCCTGGTGCTGACCGAACAGTTGTACCGTTTTCTCACCTTCCAGGCGGGCGAGAAATACCACCGTTAAATTTTTACAGCCGTTGTTCTGAGAATTTGTCACGAACAACGGCTGTAAAAATTTAATATAAAATGCCTTTACTTGAGTCCCTGTTCGGCGGTTTTTCCCCCAACCCCAAAAATTGATTTTTTTGAACTCAGGCGGAATCCACCCGGGTCACTTCCGGAACCTGCTGCTTCAGGAATTTTTCGATCCCCATTTTCAAGGTCATCTGCGACATGGGGCAGCCCCCGCAGGCCCCGGTCAGGCGCACTTTGACCACCCCTCCTTCCCCGATCTCCACCAGCTCCACGTCGCCGCCGTCGGCCTGTAATTGGGGCCGCACTTTATTGAGGGCCTCCTGCACTTTTTCTTTCATGGCTTCTCCCTGGCGGCCGGATGGACCGGCCGCATGTGATGTTAAAGACTACCATGTTTCCGGAATGATGCCAATTTTTTTAAGCCGCCGGTCCGGATAAAAGGCGCTGGAAGAAAAAAAAATTAATGTTGCCGCCGGTGAGGACGATAAGTCTTATAAATTCATTACTTTTATAGTTAGTCATTTA
>JACRCK010000147.1 GCA_016219065.1 Deltaproteobacteria bacterium
ACTTCGTCGCTTCCCGAATGAAATCCTCTGCCCGTTTTATACCCCACTAAAATTACTTTTGAAAGATTTTTGAGATCCAGAACCGGCAGGATCGCACCTGTGGCGGGACGCCAAAGAAAGCCCCACTATTTTAACAAATTGGGTTTTTTATCAAGCGCCGCAGGCCGGAAGGTTTTCAGAAATCGGTATCTCCCGATTTCTGAAAAAAATAGTCTCTGCGCCCTCTGCGCCTCTGCGGTGAAAGCATTATTCTAAAGGCCCAATTAATAATTATCTCCTAACCCCGTATTCCTACGCATGACTCTTGTTCCATTGTTGGCTGAAGGCGATCAATTGTTCCAGCTTCTCCCGGGCCCGGCCGGAATCGATGGTAGCGGCCCCTCTTTTTGCGCCCTCCGGAAAGGTCCGGTCCAGGCCGACGATCATGAAGGCCGCGGCGGCGTTCAAAAGGACCATCTCCCGCCTGGGACCGGGTTCGCCGTCCAGGATGGCCCGGATAATCCGGGCATTCTCGGCGGCGTCCCCTCCTTGAATGGACTCCGGCCGGGCCCGTTGGAATCCCACCTCTTCCGGTGAGAAGTCGAAGGTGCGGACCCGCTTGTCTTTGAGATGGGCGATATGGGTCGGGCCGCAGATACTGATTTCATCGTAGGGGCCTTCCCCGCAGACCACGAAGGCCTCCCGGGTCCCCAGGCGCTCGAGCACCCGGGCCAGCTTTTCCGTCAGGGCCGGGTCGTAAACCCCCAGGACCTGCGCCGAGGCCCCGGCCGGATTGGTCAGAGGCCCGAGGAGATTGAAAATGGTGTGAATCCCGATCTCCCGGCGGGAGCTGGCGACCTGTTCCATGGCCCCGTGAAAGAGGGGGGCAAAGAGAAAGCCGATGCCGATTTCCCGGATGGATCTTTCCACCTCGCCGGTGCTGAGATGCAGATTGAACCCCAGGCTTTCCAAAACGTCGGCACTGCCCGCCCGGCTGGAAACGGCCCGGTTGCCGTGCTTGGCCACCCGGACCCCGGCCCCGGCGGCGACGAAGGCCGTGGCCGTGGAAACATTGAAGGTGCTGAGGCCGCCGCCGGTGCCGCAGGTATCCAGAAGGATTTCCCTTTTGTTGACGCGGATCCGCAGGGCTTTGGCCCTCAGCATCCTGGCCGCCCCGGTGATCTCTTCCACCGTTTCCCCCTTGAGGTGCAGGGCGGTGAGAAAGGCGCCGATCTGAGCCGCGGTGGCCTGCCCGGTCATGATTTCCTCCATGACGCCTTCCATTTCCTTTTCGCCCAGGTTCTCCCCGGCGACCACTTGGGCGATGGCTTCCTTGATCATGATCTACTCCCTCAAGCTGGGAAACTCGAAAAGACAAACCGCAAGCTTAATTTTAGCAATCTTGAAGCGTAGTGTCTCTTTTAATTGTGGGCCCGCCCGGGTAATTCAATTTGACAGGATATTAAATAAGATTATTAATATGATAGATTATATGAATTAAATGAGGGACTCATGAAAACCAAGGAAAAAATTACCCTGTGGTTGAAAAAGCGGACCGAGGACCTGATGGCCCAGGGCTACCGTGAAATGGCCGAGGAAGACCGTGAGTTTTCCGAAATAACCCTGGAAGCCCAACGGGAAGTGAACAGCGATGAATGCCTTCCCTTGGCGCGGTGAGGTCTGGCTGGTCAATTGGAATCCGGCCCGAAGCAGCGAACAGGCTGGGAAAAGGCCGGCCCTGACCATCCAGAACGACATCGGCTTGGAAAAAAAGGGGGGGTGGTGGACGAGAAAAAAATGGCCGAGGTGGATCGCGCCCTCAGATCAAACCGGGCGCTTTAATTCGCCCTTAATTCAGGAAAAAGGATATGAGCGGATCCAGGCCGGGTAGGGGGGCCGGAAACCGGTCCCGTAAAAAATGGGTGATCCTTTTCGTCACCCCGGTCCTGGTCTTTATCCTGGCCGTGGTCCTGGTCGCCGGATTTTCCGGCGCCATCGTGAAGCAGCGGATCGAGAAACACTTCGGGGACCGGTTCCGGGCGGAGGAAATATTGATCGGCTGGGGATCGATCAAGGCCCGGAAGATTCAGATTCTCAATCAAGGGCTTACGGTCCTTACCGCCCAGACCGTCGAACTGCGGCCCGACTGGCTAAGCCTGTTCCACAAAGGGTTTTCGATCTCCAGCTTAGAGGCCGACGGGTTGGTTTTAAGGATCGAGCAGGACCGGACCGGGTTGCTGATCCTGCCCGTACCGGTTTACGTCCTCCAGAAGGCCCTGCAGCAACTGGCGCGGATAGGAATACACCAACTGGATCGGGCGGTCCTCAAGGGAACGATCTTCTACCAGGCCCGGCATCTTTCCGGCCCCAACGAGCTGAAGGCGGAAGAGGTGCGGCTGGAGATCAGGGACCTGGTCTATCCCCATCGAGACCACCCCGTTCCATTCACCGCCCGGGCCCTCCTGTCCGGTCCCCTGGCTTCGGGAAGGCTGGACCTGAACAGCTCCATCAATTTTTTCCGGGAGCAGTTTGCCTTCGACCTGGCGGGAGACAACCTGAGCCTCTTTAACGAGGAGCCCCATGGGCCGGTCCTGCAGACCGCCTCCTACCGCCTGACCGGATCCACCGAGGAAGTCGCCGGCGGCAGACGAATTGTCGCCGATCTCACCCTGAGCGGGCCCAGCGTAAAGCTCGCCACCGATGCCCGGGGCCGCCTGGTCAGCCCCTTCCCCCGAAAAAAGAAAGGCCTTTCGGATCAGACCCCGGAAAGGGATCGCCCCCGATTCTACCTCCTTAGAAACCTCCGGGTCACCGACGGCCGGTTTCTCTTTCTGGATGGAAAAATTGCCCGGCCGCCCCAGGCGCTGGAGGTCACCAATTGGTCGGGGGAGATGCACCGCCTGTCCTACCCTTTCCAGGATATCTGGGCGGACTACCAGGCCTCGGGCCGGATCCCCGGCCCCGGACCCCCGGGAACGATCGAAATTTCAGGCAAAATGAACCTTAAAACCGCGGACCACGCTTCCCGGGTGCAACTGCGCAATGTCGCCCTGTTGCGGCTGAGCCCCTATATTCACAAACAGGGGGAGGCCCGGATTACCGGGGGGACCTTCGACGCGGACATGAACCTGACCATTCGGGGGAAAACCCTCCACGCCCCCACGCAGGTCGTACTGAGGGACCTGACCTTAGCCCCCAAAACAGGCGCCTCCGGTCTGTTCGTCGGCGTTCCCCGCAAAATGGTCCTCGCCCTGCTCAAAGACAATAAAAACCGGATCGTTCTGAACTTCGAGGGACAGGGCCGTATCGACAACCCGACTTTCAGCCTGCGGGAAAACATGCTCTCGCGGCTGACCGTCGGACTGGCCAAACGTCTGGGACTCTCAGTCGTGGAAATCGGCGAGAAGGTTATCGTGGAGGGGATCGGCGGAACCATCAGGAAGCTTGGCGGAGGCGCCGGTCAGGGTCGGTAAAAGCGCGGGGCGGGACCTTATTCATTTCCGGAGCGGACATTCCAAACCCGGGTGCTTTCCCCCCGATCGTTTCGATCCTCTTGCACGTAAATGGAAAAGGCGTGGTCGCCGGGGAGAAAATCACAGGTCAGATGCAGGACCTGCTGCCAGCGGCCGTCGAGCAGGGCCTCGGCGCTCCAGCTTTTCAACAGGAAGGGCGAGACCATGGTTTGCGTTGCCTCGGTCCCGAGCGGCAGGGTGCGGGCCCCATCGTCGTAGAGTTCCACCGTCAGGCGCAGGGTCTGGCCGGTCCGGTTGTGGTAGTTGTAGGTATAGGCCCAGAGATCCGCCGTTTCCGGGATCAGGCCATAGAAAAGCAGGGCCCACCAGACCATTATTCCGCGCCGCAGCGCCGCCCGCCGCTTGATCATTTCATCGATCCCGTTTCCGGCGCGTTCCGGTCCCGATTTCTTTGCTACCGGGGTCCGACATCGCTGGATTCCCCGCCGTTTCCTGACAGGCCTCGGTCTCCGGGGACAGGGGCAGACGCCACCGGGACCGGCAGGAGGAGGCGATCTGGAAAACGAGGAGGACCAGGGCCAGACCCAGGCAGACTACGGAAATGGGGTGGGCCAGGAAGATCCCGGGACTTCCGCCGGAGAGGCTGAGGGACTGGCGGAAGCTGGTCTCCAGCAGGGGGCTGAGGACATAGGCCATGGCCAGGGGGGCGGGCTCGAAGCCGGCCTTCCGCAGCAGATAGCCCGCCAGGCCGAAGAAGATCATGAGGTAAATGTCAAAAACGGAGTTGTTGACGGAATAGACCCCGATCAGACAAAACAGCAGGATCAGCGGGAAAAGGATAGCGTAACGGATCTTGAGAATCCGCACCCAGATGCCGATCAGGGGGAGGTTCAGGGCCAGGAGCATGATGTTGCCGATATACATGCTCATCACCAGCCCCCAAAAAACATCGGGGTGGTCTTTCACCAGAAAGGGACCGGGTTGGATGCGGTGGATGAGGAGTCCGCCGTAAAGAACGGCCATGACCACGTTGGGCGGAATGCCCAAAGACAGAAGCGGGATCAGACAGGACTGGGCCGCCGCGTTGTTGGCCGACTCGGGGGCGGCCACCCCTTCAATGGCGCCGGTGCCGAACTTCTCGGGGTGCTTCGAAATCCTTTTTTCCAGGGCGTAAGATACGAAGGAGCTGAGGACCGCCCCGCCGCCCGGGAGGATGCCGAGGAAAAACCCGAGCACCGTGCCCCGGAGCACGGCCCATTTGGCCGTCCAGGTCTCCTTCAAGGAAGAAAGGAGCCCGCTGATCTCGGTTTTATAGACCTCCCGCTCCCGGGTCTCCCCGAGATTCATCAGGACCTCGGAGATACCGAAAAGCCCCATGACCAGGGGCACGATGCCCACCCCGTCCATCAGCTCCGGATAGCCGAAGTCGAACCGCGGACTGGCCTCGAAAGGATCCAGGCCCACCAGGCCGATGAGCAGGCCCACCAGGGCCATCATCAGGGAGCGGAACATGGATTTCTGGCTGAGAAAGGTGAGCATTACCAGGCCCAGGCACATGAGGGCGAAATATTCGGGCGGTCCGAACTTAAGGGCGGTCTGGGCCAGCGGATAAGCCAGGAACATCAAGGCCACAATGGTCAGGGTGCCGGCCACGAAGGACCCGATCGCGGATACGCCCAGGGCCACGCCGGCCCGGCCCTGCTTGGCCATCTGGTAACCGTCCAGGCAGGTGGTGACGCTGGAGGCCTCTCCGGGAATATTGGCCAGAATGGCCGTGATGGATCCGCCGTACTGGCAGCCGTAGTAGATGCCGGCCAGCATGATGATCGCTCCCACGGGAGACACGTGAAAGGTGACGGGCAGCAGCAGCGACATGGTGCCCACCGGTCCGATGCCGGGCAAAACACCGATGAGGGTCCCGGTGAAAACGCCGATGAAGCAGTAGAGGAGATTCACCGGCTCCAGGGCCACCAGCAACCCGTATATAATATGCTGGCCGAAATCCACGTCAATCTCCCTGGGCGGAAAACCAGGTGCCGGCCGGAAGGGGCACCCCGAGCAGGACTACGAAGAGCAGATAAACGGCCCCGGCGGTTGCCGCCGAGACGATGAAAGCGAGGGCCGGTTTTTGACGGCCCACGCCTCCCACCAGGATCATCAGGAAGACGAAGGTCGAGACGATCAGACCGGCCCGCCGGAAGAAGATCCCATAGCCCACCAGGGCGGCCAGGGTCAGGAGGGGCCGGCCCCAGTCCGCCCGGTGAAAAAACCTGGGGGGCCGCGGACCCGTTTTGGTAGGCAGGCAGCCCTTTACCAGAAGGCCCAGGGACATGAGACCCAAGAGGGCGGCGATGACGAGCGGAAAGAAACCGGGACCCGGCTGGCCGATGCTTCCCAGCCCGAGCCGGTAGGCCAGGGCACAGGCGCCCCCGCCCACTGCGGCGAAAAACAGACCGGTAACCACCTCCGCGGTTTTCATGGCCGGCCGGATCCTGGCAAAGGGCTCATGGCCGGGCTAATTCTTTTTCTGGGTCTTATGCAGACCGGCTTCCTTTACCAGCTCTTCGTAAAGGGCGCTGGTCTTCTTTAGAAAGTCGGTATAGGATTCCCCTTTCACGGGCAGGAGGACCGCCTCCTGGTCTTCCGCCAATTTGGTGAGGCTTGCGCTTTTCAGTGCCTCCGTAAGGGCCTTTTCCAGGGTCTTTTTCACCGGCGCCGGCATATTTTTGGGGGCCAGGATAATCGCCAGGAGGGGCACTTCGAAGTTGTACTTCAGGTCCTTGAAAGTGGTCTGGGGTCCGTGCCCCGCCGCATAGGCGACCTTCTCGTCCGCCAGGAGAATCCGCACATTGTTCGCGAGCACGTGGCTCCGGTAGGGCGCGGCGGTCCCTCCGCCCACTTGCACATGGCCGCCCAGCACCGCCGTCATGGTGGGTCCGTCGCAGGCATAGGGGACGCTGCGGAAGGTGAAGCCCTCCAGCTTGGCGATCTTGACCATGCCGAAATAAAAGGAGGAAGCGCTGCAGTGGCCGAAGGTGAGCTGTCCCGGATTTTTCTTGGCCCAGTTGACCAGGTCCGGCCAGGTTTTAAAGGGGCTGTCCTTCTTCACGGTCCAAACCGTTTTCCACTGGGCCACGATCAGGAAATGATCGAAGTCATTGAAAGGGTCGTACTGGAGCTGGCTGAGATGGGGCGCCCGGGTAATGGCTGTATCGGTGGTCAGCAGCAGGGTATAGCCGTCGGGCTTCTCCTTGGTGAGCAGGGAAGCGGCCACCGCCCCTCCCCCTCCGGCCTTGTTGACCACGACGATTTTCTGACCCAGACCCTTTTCGGCCGCTTCCGCCAGGGCCCGGGCCAAAACGTCGGCTGAGCCTCCGGGGGGCAGCCCTACCCAGAGGTTGATCGGATGGGTGGGAAATTCCGTCTGGGCCTGGACCGCTGCGCCGGCCAGGAATACCCCGGCGGCCACCAGCCCGAAAAATAACAGCGCCTTCCCTGCCGTGATGCTCTTCATTTTTCGTATCCTCCTTCCGTAGTTGTGCGGGGCGCCGTTTAGGGTCTCCCCTTGGCTGAAAGCGCTCCGCCGCCGGGGGACAGCCCCCGGCCAAAGGTTAGTCGCTTTCCAGCCGCCGGAGGTCGGCCCCCAGCGAGGTGAAGACTTCATAAAAATTCGGAAAGGAAACCCCCGCCCACTCGGCCCCCTCCACGATGGTCTCGCCCTCGGCCATCAGTCCGGCCACCGCCGTGGCCATGACGATCCGGTGGTCGTGGCGGCCGTCGATGCGGGCGCCCTTCAGCTCCGAGTGGTAGATGGTCAGGCTGTCGGGCGTCTCCTGAAAACGGCCGCCCATCCTGGTCAGTTCTTCCAGGATGGACCGGGTCCGGTCCGTCTCTTTCAGGCGGCTGGCCTCGATATTCTTGAGCCGGGTCTGCCCTTGGGCCCGGCAACCCAGAACGGCCAGGGCCGGCACGGCGTCCGGGGTGCCCGAGCAGTCGATTTCCAGGCCCTGCAGCTCCCGTCCCCCTTCCACGGTCACGGTCCGGCCTCCGTTTTCGAAGGTCACCCGGCCCCCCATGGCCCGGATGATGTGGGGGTAGGCCCGCTCTCCGGCGAAATCGTCGGGGTCCATATTCACGAAGGTGACTTTGGAGTCGGTGACGGCGGCGGCGACCATGGGGTACCCGGAGCTGCCCCAGTCCGCGGGGATCTCCGCTTCGAAGCCCCGGTAGCGCTGGCCTCCCGGGACCGTGAACTCCTCGTAGTCCCGTTGGCTGACGATCCCGCCCGCCTGCCGAATCCAGCTCATGGTCATATCCACATAGGGGCGTTCCATCAGCTTGTCCTCCACGATGGTGATCCCCTCCGGCGTAAGCGCCCCGGCGATCAACAGCGGGCTCAGCCACTGGGAGTTAACCCCCGGCAAAGCGGTTCGGCCCCCGCGCATAGGTCCCTTGACCACCAGGGGCGCGGTTCCCGAATTGCGGGTCGAAAAGACCGCGGCCCCCAAATCGTTCAAGGCGTCGATCAGGGGCTGCGCCGGGCGGCGGCAGATCTGGTAGTCGCCGGAAACGACGGATACCCCGTCGATCAGGGCGCTGACAGCCGCCAGGAGATAGAAGCCCGTGCCGGAATTGCCTGCATCCAGCACGCAGGCCGGGACCCGGGGCCGGTTGGCCACCCCTTCAAAAACCCAGCGGTCGGGGTTGGAGGTGTCGATCCCGGCGCCCAGGGCGCGCATCATCTGGGCAATGGAAAAACTGTCGAACCCCGGCAGGGGATTGCCGATCCGGGAGGTTCCCTCGGCCAACCCGCCCAGCACGATGGCCCGGGCCGTGGCGGATTTATTGCCGGGGATCCGGATGGTTCCCTGCAGACTTGATCGGTTGACCACGAACTTCACGAAAGGCCTCCTTTAGTTTGGCGGCTGATAGCCGAATTGGCTGGAGATGGCGCGGGTCGTCTCCAGCAGCAGCGGAACGTATTCATTCATGAGCATTTTCCGGCTGCACTGCCGGCTCAGGACCGCAATGCTCACCGCCCCCAGCACTTCTCCCGCGGCATTGAAAACGGGGGCGGCCGCCACCCGGTGGTCGCGCAGAAAGGACCCGTCGTTCAGGGCGTAGCCTTTCCTCCGGACCTCGGAAAGCTCCCGGGAGAGCTTGTCGCCGCCGGGCCCGATGAATTCGGCCGCCTCGGGATCCCGGGAGATTTCGCCCAGCAGCTCGGTGTAGCGGCCGGGTTCCAGGTGGGCCAGAATGGCGCGGCCGATGGACGAACGGTAGCTGTTCAGGCGGCTGCCCACGGACAGATCCAAATTGATGCTTTTCGGCTGTTTGATCCGAGAAATGTAGACCACCTCCCGCCCTTCCAGGATCCCCAGGTTGACGGTCTGCTTCGTTTTTTGAAACAGATCCTCGAGCCAGGGCCGGGCGGCTTCCCGCAAATCCAGGTTCGACAGGGCGGTAAAGCCCAGGGATAAGACCCGCGGTCCAAGCTGGTATTCGTTGGTCACGGGATCGAAACGGACGAAGTCGAGGCTTAAGAGGGTGCGGAGAAAACGGTAGGCGGTCGGCTTGGGCAGGTTGTTTTTCAGGGCAATCTCACGCAACCGGAGCCGGGGCTGCTCCACCGAAAAAGATTGCAGAATTTCCAGCCCCCTTTTTAGCGATTCCACGTATTTCATGAAGTTTCACTATGTGAGACGATGATTTGTATAGTGAATTAATACCCGACTTCGGAAAACGCTGTCAAGAAAAAAACAAAACTTCAAGGCAGTCAATTCCAGGAAGTCTAGCGCGAAAATAAAACGAATCGTCAAACATCGAATGCTGTTTAGCCCTTTGTCCGGGGTCGTCATACCGGACCCGATCCGGTAGCCAGGATCTCCGGAGCTTATCCGAGGCTGTCCCGCCAAAGGCATGACTTGTCCGAAAGATTATACGCGTCCGGTAGGGCATTAGATGAAAAATACAGGTTTCGCATTATTGCGGTTGACGCCGCTTCGTACGAAAATATGTAAAAAGACGGCGAATAGTGCCCTTAACAATTCGATCTACCTGGATGTTGCAAAAGCCGAGGAGGCCTCAGATCCGAGGCGTCCAGGGCGAAGCTGTATAAGTATACCGCGAGCCCTGGAGAACGAAGGAGATGAGGCCTCACACGGCTTTCCCGGAGGGTAAAAAACAGGGCGGAAT
>JACRCK010000150.1 GCA_016219065.1 Deltaproteobacteria bacterium
CAGGCATTTCTATTCGGCCCTGGTTTTTGTGGCCAACAAGGCCTTCATTGACGGCTTGTCTCCCCAGGAACGTAAGGTGATTACGGACAGCGCCCACGCGGCTGCCCTTCAGGGCCGCCGCTTCATCCGCGGCAACGAGGCCAAACAATTGGCCGATCTTAAGGCGGCCGGTATGCAGGTGGAGGACAAGCCCGATTTTGCGGCCTTCCGCAAGGCCACGGCCCCGGTCGTCAACTCCGCCTCCGGCGAGACCAAGAAGCTCCTGGAGCAGATCGAGCAGACGGTGAAATAATTTTTGTCTGAACCGGGGGCCAGTGTTTAAAGATCGCTTCGCTTAAGACGATCGGCCTTTGGCCGATCCGTGAGCACTTCGTTTTAGGGAAGAGGCAACTACCTTTGACCTCAAGTTCGTCGTAGACGAACGCTCCTCAAGTGAAACGCTCCTCAAGCGTAGCGATCCTCTAACAATCCGGCCCATTGCCTATGACCCCATTGTTATTATCCTAAACGAGCAGGAACAGCCCATGCCGGTGTTGCAGCGTTTAAGCTCGGCCATTAACGCCCTGGTGGAAAAAGTGCTCTTTGTTATCGGGGCGGCCATTTGCCTTATTTTATTTGCCCAGGTGCTTTTCCGTTATGCCGGGGCCTCCCTGGGCTGGTCCGAGGAAGTCAGCCGGTACCTCCTGGTGGCCATCACCTTTCTGGGCGGTACGGTGGCTTACAAGCGGACGAGCTTTATCGGTTTGAAAGGCTTTGGCCACAGACTGGGACCGGCCATCCAGCGGACCATCGTCGTTTGCCTGCAGGGGTTGACCCTGGCCTGTTTCCTCCTCATCGCCTGGTTCGGGACTGTCTACACCTTCAGGACCTGGGCCCAGGCCTGGTCCTCTCTGCCGCTGCCCATGTCGATTCCCTTTGCGGTGATCCCCATCGGGGCCGTCATTTTGATTATTCATGTCTTGGCCGACATCTTCAAGAAGACGGAAAGCACTCATTTATGATCATCATCTTCTTGTTCGGGACATTATTCCTGCTCATCGCCCTCGGCCTGCCCATTGCCCTGTCCATCGGCCTGCCGGCCATGGGCTTTATGCTGATCCCGGGGGTCTTCCCCGCCGGCGTTCATCTGTCGGCCCTGGGGCAGACGATCATCCAACTGCTTTTTGCCGGTGTGGATTCCTTCGACCTTTTGGCCATACCGCTCTTCATGCTGGCCGGGTCGATCATGGAGACCGGAGGGATCTCGCGCCAGCTCATCGATTTCTCGGACAGCCTGGTGGGCTGGATGCGGGGCGGGCTGGCCTGTGCCGTGGTGGTGGCCTCCATGTTCTTCTCTGGCATCTCCGGTTCGGCCGCGGCCGACACGGCCGCCCTGGGGGCCATTGCCATCCCGGCCCTGATCCGACAGGGCTATCCCCCGGCCTTCTCGGCCGCCCTGGTGGCGGCCGGCGGGTCCATCGGGGTCATCATTCCCCCTTCCATCCCCATGGTCATTTTCGGGTTTCTGACCAACGTCTCCATAGCCAAACTCTTTGCCGGCGGCATGCTGGTGGGGGTCCTCTTCGGTCTCAGCTTCATGGCCGTATCGGTCTGGCTGGCCTGGCGCCACCAATGGGGGACGCGGGAGCCCTTTTCTTTGAAAAAGATCTGGGCCTCCCTCAAAGAGGCCTTCTGGTCCCTGGGTGCGCCGGTCATCGTCCTGGGCGGGATACTCTTCGGCGTCGTCACGGTAACCGAGGCGGCCGCCCTGGCGGTCTTCTATGCCCTGTTCGTGGCCATGGTCATCAACCGCCGGCTCACCTGGAAAGACATGCCGGGTCTGATCATCCACTCCCAGGTCGTGGCCGCTACTATCCTCTTCATCATCGCCATGGCCAAGATGTTCACCTGGCTTTTGGCCATGAAGCAGACCCCGATGCTGGTCCAAAATGCCATCCAAGCCCTGGCCCTGCCCCCCTGGGGCCTGCTGCTGCTGGTCATGGGTGGGCTCCTGATCGTGGGCTGCATCATGGAGACCACGGCCGCCCTGATCCTGCTGGTGCCGGTCCTGGCGGCCATTACCCCCCAGATGGAGGTGGACCCCACCCAGTTCGGGGTGCTCATGGTGGTCAACCTGGCCATCGGCATGCTGACCCCGCCGGTGGGCATCTGCCTGTTCGTGAGCTGCGGGATCTCCGGACTGCCCCTGGGACAGGTGGCCCGGGCGGTGATGCCCTTTGCCGTCGTGGCCCTGGCGGCGCTCCTGATCGCCTGTTACTGGCCGCCGCTGACCCTCTGGTTTCCGTCATTGATTTATAAGTAGTCCATCCGGAAACAGGTATTATCGGGATGAATTTCAAGTTGACATTTCGGTTACTTTTTTGTATACATATATGTAAACGATATATGGGCAAAGGGAGACCATGTCAAGTTCAACTGTTCGAATAAGCAAAGAATCCAGCACTATTTTACGGGAAATTGCCGCCCGGGAAAAAAAATCGCTCCAGACCGTCCTGGATGCGGCGATTGAGGAGTACCGTCGCCATCGTTTTCTTCAAGAAGCCAATAAGGCTTATTCGGTATTAAAAGAAAACCCAAAGAACTGGAAGGTGGAACTGGAAGAAAGAAAACAATGGGAAGCCGCTCTGTCTGACGGTCAAAGGGACTAAGGTATGGCCGAACCGCGACGCGGAGAAGTCTGGCTGGTTGATTTGAATCCTACCCGGGGACGGGAGCCTCTCGGCAGAAGGCCGGTCCTGGTCGTCTCGGTCGATCTCTTTAACCAAGGACCGGCCGAGCTCATTTGCGTTTTACCGATCACCTCAAAGGAAAAAGGGATACCCTTCCATGTCCCCATTGAAATTTCCGAAGGAGGACTTCTTAAACGAAGCTTTATCAAGTGTGAAGATATTCGTTCTATCTCTAAGGACAGGCTTTCCAAGCGCTTGGGTCCGGTGTCCCAAGAAACCATGGCCGCCGTGGAAGATCGCTTGCGTATTCTACTGAATTTGTAATCCCGGTTTTAGGTTAAGGATAACGAACCCGGGTTTTATTAACGAAAAATCACCTGATTTCCTCCTGACTTTATGTCCCTCTTCGACCTCAAGGAAAGTCAGGCCTGTTATGGCCTATGCCGCCACTACTTTCATACCCTCAAAACTACACTGGTGTCCCGTGTCACCCCCCCCGGACTAAACTGGTTAAGCGCGGACCA
>JACRCK010000148.1 GCA_016219065.1 Deltaproteobacteria bacterium
GCCAGTTCCTGCCGGTGGCGATCGTAGATGACCCCCCGTTTGTGGGTCCGGGGGATCTTCTTCTGGAATTCCTGCTGGGCATATCGGCTCAAACGGGGCCCTTCCCAGAGCTGCAACTGAACGGCCCGCAGCACGGTGACCAGAAATAAAATTCCCCCCAAGCCGATAACCAGGCTGAGGCGGAAACGGATCCATTTCAGGTCTCCTTCCTTCATGGCAGTATCTCAATCTGTCCGCGCTGTGGGGCGCGTAGACCCAGTTGATTCAAGGCAATCTGTTCGATGCGATCAGGGGCCTTCATGTTGGCCAGTTGAATGCGCAGCTTTTTGTTGATCTCCACCAGTTCCTTTCTTTGTTTTTGCGCCCGGGAAATGTCGTAACTCAGATTGACGACCTGCACCTGGAGCCAGACGTAAAAAATGACCCCGGACAACAGAATCCCCCCCAAAAGGATGGCAACTTTCAGGCCGGAGGAGAGCAGGGGCCCTTTCTTTTGGGAAGGTTTCTGGCGCTGACGGGGTTGCGGTCTTATGTTCGGTTTCATCAACCTGTCCCCAGACGCTGGCCGACCCGCAGCTTGGCGGCCCGGGCCCGCGGGTTGAGCAGAACCTCCTCCGCCCCGGGCAGGACGGGTTTTTTTACCAGCCGTCGAAAGACCTTTGGACCGGCCGGTTCAACGGCGAGGGGCCCGGGCAGGGAATCGTCAAAAGGTGCCCGGCCTTGCTCCAGGTTCCGGAAGGCCCGTTTGATGAGGCGGTCCTCCAGGGAGTGATAAGCGATCAGACACACGCGACCGCCGATGGTCAACAGCTCCAGAAATTGTTCCAGGAACCGCTCCAGTTGGCGCAGTTCGTCATTGATCAGGATCCGCAGGGCCTGAAAAGTCCGGGTGGCCGGATGCAGCCGCTTTTCTAGAAAGCGCGGCGGAACGGCCCGATAGACGGCCTGGACCAGATCCTGGGTATCGTTGAGCCTTCCTTCCGTGCGGGCCTGGATGAGAGCCCGACTGATGCGTCCGGCCCAGCGTTCTTCCCCGTATTCCCGCAACACGCCGGCGATTTCCGTTTCTCCGGCCCGGGCCAGCCAATCCTTCAGGGGCGCACCCTCCCGGCGGTTCATGCGCAGGTCCAGGGGATCAAGGCGTTGAAAACTGAAACCCCGTCCGGGGGAGGCCAGTTGAAAGGAGGAGAAGCCCAGATCCAACAGGATGAAATCTACGGTGCTGACCCCTAGGCCGGCCAAAACGGCGGTTATTTCACCGAATTCACCCTGGGCCAAGGTGATCCGGTCGGAAAAGGGTTGCAAACGTTGCCGGGCAAATTCCAGGGATTCCGGGTCACGGTCAAACCCGATCAAACGGGCGGGAGCGGGACTGTGCTGCAGGATGGCTAAAGAATGCCCTCCGGTACCCAGAGTGCCGTCCACGATAATGCCGCCTCCATGGAGAGGAAGGAACCCCAGAACCTCTCGGACCATAACCGGCTGATGAATGGGCGAAGGGTCGATCGTTCTTATAGTCCCAGGGTGGCTACTTTGGTCTCCAAGGCCAGCAGGTTCTGTTGAGCCCTTTTCAGTTCTTCTTCTAATTTCAATTTGTCCCAAACCTCAAAATATTTTAACTGCCCGGCCAGGATGACCTCTTTCCCCAGTCCCGCAAATTCTCGCAAAGCGGGAGGAATTAAAATCCGACCTTGGCTGTCCAGGCTGCACTCGCAGGCCCCGGAAATGAAAAATCGTTTAAAGGACCGGATTTCCCGGTCCACCTGGGAAAACTGGCTCAATTTTTCCTCAAACCGTTGCCACTCTTCATAGGGATAGGCGGCCAGGCAGTCTTCCGAGTTGGTAACCACCAGGCGGGGGTCTCCTCCGGCTTTCAATATTTCCCGGAACCGGGTCGGGATGCTGATCCTTCCCTTCTGGTCTAACAGATGAAGTGATCGGCCTCGAAACAATCCCTTATCCTCCACTTAATTTGGAAAAAAGATACACAAATCCCCACAGGTCCCCACTTGAGATCAAGAATAAATATATATATAGGGTGATGTCAAGGAAAAAAGTGGGATAGTTTATGGAAATCGTTAAAAAAAATTGTAAGACCCGGCTCCTGGGGAGTAAACCGGCCCAGGGGCACCCCCCCACCGGCCTTTAGGAGAAAGGAGGGGTGCAGCGCCGGGCCGGCCAGGGAGTTGAAAAGGAACAGGGGATGCATTATATTTTCTTCAAACAGTTAGGCTGGAAGCAGGCTGTTATTAACGTTGAAAAGGACGGCACCATTTAGTTATGTCAGAGATAAAGCAGGAAAGGGAAAACCCCTCCGGCAGTGAAGGAAAGGTACCCAACCAGAAAGAGTTGGAAAAGGAACTGACGGAATATCTTTCCAAGAAATACGGAGACCGGGTAAAAATCATCACCCCCCTTGTTTTCCCCAAAGGCGAAACGGAAGAAACCGAACCCTCGGTTTCCGAGAAGGGGAAAACCATGTCGAAAATCAACTTTGAAATGAAACCGGAGGAACTGGAGGCCTATCTGGATGAATACGTGGTCTGCCAGGATGAGGCCAAAGCCGTGTTGGCCACCAAAATCTGTACCCATTTCAACCGGATCCGGTACTGGGAGCGGCAAGGGAAAGATTCAGGCGCCGCGGTCGGCCTCATTAAAAACAATATCATCATGATCGGCCCCACCGGGGTGGGAAAGACCTACCTCATCAAATTGATCGCCAAGAAGCTGGGGGTGCCCTTTGTGAAAGGGGACGCCACCAAGTTCAGCGAAACCGGCTACGTAGGCGGGGACGTGGAGGATCTGGTCCGGGACCTGGTCCTGGAGGCGGGTGATGATATTGAGTTGGCCCAGTACGGCATTGTCTATATCGATGAAATCGATAAAATCGCCTCCAGTCACAACCTGATCGGCCCGGACGTATCCCGGACCGGGGTCCAGCGGGCGCTGCTCAAGCCGCTGGAGGAAGCCGAGATCGATTTGCGGGTGCCCCACGATCCCATTTCCCAGTTGCAGGCCATCGAGCGTTATCGGAAAACCGGTAAGAAGGAAAAGCGGACCATCAATACCAAACATATCCTATTCATCGTCAGCGGCGCCTTCAACCATCTGGATGAAATCATCCGCAAGCGGCTTCAGGAAAAAGGCCTGGGATTCGGAGCGCGGCTCAAATCCCGGGAACTGGCCGAGGGCTACCATAAACAGGTCCGATCCGAAGATTTCATGGCCTTCGGCTTTGAAACGGAATTCGTCGGGCGGCTGCCGGTAACGGTAGTCCTCGATTCCCTGGAGGTGGATGACCTGTTCCAGATACTGAAGAATCCCAACAACCCGGTCATCCGCAGCAAGAAGGCGGATTTCAAAGCCTACGGGATCGACATCCTGTTCGAGGAGGAGGCCCTGCGGCTGCTGGCGGAAATGGCTTTTGAAGAAAAAACCGGCGCCCGGGGGCTGGTCAGCGCCGTGGAGAAAGTACTGCTGAAGTTTGAGAAGCGTTTTCCCTCCACCGAGATCAAAAGGCTCCTGGTCACCAGCCGGGTGGTGGAAGACCCGGAGGGGGAACTTACGCGCCTGCTGGCCGATCCCGAAAGGGCTACGGACCTGGAGGCCTTTCAACAGGCCTGGGACCGGGAAAAGAGCGCCCTCCTGGAGCGCCTGCGGCACAAGGCCGAGGAAACCCTGGGCAAATTTGAAACCCTGTTAACCGAAACCCGCCTCCGAATCGTAGCCGACCGGCATCTGGAGTTGGGCCTGGATATTCCCCAGGCCTTTGAAGAAATCCGGCAGATGATCGGCCAGGTCCGGGAATATGAAATGCGCTTCTTCGAGCGGGTCGGCATCAGCCTGAAGTTCTCCGAAGAAGGGGTGGACGCCGTTTTGAACCGGGCCCAGCGCGCCGGCGTGAGCGTCTGGTCCATCTGTGAGAATTTCTCCAAGGATTTTGAATACGGATTTAAACTGGTCCAGGAGAAAACCGGACTGAACCGTTTTCTGATCACCACCGAGGCGATCGAGGACACGGAAGCCTATATCCAAAAGTTGTTGCAAACCTATTTTGCGAAAGAATCCCAATGATCGGCATATCCAAACTCTATTGCGGCACAGTGGAACCTTCGGACGCCCTGCGTTACGGCAGACATTCCAAAGACCTCCCTTCCCACCTGCTTCAGTTTTCCGCGGATAAAAAGCCGGTGGTGGTCTGGAACATGACCCGCCAGTGCAACCTGAAATGCGTACACTGCTACGCCCAGGCCAAAGTCACTCCCACCGAGAACGAACTCACTACCGCGGAGGGGAAAACCCTGATCGACGACCTCAGCCAATTCGGCGCGCCGGTCATGCTTTTTTCCGGCGGCGAGCCGCTGATGCGGCCGGACCTGCCGGAGCTGGCCCAGTACGCCGTTTCCAAGGGGATGCGGGCGGTGATCTCCACCAACGGGACCCTGATCACCCGGGAGAAGGCCCGGATCTTCAAAGACATCGGCCTGTCCTACGTGGGGATCAGCCTGGACGGTCTGCAGGAAGTCAACGACCTCTTCCGGGGGGTGCCGGGTGCTTTTGAACAGGCCCTGGAAGGGATCCGCAACTGCCGGGAGGCCGGGATCAAGGTGGGGCTCCGATTCACCGTCAACAAGAGAAACGTCGACCAGGTGGGGCCGATCTTCGACCTGCTGGAGCAAGAAAACATCCCCCGGGTCTGTTTCTATCACCTGGTTTATGCCGGCCGCGGCTCCCAACTCATGGAAGAGGACCTGAATCCGGTCGAGACCCGGCAGGTGGTGGACCTGATCGTGGACCGGACCAAGGAACTATTCGACCGGGGGCTGGAAAAGGAAGTGCTCACCGTGGACAACCACGCCGACGGCCCCTATCTCTACCTGCGCCTGCTCCAAGAGGGATCGTCGCGGGCCCCGGAGGTGCTGGAGTTGCTGCAGATGAACGAGGGCAACAGCTCCGGGCGGGGAATCGGCTGCGTGAGTTGGGACGGCACGGTCCACGCCGATCAGTTCTGGCGTCACGTTTCCTTCGGCAATGTCCGGCAACGGCCCTTCAGCGAGATCTGGCAGGACCTTTCCAACCCCCTCCTGGCCCGGTTGAAAGATAAGAAAAAATACGTCACCGGCCGCTGCGCCCAATGCCGCTGGCTGGACATCTGCGCCGGCAATTTCCGGGTCCGGTCCGAAGCCGCCACCGGGGACCTCTGGGCCCCCGATCCGGCCTGCTACCTGACGGACGAGGAGATCGGGCTGGCCGCCTGATTTCCCGCCCCTGCCGGGGATCAGTCATTCATCCGCGTAATCGATTTTTTATATAAAAATTAATTAGAAGGAGGATGGCGATGAAAAAGAAACAGTTATTGATCGGAGGAGTGATTCTGGCGTTTCTGGCCTTTTCTTGGGTTGTGGCCGGGGCGGGAGAGGGGCCGAAAAAGGTCAAATACCCTGACGGGTACCGGAACTGGACCCACGTCAAATCCATGGTGATCCAGGAGGGGCATCCCCTGTACGAAACCTTCGGAGGGATCCACCATATTTACGCCAATGACAAGGCCCTGAAAGCCCTGAAAAAAGGGCTCCCGTTCCCGAAAGACGCCGTGTTGGTCTTTGATCTCCTGGAGGCCAAGGCGGAGGACAAGACCATCGGCGAAGGCAACCGCAAAGTGCTCGGGGTCATGCAGCGGGATGCCAAGCGGTTTGCCGGCACCGGCGGCTGGGGTTTCGAGGGCTTCAAGGGCGATACGCGGGAGCGGGTGGTCACGGACATGCAGACCTGCTTCGGCTGCCACGAAAAGCAAAAGGAAAAGGGCTACGTTTTCAGCACCTACCGGAGATAAATGGCGCCCTGGGGCGGTCCCGAAAAACACGGGGCCGCCTCAGGCCGTAAAACACCTCTCCTACCTAGGGGTTCCGTTCCAAATTAGAGCCGGCCGCCGCCGCCATAATCCAACGTTTCGTTTTACTTTCTTCGTTTTTTAATTTAGAATACTATTTAGTAATATTAATCGGTAATCCTGGAGGGTTGGATGAAAACATCGGTACAAATTCCGGACGAGATTTACCGGCAGACCAAATTATTGTCCGACAACTTCAGTTTCATCGTTACCCAGGCGTTAAAGGACTTTTTGAAGAAATCGAAAACAAAAAAAGCCCTGGCCGCCTTTGGTTCCTGGGAAGCCCGGGATAAAGATAGTGTGGAGCTGGTCAACGATCTGAGAAAAGACCGAGAGGCAAGCCATGCCGACCGTTCTCGTTGACACCGACGTGGCGATTGATTTTCTCCGTGGGGTTCGTTATTCGAAGGAACTTTTAAAGAGCTTGTGGGAGCGAAACCTGGCTTACTTGAGCGTGTTGTCGGTTTATGAATTGGTGGCGGGCCTGAGGGAAAAAGAGCGGGCCGATACGGAACATTTTATCCAGGCCTTCATTCTGGAAGCAGTCGATGATCCGGTGGCCAGGCGGGGAGGAGAGTTGTTTCGCACTTACCGAAAGAAAGGGATAACCTTGACGTCGGTGGACTGTCTCCTTATGGCCACCGCCCTGGAAAGAAAACACAAGATCGCCAGCCGAAATAGCTCTCATTTTCCGGAGAAGGGGCTGCTGCTGAAAATCCCTTCCGTCACCTGAAACAGTGCTCCATCCCCCGATCCGACTATTTTTATGACGGCAAAGGCGGGTTTTTGGTGTATAAGGGAATCCATGAATCTGACCCCAAAGGCGTTGCCCTTGCTGCTGCTGGCCTTGGTATTATCCGGTTTTTTTCCTCCCCAATCAGAGAGCGGTCAATATCCTTTATGGGAAGCGGCCATCGGGTTGGTGGGTTTCTCTTTTCCCGATTACCGGGGATCGGACCAAAGTCGTAATTACGTCCTGCCCTTCCCTTACTTCATCTACCGGGGAGATTTTTTCAAGGTGGACCGGGAGCGGGTTCGAGGATTGTTTTTCCGCAACCCCTGGCTGGAGCTGGACCTGAGCCTGGGCGGTTCAGTCCCGGTGGACAGCAGCCGCAACGAGGCCCGGAAGGGCCTGCCCGATCTGGCTCCCGTTGCGGAGATCGGCCCTTCGCTGGAGCTGATTTTTGGTGAAAAAAAAGGGGCGTACCGGACGACCGTGACGCTGCCCTTCCGTTTCGCCGGGGCCATCCCTTTTCCCGAGGTCTATAGTATCGGCTGGGTCTTTACGCCCCGGCTGAACGTCGACAAATACAATATCGGCGGCTGGAGCGGCTTCAACCTGGGGATGTCCTTCGGGCCGGTTTTCGGCAGTGCGGACTACCACGATTACTTCTATTCCGTCCAGCCGGCCCAGGCCACCCCCTCCCGCCCCGCCTACAGTGCCCAGGGAGGCTACGGCGGGACCCAACTCTCCGTGGGCCTGAGCAAGTACTTCAAGCGCTTTTGGGTGAGCCTCTTCGCCCGCTGGGACCAGCTCGATGGTGCGGTATTCGCGGACAGCCCCCTGTACCGCAAGAACACCTCGCTCATCACCGGACTGGCCTTTACCTGGATTTTTGCCGAGTCGGCCGTCATGGTGGAAGCGGACAAGTAGATTTTCACGAAATCCATTCCGAGTTCTGCGCTGAATGCGAAGGCCCTGGCCGCCCCTCCGGAACCCCCAAGTTCTACTGGTTTGATCCGGGAGTGGCCCGGGCCGCGGCCGGCTGGCTGCGCGACCAGGTCGACCGTCTCTGGCAGGGCACTGCTTTAGAAACCTTGGTCTACCATGAACTCCGGGTTTACAATGAGATCAGCCGTCGGCTTCGGCCGCTGTAATACTAGCGGACACCCGCCGGTGTGGAAGTGGATTTTATCATCGAAACCGCCCGAAGACAATCAGGCCGCCCACCCCAGGTGGTGGCCGTAGAGGTAAAACGATCCGACAAATGGGACCGGGCCTGGGAGAAGCCTCTGCGCTCTTTGCTGGACAATCCCGGTCTGAGAGTGGATCGCCTGATCGGGGTTTATTGTGGATAAAAAAGCGATCGGTTCGACAGGCTTACCGTATGGCCCCTGAAAGATTTTGCAGCGACACTGCTTACCGGAGATATTTTTTAAAGGATCGGGTGGGGGGACAGACCGGAGACAAGAATGGAATTATTGACTTTATATGGAAATAATATAATATGAAAGAAATTATATAAATTGGAGGAAATTTTGCCGATTGTCGTCATAACTAGCAAAGGACAGGTCACCATCCCCAAGGAGGTCCGAAAAGGGTTGAATCTGGCGTCGTCCGACCGGGTCATCATCGTCCTGGAAGGCGAACAGGCGGTCATCAAACCGATTCGGGGGACCCTGCTGGATATCGGCGGGTCGCTAAACATCCCCGACAAAGAAAAACCGCTGGACTTCGAGCGGGTCCGAGAGTCCGTGCGGAAGTCCGTCGCCCAACGGGTGATCAAAAAATGAAGGGGCCCCGCCGGAAGGTATTTGTAGACACCAATATCTTTTTACGCTACCTGACCAAAGATGACCCGGTCCAATTCCCCCGTTGCCGTACCCTCTTTAAAAAGGCCCAGGAGGGGGAGGTGCTGCTGGTCACCTCGACGCTCGTTATCGCCGAGATGATCTGGACCCTGACCTCCTTTTTTAAGATACCCAAGGATCAAATCGCCGAGAAGGTCTCGATCATCATCGGCAGCGAAGCCGTTCAGCTTTCCGACAAAGACCTGCTGGCCGAAGCCCTGGTTTTATACGCCCGAAAAAATATCGATTTTATCGATGCCTACCATGCGGTACTCATGAAAAAGCTCCATCTGCCGGAGATTTATTCCTACGATCGGGATTTCGACCGGATTGCGTGAAGTAAAAGGGGACGTTGTTCACCTAGTTCAGTTTTTAATTATTCAGAGCTACAGAATCTCCCAAAGACCGCTGGCTTCATTTGGTCATTCCTGGCCAATTAACCCTGCTCCTATATATAACCGCAACGCCCCTGCTATAATTTAATTGACAAATATCTCAAAATGAGATAAATAATTTGCGTGCACATTATCACGCGAAAAAGATTATTGGAGTTCAACAGAAAGCACCCGGATTGTTCTTCGGCGATCGAAAGTTGGTATAGGATAATCAAACATACAGAATTTTCTTCATTCGCCGATCTTCGCCAGGTTTTTCCGGGAGCCGATAAAGTAGATAATTTAACGGTTTTTAATATTGGGGGTAACAAAGTACGATTAGTGGCCGCCATTCATTACAATACCCAACGGCTCTACATCCGGCATGTTCTTACGCATAAAGAATATGATCGAGGATCTTGGAGGGAATAATGGATATTCAAATTAAAGAGATTGCCGAAACCTGGCCCCGTATCCAAAATATTTTTTCTGTGCCCCATACGGAACAGGAATATCTGAAATTGGTAAAATTACTGGACGGTTTGATCGATGAGGTGGGTAACGAAGAAAACCATCCCCTATCCTCTTTAATGGAGACGATTGGAAGCCTGATCGAAACCTATGAAGATAGGAATTCCATTGACCTAAAGGGCAATTCCTTAGATGCACTCAAGTATTTGATGGAGGAAAAGGGTTTAAAACAAGCGGACCTGCCGGAGATTGGGAGTCAGGGGATCGTCTCGGAAATATTATCCGGCAAACGGAAACTTAATCTTCGCCAAGTTAAACTTCTCAGCGAACGGTTCAAAGAATCACCAGCGGTTTTTATCTAATTTTTACTCGACTAACAACATCATCCGGCTCATGGGGGGGCCGGTTTATTTTTGGCGCCGCAAAAGTGTAAAGGGGGAGAGTTGCAGTTTCTCCCAATAAAAGACAACTAACTTCATTTCCCCTCCCACCCTGTTTGATCCGATTTTATAATCAAACTTGTTCTTGTGGAAAAGGAAGCGTATAATAAAAATTTATCCTTTTTATCGGTGCGTTGTCCAATCATGATCAAAAAACCCAATAAACCCATCATCGCCATCACCATGGGTGATCCCGCCGGGATCGGACCGGAGATCATCCTCCAGGCCTTGACCGGCGGGTCGCTGCCCAAAAAAAACCGCTGCCTGGTCATCGGCGATCGGCAAGTACTGGAAAAAACCGGCCGCCGTCTCAAAATAGCCTGTCCCCTGACCACGGTGGGTTCTCCGGCCGAGATCGAAGGCCGGAAGGAAGACTTTTTCCTGTTCGAAGGATCCAGGCTGCCGGCCGGTCAGGTTAAACCGGGCCGTCCTGAAGGACGCTGGGGAAAGGCGGCTCTAGATTACATCCGGTTGGGGGCTCAATGGGCCCTGGAAAAGCAGGTCCAGGCCCTGGTGACCTGCCCGATCAGCAAGGAAGTGATCCGGGAAACGGAACCCGGTTTCACCGGTCACACTGAATTCCTGGCCGCTCTGGCGGGCACGAAGCGTTTCGGCATGATGCTGGCCGGGAAACGGCTGAAGGTCAGCCTGGTAACCATCCACTGTTCGCTGCGGGAGACCCTCCGGCGGCTGAAGACCCGATCGATTCTGGAAACCATCGAGCTGACCCACCGGACCCTGACCCGATGGTTCGGCATCGCGGACCCGAGCATCGCCGTGGCCGGCCTCAATCCCCACGCCGGGGAGGGGGGGGCCTTCGGCAGCGAGGAGGAGAGCATCGTGGTCCCGGCGGTGAGCCGGGCGGCTCAACGGGGCCTTCGTGTCTCCGGTCCCCACCCTCCGGATACGCTTTTTTACTGGGCGGCCCGGGGGCGCTATGATGCCGTAGTCGCCCTGTATCATGACCAGGGACTGATCCCGCTCAAACTGCTGCATTTCGACGACGCCGTGAACCTGACCATGGGGCTGCCCTTTATCCGGACCTCGGTGGATCACGGAACGGCCTTCGATATTGCCGGCCAAGGCCTGGCCCAGCCGGACAGCCTGCTGGCCGCTATCCGGCTGGCGGCAGATTTTATCCGCAGAGATACGACATGGCTTTAACCGAGATCTTTGTCAAAGGCGCCCGGGAGCACAATCTAAAAAACATCGACGTCACCATCCCCCGGGAGAAACTGGTGGTCATCACCGGCCTGTCCGGTTCGGGCAAATCCACCCTGGCCTTCGATACCATCTATGCCGAAGGACAGCGCCGCTACGTGGAATCCCTGTCCTCCTATGCCCGCCAGTTTCTGGAGCAGATGGACAAGCCGGACGTGGATTTCATCGAGGGCCTTTCCCCGGCCATTTCCATCGAGCAGAAGACCACCAGCAGAAACCCCCGCTCCACGGTAGGTACCATCACCGAGATTTACGATTTCCTGCGGGTCCTCTTTGCCCGGATCGGCGAGCCCACCTGTTACCGCTGCGGTCAGAAAATCACCTCCCAGTCCGTGCAGGAGATCGTGGACCAGTTGCTGACCCTGCCGGAAGGCAACCGGCTCCAACTGCTGGCCCCCCTGGTCTCGGGGCGTAAGGGCGAACATCAGAAGCTCTTCGAGCAACTGAAAAAAGAGGGCTTTGTCCGGGTCCGGGTCAATGGGGAGCTGCTGGAACTGGAAGAGGAAATCCACCTCGACAAGAAAAAGAAGCATACCATCGAGGCCGTGGTGGACCGCCTGATCGTCAAGCCGGGTTTGAAGCCCCGGCTGACCGATTCCGTGGAACTGGCCCTCAAATTATCCCAGGGCTTTGTCCGGGTCCTGTTGGGCGGCGGGCAGGAACTGCTTTTCAGCGAACGTTTCGCCTGCGACCGCTGCGATATCAGCCTGCCGGAACTGACCCCCCAGCTCTTCTCCTTCAATAATCCCCAGGGAGCCTGCCCGACCTGCGACGGCCTGGGCACCAAGATGTACTTCGATCCGGAGCTGATCGTGCCCAATCCCCTGTTATCCCTCCGGGAAGGGGCCGTTGTCCCCTGGGAGAACCGAACTTCCCTGTATTTTCAGCAGACCCTGGAGGCCCTGACCTCCCACTACAAGTTCGACCTGTATACCCCTTTTGCCGACCTGCCCAAGAGGGTCCAGGAGATGATCCTTACCGGGTCGGGCAGCGAGGCGATCCGGTTTCATTTCGAGAAGGAGGGCCGCCGTCATTTTTTTGAACGGCCCTTCGAAGGGGTCATCCCCAATCTGGACCGCCGTTACAAGGAAACGGATTCGGCTTTCATCCGGGAGGAGCTGGAGCGGTTCATGAATGTCCGCGATTGCCCGGACTGCCGGGGCGCCCGGCTGAAAAAAGAAAGCCTGGCGGTCAAGATCGGGGAATTCAATATTCATCAGGTCACCAATCTGCCCATCAAGGAGGCCCGCAACTGGTTCGGACGGCTGGAGCTGACCCCCCGCCAGAGTCAGATAGGCCGCCGGGTCTTCAAGGAAATCAACGACCGTCTGGAGTTTCTGGAAAATGTGGGGCTGGATTACCTGACCCTGGACCGGGCCTCGGCCACCCTGTCCGGCGGAGAGGGACAGCGGATCCGCCTGGCCACCCAGATCGGCTCCCGCCTCATGGGGGTGTTGTATATCCTGGATGAACCGAGCATCGGCCTCCACCAGCGGGACAATCTCCGGTTGCTGGACACCCTGAAGACCCTGCGGGATCTGGGCAATACCGTCATCGTGGTGGAGCACGATGCGGAGACCATCCGGGCCGCGGATCATGTGATCGACATGGGGCCCGGGGCCGGGGAACAGGGCGGGCGCGTGGTCTTCAGCGGCACCCCCCGGGATCTGCTGGATTTCCCGGATTCCGAGACCGGCAACTATCTTTCCGGACGGCAGCGGATCGAAATCCCGGGGCACCGGCGGGAACGGTCCCAGGGGCGGATCGAGCTGATCGGGGCCTCGGAAAACAATCTGAAAAAAATAGACGTGGCCATCCCTTTGGGCGTTTTCACCTGCGTAACCGGGGTTTCCGGTTCCGGAAAGAGCACCCTGATCATCGATACCCTTTATCGGCTGCTGGCCCAGCGCTTGTACCGCTCCCGGGAAAGGGCCGGGAAGGTCGAAGCCGTCCGGGGGATCGAACGGGTGGATACGGTCATCAATATCGATCAGTCCCCCATCGGGCGCACTCCGCGCTCCAATCCGGCCACCTATACCGGATTGTTTACCTTTATCCGGGACCTGTTTGCCCGCACCCCGGAATCCCGGGCCCGCGGGTATAAACCGGGCCGTTTCAGCTTCAATGTCCGCGGCGGTCGCTGCCCGGCCTGCAACGGGGACGGGCTGATGAAGATCGAAATGCATTTCCTGCCCGATGTGTACGTGACCTGTGAGGTCTGCCAGGGAAACCGGTATAATCGGGACACCCTGGAAATTCAGTACAAAGGAAAACACATCGCCCAGGTGCTGGACCTGACCGTCGATCAGGCCTTACTTTTTTTTGAAGCCATCCCTTCCCTGCGGGAAAAACTGGAAACCCTGAGCCAGGTGGGCTTGGGGTATATCCGCCTGGGACAGCCGGCGACCACCCTATCCGGCGGGGAGGCGCAGCGGATCAAACTTTCCCGCGAATTAAGCAAGCGCCATACGGGCCGATCGCTTTATATCCTGGATGAACCCACTACCGGGCTGCATTTTGCGGATGTCAAAAAGCTGCTGGAGGTGTTGAATCGGCTGGTGGACCTGGGCAATACGGTACTGGTGATCGAGCACAACCTGGATGTAATCAAGACCGCAGATTACCTGATCGACTTGGGGCCGGAAGGCGGGGACGCCGGGGGGACGGTCATCGGCTGCGGGACCCCGGAGGAGCTGCTGCGGCTGCCCCAGTCCCATACGGGGCGTTTTTTAAAGGAGGTGCTTGGAAACCCAGGGCGGATTATCTGATCCCCGGGGGCGGTCCGAAGGCCGGAGGTGACTCAGCCGATAGGCCAGGCGGTCCAGCTTGACTGTAAAATCGATATGGTGGACCACGAAACCTTCCGGGACGTGCAACTGGGAGGGAGAGAAATTCAGGATCCCGCGGATCGGGATTTCGGTGACCATATTCACCACCTCCTGGGCCTTGCCGGCCGGGGTGGCGATGACGGCAATGTCCACCTCTTTTTCCAGACAGATCTTTTTTAGCTCGCTCAAGGGGGAAATGGAGATCCCGTTCGGTAAAATCCGCCCGATTTTGTCCGGGTCCACATCAAAAGCGGCCACGAAGCGATAGCCCTGTTTGGCAAAGTTGGAATGGGCGATCAGGGCGCAACCCAGGTTCCCCATGCCGATGATAGCCAGATTCCATTCCTTGTGCAGCCCCAGAATTCTTTTGATTTCAAAAAGCAATTCCTTGATAAAATAACCGACGCCCCGGACCCCGAATTCCCCGAAATAGGCCAGGTCCTTGCGGATCTGCGCCGAATTGACGTCGCAGTATTCGGCTAATTTTTCGGAGGAGATCACCTTGATGTTCTGGGAATCCAGTTCCTCCAAGGCCCGGGTATATCGGGAAAGGCGGGTGATGGCGGCGGCGGGAATTCTGGAAAATTTCACGACGGGACCTCTATAGTTATTACTTTTTGTATGGGAGTAATGGAGTAATGGAGAGATGGAGTGATGGAAAAAATCCTAAACAAAACATTACTCCAATACTTCAGCACTTCATTACCCCAATTCCCTTTCCACTCATGTGAATAACTGCACATGAACTCTCGAAAAAAAGGGGGCACCGACCGAAATCGATAACCCCCTGAGGGAAAATTTACTGTAAACCTACAAACTTGGCGATCGGAGCAGCCATGGGATAAGCATAGAGCAGGATCAGGGAGACGACCAGGGCGTAAATGGCCAGCGATTCGATCATGGCCAGACCGATCAGCATGGTCACCGTAATCTTCCCGGAAGCTTCCGGGTTACGGGCTACGCCTTCCACAGCGCCTCGCAGACCGAGACCTTGGCCGATACCGGTTCCCAGGGCGGCGATCCCAATGGCCAGGCCGGCGGCCAGGACCACGCCGAAATAGACGTTCAGTCCCGCGGCGGCAACCTGCGGATTGGCTTCCGCAAAGGCCACGGCCACCATGCTCAGCAGAGCGATCAGGGTTAATACCACTACTTTTCGTACCATATTCTTGTCCTCCTTTCTATAAGATGTGCCTTCTTCCCAAAAGGCATTTCAACCGCAAAGCGATTAGTGCGCGTGCTCCATGGCTCCCGAAATGTAGAGCATGGTCAAAAGCGAAAAGATAAAGGCCTGAACGAAACTGGTGAACACGGCCAGGAACATCATCGGCAGCGGGGCCAGGAAATGGCCGGCCAGCATGAGCAGGATGGCCAGGACCAGATCTTCCCCCATGATGTTGCCGAAGAGACGCAGGGTCAGGGAAAGGATCCGGGAGAGGTGGCCGATGAGTTCGATGGGCAGCATCAGCGGCGCCAGCCACCAGATCGGCCCCAGGAAATGCTTGATGTACTTGGCGCCGTGAATTTTGATGCCCACGATATGGGTGGTGACGAAAACGATCAGGGCGCAGGCCAGGGTGGTGTTGATGTTGGCCGTGGGAGAGAAAAATCCCGGGATCAGTCCGAAGACGTTGGAAAAGAAGATGAAGATGAAAAAGGTGGCGATCAGGGGAAAGAAAACCCGGCCGTGCTCCCCCATGACCTCCACCTGGAAATTTTCCACGCCCGAAATGACGGCTTCAAAGAGGTTCTGGCCCCCGGCGGGCACCAGTTGAATGGATTTGGTGGCCAGCCAGCCGAAGATGACCAGCAGGAGCATGATCAGCCAGGTAAAGATGACGTGCGGATAGGCGTGCGCAAAATGCCCGAGGCCGACGGCCTCCAGGATCTTGGTCAGGAAAAAAATCGGGTGTTCCATGCGTTAGTTGGCCTCCTTAAAAAGGATTTTCCTCATTTCATTGCACCCCATCAGGGTTAGATTGATCACGACCACCGACAGGCCCAGGATCAGTCCGAAGGGATCAACCAGCCGGTAGGCGATCAGGAAATACAGTACCACGGCGGTGCCCAACAGCCGCAAATAATATTTCACGATGACGGCCATGGGGGTGGTCAACTGCCCGGGGGTCAATCCGGATTTCAGCGCCCGGGCCAGGAGGTGAAAATTGGCCAGGATGACCAGTCCCCCCGCGGCGATTCCCAAGGTAAACCGCCAGGGCATGAAGACCAGGCCGGCCCCGATCAGCGCCACCCAAACCGCCCCGTTCAGGACCCGGATTTTCCGGATAAGGGGATCGGGTTCCCGGCCACCAATAAACATTAACCAATTCATTGCCTTGAACTAAAAGGTCCCCGATCTGATCAATAAATCAGATCTTATCCTGTGACTTCTTCATGATGATATACACGTTCCGGAACCCGGCTACAATGCCAAAGATCATAAAGATAAAGAAGAATATGGGTTGGGTCTGCAACCACTTATCCAGATAGTAGCCGATGACCAGTCCGATCACCAGGGACACCCCCATGGAAATACCCATGGAACTGACCAGGGCTAATATGCGAAAATATTTTCGGGTCTCTTCCTCCACAGACCCCTCACGGGCGCGGCAAAAGACCGATTTGATATATAACTTGTTGATTTATTTGAATAACTTTTAGAGACCGCAAGATCTTGTAACGTTTATCACGAACGTTCGCCAAAGTCAACTTTTTTTTAGATCTGGAAGGAAGCAGTAATGGAGTAATGAACCTTGGTCAAAAAAATGTACCAGTGACGGCTTTGGCTGCCTTTGGGAGACAAACAGGTTTTTCTCCCAACACTCCGACACTCCATTACTCCAACACTCCCATCTTTTTCGGCCTCATCTTCTGCATTATAATCACCAGCAGCACCAATCCCAGACCCACGGCATCGAACACCCAGGAGGAGTAGACGAGCATCAGGCCGGCGGTTATCAGCAGGATTCTTTCCAAGCCGGTGGCCCGTCGCAGAAACCAGGCATCCACCCCTCCGGCTAAAGCCGCTATGCCGATCATGGAAGTCACGGAGGTCCAGAGGATCTTCGGCCAGGGGCCGCTCAGCAGGAGCCCCACCCCATCGGGATGCAGCGTAAACATAAAGGGCACGATAAAGGCCGGCAGGGTGTATTTCCAGGCCATCATCGTGGTTTTATAGGGATTTCCACCGGTCAAGGCGGCGGCGGCGAAAGGGGAAAGGGCCGTGGGCGGTGAAACCTCGGACAGGACGGCATAATAAAAAATAAACATGTGGGCGGCGATTTCCGGGACCTTGAGCATGATCAGGGCCGGGGCGGCGATAACCGCCCCAATGATATAGGAGGCGGTGACCGGAACAGCCAGACCGATGATCCACATGAGCAGCCCGGTGAAGATGCAGGTCAGCAGGAGGTTGCCGCCGGCGTAGGCGATCACGATGGAACTGAATTTGAGACCCAACCCGGTAAGGGTCACCACCCCCACGATGATCCCGGCACAGGCGCAGGTAGCGGCCACGCCCAGGACCCCGATGGAGCCGCCCCGGAGGGCTTTGACCAGTTTTTTAGGTTTCAAGGCCGTTTCGGATCGAAAGAAACTGACCCCGGTGGCGATGATCGTGGCCAGAAAAACGCTTAAAATGGGGGTGAAGCCGACCAACATCAAGGCCACGATGGCGACCAGCGAGGTGAAATGAAACCAGTACATGCGGGTCAGTTTTCCCAGGCTGAGGATTTCCTCCGCCACCACCTTCCGGGCGCCGAATTTCTTGGCGTCGAATTCCACCATCAGAAAGATCGACAGATAATACAGAATGGTGGGCATGACGGCCATGCGCAGGACTTCCAGATAGGAGATTTTTAAAATTTCGGCAATCAGGAAGGCGGCCGCCCCCAGCACCGGAGGAGAGATGATGGCTCCGATGCCGCCGGCCGAGAGCAGCCCCCCGGCGGAATCTTTATCGTAACCGGCTTTGGCCAGCATGGGGTAGGCTACCGAGCCCAGGGTGACCGTGGTGGCCACGCCGCTGCCCGAGGGACCTCCCAGGAGAAAGGAAGCCAGGGTAACCGTTCGTCCGGCCCCGCTGGGTTTGCGCCCCATGGCGGCAAAGGAGAAATCGATAAAAAATTTTCCGGCCCCGGAATATTCCAGGACGGCCCCGTAAATCGTGAAGAGGATGATAAAAGTGGAGGATACGTCGACGGGAACGCCGAAAATGCCTTCCAGGGTCATATACATATGGCCGACGATCCGTTCGATATCATAACCGCGGTGTGTCCAGGGCGCGGGCAGGGAGGGTCCCAGATAGGCGTAAAGCAGGAAGAGGATGCAGATGAAGGGCATGACCCAGCCGGTGGCCCGGCGGGCCACCTCCAGGACCAATAAAATAAAGATGACGCCGAAAAGGAGATCCCAGGTGGTGGGGGTGACGGCCCGATAGATGAATTCCTCGAAATCGAAGAGCATGTAGACGATCGTGGCCACCCCGATCAGGGCCAGCAGCAGGTCGTACCAGCCGATCCGTTGCCGGGATTTCCGATAGGGGGGAAAGACCAGAAAACCTAAAAACAGGACGAAGGCCACGTGGACGCCCCGCAGGATTTGGGTGGTGACGGTGGCCACGGCGGCATAGAGATGATAGAGGGACATGCTGACGGCGACAATGGTAATAAAGGTGTCGAAGAAGCCGGAAATGCGCCGGGTGACCCCCTCTTCTTCTTCGATATACTTTTCCGCCTCTTTTAACCGCGCTTCGCTGATGGCAACGGTTTTTTCCTCTGGGCCGGTCTTTGCTTCCATAATTGTTTTATCCCTGGTTTGTTGGTCCAAGTATTAATTCACAATATCGGGCCTGGCAAGCATTTTTTAATACGAAAAAACCGTTCGGCGTTGGGCGTTCGGCGTTCGGCGAAGAAGCTCAATACACCCTGTTTTTTGTAGGGTTGGGGTTTATCCCCAATCGCCCCCGGATTACCCAGGCGGCTAGGGGCGGGGGGTTATAAAAACCCCCCTACGAAAAACCCGGAAGGAAAAGATTTTCATGCTTCGCGGGCGTGCGCCTCGAGCATGGCGGTTTCGCACGAGAACCCCAGAGGGCGCGGTCTTTATTCCGGTGCCGCCAGGACCCGAATCTCGATCCGGGTCCCGTCCGGCAGGCTTTCCGACAAGGGGAGCGACTCCTGATCCGCAAGGAGCGAAACGCGGCCCCGCCGGGAAACCAGCAGGGAGAGCCGGTCGAAGGGGCGCGACAGGGAGACCCAGTCGGCCGAGGAGGCCTCCAGACCATAGTATTCCAATACCGCCGGACTGGAGGTCTTGACGCCCGTCAAGCGGATTCGACCTTGACGGTCGGCCTGAAACCGCTCTTCCACCCAGGCCTCATAAATGGAATTGCAGTGGCGCAGGATGAAGGAAGCAGTCTCCGGAAACGGCGTCTCCCAATAAACGCCTCCCGATTCCTGCAGCAGGATCTGGAGGGTCTGGGCGGCCGGAAGCGAGGTTGGGGAAAGAAGGAAGGCCCCCAGCAAAATCAAGAAGCCGGCCTTCTTTCCCCAGGCGCAAAGTCTGGGGCCGATTATACCTTGGCCCCCTTTTCCTTGAAAAATTTAATGGCCCCGGGGTGGAAGGGGATGGGCGAGCCCTCGACGGCGTCCTCGATGGTCAGGTGGTTGGCCTCTTTGTGAACGGCCACGAGTTCGGGCTTGTGAGCGAAAAAGGTCTTCAAAATATTATAGACCAGGGTGGGGTCCATTTTTTCGTGGCAGATGAGAACGTTGGCCACCGCCGCCACGTGGGTGTCGACAGCCACCCCGGGATAGGTATTCTTGGGGATCTTGCCCTTGAAGTAAACCGGCCCGTATTTGGCGATCATCTTAGGCACGGCATCCTCATGCCCGAGCAGTTTGATCTTGATGCCCGGCGTGGCCGCTATGTCCAGGATCGAGGCGGTCGGCAGGCCGCCGTCCCAGATATAGGCGTCCAGTTTCCGGTCTTTCAGGGCCGCCGCCGATTCGCTGGCGCCCAGCCGGTCCCGGGTGATGTCCTTGTCCGGGTTGATGCCGTAAGCTTCCAGCACCCGCAGGCCCTTGACCTCGGTTCCGGATCCGGGGGCCCCGGTGGAGACCTTTTTCCCTTTCAGGTCGGCCACGGTGTTGATCCCCTTGCCCTCCAGGGTAACGATCTGCATGAAGTTGGAGTACAGCACCGCTACATTGCGGATCGGCAGTTTCTCTTTGAATTTGCCGCCCCCCACGAGGGCGTCATGGGCCGTGTCCCCCATGACGAAAGCGAGGTCGGCCTTCTGGGCCGCCACCAGCTTGCAGTTGTCCACCGAGGCGGCCGTCACTTCGGCCGTGGCCTCCACACCCGGAAGGTGCTTGGACAGCACCGCGGCCATACCCCCGCCGTAAGGATAATAAACCCCACCGGTCCCGCCGGTGGCGATGGACAGCCGGATCTTGGTCTGGGCGGAAGCCCACGTTGGGGTCAAAACCAGAGTTCCCAATCCCGCAGCCCCGGCCGCCTTTAAAAAATTGCGTCGGGTCAATCCTTCCTGAACGTCCTCTTTCATGCCATCCTCCTTTTTTAAATTAAAAATTAAAAAAACAAATAATCAATAATCAATTATTAATTATCAATGAAAGTCAGACCTAGTAGAAATCCGGGTTCGTATAAGCCGCCAGGCTCGGGGCGAGTACCCGCGAAGCATGAAAACGCTTAAGGGGTAAGGGCCAAGGTTAAGACCGACTCGGTCCGGCAGACCGAGTCGGTCTGAGCCCGGGTGAGCTTGGCAAGCTGTTTTCGTATTAAATTCGATGTTCGATGTTGGACGTTCGATGTTGGATGTTCGTCTTTATTCTCGTATTAATGGACCCGCTTGTCAAACTTCTGCCAGTGGGGATCCTTCAGCCCCTTTTTGTAGATTTTTCCCGATCCGGTCCGGGGCAATTGGTCCAGGAAAGTGACCCGCTTAGGGGCCTTGAAATGGGCCAGGTGGTCTTTACAGAACCGGATAAGTTCCTCTTCGGAAACCGTTTCTCCGACCTTAAGGACGACGCAGGCATGAACGGCCTCCCCCCATTTTTCATCGGGGACCCCGAAGACGGCCGTTTCCAGGACTTGCGGATGCCGGTAAAGGATGTTCTCCACCTCGGTGGAATAAATATTTTCTCCGCCGGACAGGATCATATCCTTTTTGCGGTCCACGATGTTGACATACCCCTCGGCATCGACCACGGCCAGGTCCCCGGTATGGAGCCAGCCGTCCCGGATGGCCTTGGCGGTTTCCTCCGGGAGCTGCCAGTAACCCCGGGTGACGGTGTCCCCCTGGACGATGATTTCACCCACTTCCCGGTTGTCCGGGGCCACCTCCTCGCCGTTTTCCCGCACGACCTTGAGGGAGACGGCGATAAATTCCCGCCCCGTCTTGGCCTTGTAAACCAGTTGTTCCTCCGGCGCCAGGGCCTTCAGGTGCCCTTTCAGCAGGGAAAGGGTGAGGTAGGGGCTGGTTTCGGTCATGCCGTAGGTCTGGACGTAATCGCAGTGGAAACCCTCTATGATTTTTCGGACCACTTCCGGGGCAATGGGCGCCCCGCCGCTAAGGATGGCCCGCAGATGGGGGAAGGTATAGGAGGCGAATCCCGGGGCGTTGATGAGCAGGTTCAGCATGGTCGGGATCATGTTGGTGATGGTCACCTTTTCCCGGGCCAGGGTCTCCAGGACGGTCGCGGGCACAAACTCCTTGACCAGCACATGGGTGCCCCCCACCCAGGTTATAGCCCAGGTGGCCCAGGCGTCGGCCAGATGAAACAGGGGGGCGGCATGGATCCAGACGTCCGTATCCTTCAGATTCAATTCGGCGATGGTCCCCAGGGCGTGGATGCCGACGTTTTTATGGCTCAGCATGACCCCTTTGGGCCGTCCGGTAGTGCCGCTGGTATAATAGATCTGGGCCACGGCGTCATCCCCCGGACCGAGAGCGAACTGAGTCAGGGGCGGCGCCCCGGCCAGCAGCGTTTCGTAATCCGGGCCCAGGGCCGTTTCTCCCCCTGCCGGTTTGACCTGGATCACGGTCTTCAGGGCCGGGGGGCGGTCCCCGGCGGGAGGGACTTTGGCAGCGAAATCGGAATGGACGATGAGGATGCGGGAGCCGGAATCCCGGAGAATGAAATCGATTTCCTGGAGCGCGAGCCGGTAATTGAGCGGCACCAGGATGGCGTCCGTCAGGGCGGCGGCGAAATAGGTCTCCAGGAACACGTGGCAGTTATACTGAAGGATGGCCACCCGATCGCCGGGGTTAAGCCCCTGGTCCCGAAAGACCCGGGCCAGGCGGAAAACCCGCCGGGAAAATTCCTCGTAGGTGAAAACGCCCTCGTGACAACGAACGGCCGGCTTAAGGGGATAGGCCCGGGTTGCTTTGAGCAGCAGTTCGGCTAAATGAATGGGGAAATCCTCCTTGATGAAGATCTATCTGGTCAATCCCGAGTGGTTGTATCCGGGAGTAATGGAGTAGTGGAGTATTGGAGTATTGCTTTTCAAAACCATTACTCCAGCACTCCATTACTCCAATACTCCAGCGGGAATAGGATAACAGGAAAAAAGCTAAAAAAATTTAGCCAATTCAAAAGAATAATTCAACCGAAATCGGCAGGCGGGGCTGCACGCTCCGGCCGTTCCCGGGGCAGGAACCCAATCAGCACAAGGGTGACCAGCACTGAGAACACGATCCGGGCCGGCAGGATCACGGCCAGGTTGGCCCCGATGGCCGCAAACAGCAGGGTATCTTCTACCAGCGCGTGGCTCAGACTCAAAAAAATACCCACCAGCAGGGCATCGCGCCGGGTCAGGGCCCCGGACCTCTTTTCTTCGAGTATCACCCCGCCCCCGTAGGCGATCCCGAACAGCAGCCCGGCAAAAAGGGCCACGGCCGATTCCCGGCGGATGCCCATCCAGGAAAAAAGACGATGCAACGGCCGGACGATCCGGTCGTAGAGGAGGTAGCGGCGGAGCAGCTCCATGACGGTAATGATCGGGGTGACGATCAAAAGGACCAGGAGGGAGACCCGGAGGAAGGAAACCAGGGACTGGAACAGTTCGGCGAAGGGGGAAAGCGGACCCACGGCTAAAGCACTAGAGAAAGGAGGAAACCCAGCAGCAGGGCGCCTCCGATCCGCAACAGCAGCAGTTGGACCCAGGGGGCGCCGATCCCCTTGATGACGGCCGTCTCCACCGGAAGGTTATGGGAGATGAGCAGCATGGCCGCCAGGATGGTGATTTCCCGCGGGGTCAGCCCCAGGGGGATCATCGCCCCGATGGCGACGTAGAGATTGAGGAGGCCGCCTAAGATGAAAGGCAGGGCGGTTTCCCCCGGCAGGCCGAACAGCCCCATCAAAGGGCGAAAGGCGTCGGCCAGCCAGCCGAGCAACGGGGTGATCTTCATCAGACTGACGGCCACCGTGACCGGGAACATGACCTTGATCACCCCCAGGGAGGCGATGACTCCTTTCCGGAGGCCCTGACGGAGGGTGGCTCCGAAGGAGGGGAGGGCAGTTTCTGAAGCGGTTTTCATGGGTTGTTGGGTGACAGGTTGAAACCGAAAAGCCAAATAATCAATAATCAATTCTTAATTGTTAATTATAAATTAAAATCCCCCTGAAACAGGGGGATTTTAATTTGGCCGGCGGCCGGGTTGTTACAGCAATTCCACGGCCTGAACGGCGGCCACCGGCGGCAGGCCGGCCACGTCTTTGAGGACCGAGGGCAAAAGGATCTGATCGGTGGTGAGGAGGATGATGTTCATGCCCTGGTCTTTTTCCTGGCCCACGTGCATCCGCTCGATGTTGATACTGTGTTTGCCCAGGGTGGCGGAGATGGCCCCGATAACGCCGGGACGGTCGACGCTGGTGATGAGCAGCATGTGGCCCTCCGGTACGGCCTCCAGCCGGAAGTTGTTCAGCCGGACGATGCGGGGCTCGAATTTTCCGAACAGGGTCCCGGAAATGGTGCTTTCCATCTCCTGGGTCTTGACCTTCAAGGTGATCAGGTTGATAAAGTCATGGGCGGTCTCACTTTTGGATTCCGTGATTTTGATGCCCCGTTCCTTGGCCAGCAGCGGGGCGTTCACGAAGTTGACGACATCCCGGAGCGCCGGGGTCAGCAGACCTTTCAACAGGGAGACGGTCATGGGCTGGGTGTCGAACTGGGAAACCTCTCCCAGGTATTCGATGGCCACCTCGGAGATGCCGCCCTGGATGATCTGGGCCTGGAAGGCCCCCATCCGCTCCGCCAGGGTCAGGTAGGGCTTAACCCGCTCCAGCAGGTTGGCGCTGACCGAAGGGACGTTCACGGCGTTGCGGATGACGCCGTTCAGCAGGTAGTCGACGATCTGTTCGGCCACGGCCAGGGCCACGTTTTCCTGGGCCTCTTTGGTGGAGGCCCCCAGGTGGGGGGTGCAGATAAAGTTGTCCAGTTTCATCAGGGGGGAGTCCCCGGGGGGCTCTTTTTCGAAGACGTCCAGCGCGGCCGCCGCCAGGGGGCCGTCGGTCAGGGCCTCGTAGAGGGCCTTTTCATCCACCACCCCGCCCCGGGAGCAGTTGACCAGCATGGCCCCCTTTTTCATTTTCCCGAAGGCCTGGGCGTTGATCATCCCCAGGGTATCTTTGGTTTTCGGCACGTGGATGGTGATATAGTCCGACCGCTTGTACAATTCGTCCAGGGTGACCGCCTCGTTCCCCTGCTTGGTAATCATGTCGGCCTGGATAAAAGGATCATAAGCGATCACCTTCATCTTCAGGCCCTTGGCCCGGTCGGCCACGATACTGCCGATTTTGCCGATGCCGATGATGCCCAGGGTCTTGTTGAACAGTTCCCGGCCCTGGAATTTTTTCTTTTCCCATTTCAAGGCCTTCATGGAAGCGGTGGCCTGGGGGATCATCCGGGTCATGGAGAGGATCATGGAAATGGTGTGTTCGGCTGTGGTGATGGTATTGCCCTCCGGGGTGTTCATGACCACGATCCCCCGCTGGGAAGCGGCCGGGATATCCACGTTGTCCAGGCCGATGCCGGCCCGCCCGATGACCTTGAGCTTCTTGGCCGCCCCGATGATGTCGGTTGTAACCTTGGTGGCGCTGCGGATGGCCAGGCCGTCGTAGTCCTTGATAATCGCCTTCAGCTCTTCGGGCGGCAGGCCGGTTTTCACATCCACGGTGATCCCTTTGGCCTTCTTGAAGATCTCGATCCCCTTCTCCGACATATTGTCGCTGACCAGAACTTTCATCTTGCTTCCCCCTCTGTTGAAATGGAATGCTGGCTATTCGGTCCTCGCCCGATCCCGTTTGCGGAGGGGATTTCTCTGGGCTGGAGGCCGGTTTGAGGGCCGATCAGGCCCTAATCATTGAAAGATTTGTAAAAAGTTAGTAGAAGATATACCTACCAACACAATTTTTATTTGTCAATGGATTTAAAAAAAGGAGCGGGGATGAAAATCGAGGACTTTCAGGACATGCTGTACCAGAAGGAGCCGGAAACCGGGATCGTCACTATAACCTTCAATAGGCCCGAGCGGAAAAACGCCCTGAGTCTGGTCACCTTCCTGGAACTGGGCACGGCCCTGGAGGCCGTGGAAAAGGACCCGGAGGCCCGGGTCCTGATCCTGACCGGCCGGGGGGAGGCCTTTTCCTCCGGGGGGTATTTCAACCTGAACTTCATGCAGAGCCTGCCGCCGGAGCTGCTCAGCCGGATCGACCTGACCGACATCGCCCAGAAAAAGATCTGCCTGAAATTCTGGGAATTCGACAAACCGGTCATCGCCGCCGTCAACGGCCTGGCCATCGGCGCCGGCTTCACCCTGCCCCTGGCCTGCGCCGACCTGATCTATATGGCCGAGGAGGCCTACCTGCGGTTTCCCTTCACCCAGATCGGCGTCATCCAGGAGTTCGCCTGCTCCTATCTGCTGCCCCGGCTGCTCGGGTTTCAGAAGGCCAAGGAGCTGCTCTTTTTCCCCGAAAAGATTTCAGCAGCCCGGGCCCTGGAGCTGGGGCTGGTCAACGGAGTCGTCCCCCGGGAAGAACTGCTGCCCTTTGTCCGGGAAAAGGCCCGACAATTGGTTCCGCCCCGCGGAGCCGCCCTGGCCCTGCGCCTGGCCAAACAGGCCCTCCATAAACCCCTGTTCGCGGAAATTTCCGCGGCCCTGGATCAGGAGAACCTGGGTTTGAACCGGGCCTTCGGCAGCGACGACTTTTTCGAGGCCTTGAGCGCCCGCCTGGAAAAACGGCCGCCGCGATTCCAGGGGAAATAAAGATCCCGCTGGGGGTCGAAAGCCCTGGCGCAGAAGAAATAGGAAGCCCTGCGGTTGGCCCCCCCGGGCCGAGGGGCCTTAAGGGGGCCGGGGACTCCGGCCGGGTTCAACTAACTGTAGAGATAGATAAATTTGCCGTTTCTTTCCGAGATATCCATACAAAGCACGTAGGTTCGGTCGTTCCGGCCTTTGAATGAAGTCGATATGGTTCGGCAGGGGTTTCCGGTGGCCAACGAGATATAGCTGTCTGTGACATATTTATCCAATTCGATGTCAACCAGAAGATAAAAATATTTTTTCAGGGAAAGATCGTCGCCCTGGCGGGCACAGCGGAAGATTCTATTCTGTCTGGCCTGGGCGTTCTTGTTTAATACGGTCTCGGTGAGTTGCCTGCCCTGATCGTCCAAAATGTACAAGGCCTCCAGATAATGGGAACAATCGACCGTTTCTTTCAGAATCCCGTTAAAATCCTGAGGTTCCTTGTCGCTGATCTGCTCCAGGAGATGGCGGGTTAATTCTTCGTACAGACGGTAGCGGCTTCTCAAGCCTTTTATTTCTTTGACCTTGTGAATCCGGTAACGGTCCTGGGCCTGGGCGGCCATCCGTTGGGGTATTTCATTGATCCCTTCCCGGAAGGGCTCCGGCCGGGCAAAGTAATAACCCTGGGCCAGGTCGGCATCCAATTCCAGGGCGCACCTGGCTTCCTCTTCCTTCTCGATGCCTTCGGCCAGCACCAGGGTCCCTGTTTTTTTAGCCAGGTTGCCCAA
>JACRCK010000149.1 GCA_016219065.1 Deltaproteobacteria bacterium
GAACGGATCATCGAGACCAGCACCCGTCTTTTTCTGGCCAAGGGGTACCGGGGGACCTCCGTCAAGGAGATTACGGAAGAGGCCGGCATCGGCCGGGGGACCCTGTACTGGTATTTCAAGAGCAAAGATGAGATCCTGATCACCATCTTTCAGAAATTTGACCAGGGACTGCTGGACCAACTGTCTGCCGCCGTCCAATCCTGCAAAGGCGATTTTACCGCCAAGTACCGTATTTTTCATAAGTATTCCACAGAGTTCGCCCGTGACCACCGCGACCTGTCCCTGGCCTTCAACACCCTGTTAAACGAAATCGTGGGCACCCACAGCGAAGCGGAAGAAGTGGCCAAACGCGTTTACGGGAAGTTCAGCCGCATTATCGAGGATATGCTCAATGAGGGGAAGAAGGACGGTTCGGTGAAAAAGGATATTGACTCGAACCTCTACGCCCACGCCGTCATTGCCTGCCATACCGGCATGCTGGTCCAGTGGCTGGTCCACGGCGAGACCCTGAATATGCCTAATTTCGTCCGAACCGTTCGCACTTTCATATTGGAAGGAGTTACCGGCCACAAAAAGAAATAATTTTTTGGCAGTTTTATTGACCGACCATTCGGTCAAGGGCCGATAACGACAAAATCATAACGGATTTAATCCATTCAACGGAGACTTTCCATGGAACGTCGCTGGTATAAAGTCTGGCCCCTCTGGGTCCCCAAAACCTTTCCCGTCGAAAAGCCCACCTCCGAATATATTCGGGAATGGGCTTCCCTGACCCCCGACAAGATCGCCCTCAGTTACCACGGGCGGGACATCACCTACGCGGAACTCAACAATCTAATCGACCGGATGGCCCGGGGCCTGTTGAATCTGGGAATCCAACCAGGCGACCGGGTGGCCATTCACATGGAAAACTGCCCCCAGTTCGTGATCGCCTACTTCGGCACCCAGCGGGCCGGAGCGGTGGTGGTTCCGGTCAACCCCATGTTCAAGCAGGCCGAACTGGATTACGAATTGAACGACGCCCAGGCGGAAACCCTGGTCGGACTCGATACACTTTATGCCGAGATGGAAAAAATCCGTGGCCGGACGCCACTGAAACGGGTTATCCTGACTTCCTTGCGGGACTACCTGCCCCCGGAGCCCATTCTGCCCCTGCCGAAAGAGGCGTTAGCGGGCAAAAAGTCCTTCCCGGAAACGATTGACCTCCAGGATCTCCTCGAGGGGTCCTCCGATCAACCCATCTGCCTGGTAAAGGATATCGAAAAAGAACTGGCCATCCTGCAGTACACGGGCGGGACCACGGGGCTGCCCAAAGGGGCCATGATCAGCCACTACGCGCTGAGTTGCGCCAACCTGGGCTCCATGTTCTGGTTCCGGCACCGGGAGGACGACGTACACCTCGGCGTCACCCCTTTCTTCCACGTCATGGGACAGCAGCAGCTCATGTGCACCCCCCTGGTGTCCGGCGGCCGGGTCGTGATCCTTTCCCGGTTCGTCCCGGACGTGGTGGCCCAGGCCATCACCCACTACCGCTGCACCTTCTGGGTGGGGGCCACCACCATGATGATCGCCCTGCTCAATCTTCCGAACATCCGGCAATATGATTTTTCCTCCTTCCGGGTCTTGTTGTCCGGGGGCACCCCCATCTCGGTAGAACTTCAAAATAAAATGAAAGAGTTGGCGCCCCGGGCGGCCATCGGGGAAGGGTACGGGCTTTCGGAAACCATCGCCCACGGTGGAAGCATCACTCCCCTGTATCGCTACAAGATGGGCTTTCTGGGAGTCCCCCATCTCAACGATGTCAAAATAGTGGATATCGAAACCGGGACCCGGGAACGGGGACCGAACGAGGAGGGGGAAATCGCCATCAAAGGGCCGGTGGTCATGCAAGGCTACTGGAACAACCCGCAGGAAACGGCCGAAGTACTGCGCAACGGCTGGCTTTATACCGGGGACCTCGGGCTCATGGACGAGGAGGGCTACATCAAGGTCCTGGGCCGCAAGCGGGAATTGATCAAATGCTCCGGCTACAGCGTCTTTCCGGCCGAAGTGGAGGCTTTGCTCTACCGTCACCCGGCCGTTCACGAGACGGCCGTCATCGGGGTCATTGATCCTTACCGCGGGGAGACGCCCAAGGCCTTCATCATTTTGAAGCCGGAATACGCCGGGAAGGTTACGGAAACGGAGATCCTGGACTGGTGCAAAGAAAATATGGCGGCCTACAAACGCCCCCGCCTGGTGGAATTCCGGGAAGAGCTGCCCAAGAGCGCGGCCGGGAAGCTGCTGAAGCGAATATTGGTGGAGGAGGAAAAGCAGACGGCGGCGAAAGGGTAAAAAAACCACGCCTGCAACAGCGGTGATCCCCCTCACCCCTACCCTCTCCCACGTGGGGGAGAGGGAGCCCAAGGGAACAGCCCCAGGCAAAAAAAAATCGGACAAATAATCAATTGTCAACTCTCAATTATCGATTATCAATTAACCAAAGGAGGTAGGAGTATGAAACGCAGAAACGTATTGTGGGCACTGGTATGGGGAATGGTCATGGTCTTCGCATTCGGCACGCTGGCCAGCGCCGCGGACGAACCCAAACTGAAACTACGGATGCAAACCCACCTGATTCCGAACCAGACCAAGCGGGTCATCGGCACCCTGGTCCAGGATCTGGCCGCGGCCTCCAAGGGGACCCTGGAACTCTCCGTTTTTCCCGCGGGGGCCATCGTCCCGGTGAAGGAGATGATGGATGCCGTCGGCAAGGGCACCCTGGATCTGGCCATGTATCCGGAAGGCTTCTGGTACAAGGCCATCCCGGTAAGCGAAATCGGTCAGGGGTTGCCTTATTCCTTTATAAACTTTGATGAAGTCCGGGAATATATGTTCAAGAAGGGCTACGTCAACCTCCTGCGTGAAGGCTATGCCAAGCATAACGTCTATATCATCCCCTACGAACCCTTTTCGGTGGGCCTGATGACCAAAAAACCGATCCACAAGGTGGAGGACCTAAAAGGAATGAAACTGCGGGCCATGGGCATCATGGCCGATTTCCTGGGCAAGTTGGGCGCCTCCACTACGGTTGTGGCCGCCGGGGAATTGTATACCGCCCTGGCCACCGGCGTGGTTGACGGCGCCCACTGGGGGGATGCGGGTCCCATGTACGAAATGAAATTCCAGGAAGTGCTGAAAAACTACATGGAACCGGAACCGATCATCGGCTCCTGGAACAATATCATGATCAACCTGGACCTCTGGAAAAAACTGAAACCGGAACAGCGGGCCGCCCTGGAATCGACCCTGCAGAAGGCCGGCATGGCCGGCTTCACCAGTTCCCGGACCCTAACCAAAACCGCCAAGGAGGATATGGCCAAAAAATGGAAGGTTCAATTCGTCAACCTGCCCGAGGCCGAACAGAAAAAAATGGATAAGGTCAGCGAGGATATGGAGGCGGAGATGGCCAAGAAGGACGCCCTGTCCGCCAAGGCGGTCAACCTGCTCAAGGAATTGCGGAAGGAAAAAGGCCGCTAATCGGGAGGGGTTCATGGACCGGGAAGAAAACAAAGATCCCCGCCCCTGCGCTGTACCGGAGGAACAGGCCCCTCCCCGCCGATCAAACGACGGGGAGGGCCTGCTGGGCCTCATCGATCGGATCAGTGAAGCGGTAGGGAAAGGGGCCGGCTTTCTGATCGTGATCCTGGCCCTGACGGTTTGCTACGACGTGGTCAAGCGCTATATTTTCGGGCAACCGACCGTCTGGGCCCAGGAGTTGTCGGCCATGATGTTCGGCACCTTCATCATCCTGGGCGGGGCTTACACAGCCAAGGATCAGAAGCACGTGAACATGGATATCCTCTACAGCCGTTTCTCCAAACGGGGCCGGGCCGTTCTGGACATCGTTACTTTCTTTGTCCTGACCCTCCCCTTTCTCGGCGTGCTGCTCTGGAAGGGGGGCGAGGGGGCCTGGCGGTCTCTGGTCAATCTGGAGCATGACTCCTCCCAGTGGGGTCCCCCGCTCTACCCCTTCCGGATCATGCTGCCCCTGGGGGCCTTTTTATTCCTGTTGCAGGCCGCCGCCAAATTGATCCGGGATTTCCGGATCCTCGCGGCGGCGGGCGGAAAGGGGTAGTCCCATGGACCTGGGTTTGATCACGATCATCCTGTTTGCCGGACTGATCCTGCTGCTGGCCACCGGCGCGCCCCTGGTGATGGTCATGGGCGGCGGCGCGGTCATCTTTTCGTACTTTCTCTGGGGTCCCCAGGGCCTGATGCAGATCTCCTCCAATTCCTTCGGGGTCATGCAGAACTTCATCCTCATCGCCATCCCCCTGTTCATCTTCATGGGCATCGTCCTGGAACAATCGGGGCTGGCCAAGGCCCTCTATGAGATGATGTACCGCTGGTTCGGCGGGCTCCGGGGCGGGCTGGCCGTGGGGACGGTGATCATCTGCATGATTTTCGCCGCTATGTGCGGGGTCAGCGGGGCGGCCACGATCAGCATGGGGCTCATCGCCCTGCCCTCCATGCTCGATCGTAATTACGGCAAGGACATCTCCATCGGCTGCATCAGCGCCGGGGGAGCGCTGGGGGTGCTGATCCCTCCGAGCATCCCTTTCATCCTCTACGGTCTTTTTTCCGGGGAATCCATCGGCGCCCTCTTCGCCAGCGGCATCCTGCCGGGTATCCTGCTGGGGTGCCTTTTCATCGTCTACATTCTGATCCGCTGTTATTTTCAGAAAGACCTGGGACCAGCCCTGCCCAAGGATAAGCGGGCCACCTGGAAGGAGAAATTCGAATCCCTGCGGGCCGTAATCCTGCCCCTGGTCCTCATCGCCCTGGTCCTCGGGTCCATTTTCAAGGGAGTAGCCACCCCCACCGAGGCCGCAGCTTTGGGCGCCATCGGATCCCTGATCTGCGCCGCCGTTTCCCGGGGTCTCACCTGGAAGGTGCTCAAGGAATCGAGTTATTCCACCCTGCGGCTCAGCAGCATGATCGTTTGGATCATTATCGGGGGGACGGCCTTTACCTCCCTCTATACGGCCATCGGGGCCGTGGATTTCATCCAGGAAGTGATCGCTGCGCTGCCGGTTTCACGATATATCATTCTGATCGGTATGCAACTGGTGCTCTTCGTCCTGGGCATGCTCCTCGATCCGGGAGGGATCATCATGATCTGCACCCCGGTGTTTGTCCCGGTGATCAAGGCTCTGGGTTTCGACCCCGTCTGGTTCGGCCTGCTCTTCATCGTCAACATGGAAATGGCCTATCTAACTCCGCCCTTCGGCTTCAACCTCTTTTACATGAAGGCCATCGTCCCCCCGAATATCACCATGGGGGACATCATGCGCTCGATCATTCCTTTTGTGGGCCTTCAGGCCATATGTCTGATTATCTGCATCCTGATTCCGGAACTGGCCACCTGGCTGCCCCGGAAGCTGCTGTCCGGGGGGTAGCCGGATACGTCCGGGTCATTGGCGGACTGCGTCCGGGTCATTGGAGGGCTTCACCCTCGTCATTGAATGACACTGCGTCAGCAGCCAATGACGCCACAATGTTGCCAATGACGCTGCGCCAGCGGCGATAATTGACTGACCGTTCAGTATAGAGGAAATAAAACGAATGCTGCTAAAAGGCAAAACCGCCATCGTTACCGGCGCCAGCCGGGGCATCGGCAAGGCCATTGCGCTGGGGCTGGCCCGGGAGGGTGCCCAAGTCGTCTTGGCAGCCCGCTCGGCCGTCTCCCGGGAAGGCGGGCTCGAGGGGAGCATCCAGGAAACCGCTGCCTCCGTCGAGGCCCTGGGAGGCCAAGCCCTGCCGGTTCAATGCGACGTCACCCAGGAGGAAAGCGTCCAGGCCATGGTCCAGGCGGCCCTGGCGGCCTTTGGGACTGTTGACATCCTGGTCAACAACGCCGGCGTGGCCTTCTTTTACCCGATCACCGAAACGCCGCTCAAACGCTGGGAGACGGTCCTGCGGGTGAACCTGACCGGGGCTTTTTTGTGCGCCCGGGCCGTGCTTCCCGCCATGATCGCCCGGAAAAAGGGCAGCATCATCAACATCTCCTCCCTGGCGGCCGACGAACGGGACGCGGGCACGGTCCCGACCGGGGTCGCCTACGGCGTGGCCAAGGCCGGACTGGATCGCTTCACCTATGGTCTGGCCGTAGAGGTGGGACAATTCAATATCGCCGTCAACGGCCTGAAGCCCAAGGAACCGGTGGATACCGAAGGGATGCGCTTCTGGACCAAACCGGAAGAACGACAAGGCTGGGTTTCCGCGGACAAGATGGTCAAGTGCGCCTTATTTTTGGCCGCCCAGGATGCCTCCGGGGTGACGGGGACGGTGAGCACGGATGAGGAATTGAGTTTGTGGCATGGGCTGTGATCATGAGGGAAGCGCCCTCGTTAACAAATAAAAATTAAGAATTGATTATTGATTATTCGTCCCGGAGATAGCTCCGGCCAATAATCAATTATCAATTACTAATTATTAATTAAAACTAAAGGAGAACAAAACAATGGCAATCAAGACCCCACAAGAATATCTGGCCAGCCTCAACGACGGACGGGTGGTTTACTGCGACGGGAAACGGGTACCCGATGTTACTCAACACCCTATCCTGAAGATCTGCAATGAATGGGTGGCCATGGATTACGTCATGAACAACGACCCCCGATATCAGGATCTGTTGACGGACCTGGATGCCGACGGGGAGCGGGTCAGGTTCGCCCTCCAGCCCCAGCGGACCCGGGAAGACCTGCTGCGCCTGCGGGAAGTGGTCAAGCTCTGGGCCCGGGCCACTTTCGGCAAGCCTTCCGGCGCCAAGTTCGTGGCCAAGGACGGCCTGAACGCCGTGACCGTGGTCAGCGAACGGATCGATAAGAAATACGGGACCCGCTACGCCGCCAACGTCGCCGCCTATCGCCGGCACCTGCAGCAGAACGACCTGGCCTTCGCCATGGGCCTGACCGACGTCAAGGGCGACCGCAGCCTGCGCCCCTCCCAGCAGAAGCAGCATCCGGACTTTTACGTCCATATCGTGGAGGAACGGAAAGACGGTATCGTCGTCCGGGGGGCCAAGGCTCACATCAGCCAGGCCCCGGCCTGCAACGAGATCCTGGTGGCCCCCTGCCGGGCCATGCGGGAAGACGACCGGGATTATGCCGTAGCCTTCGGAGTCCCGGTGAACGCCCCGGGGGTAACCCTCATCTCCGCCCAGCCGGAAGTACACGAGGGCTTCAACCTGATGGACCACCCTATTTCCGGGTCCGTCTATATCAACGACGCCATGATCATTTTTGAGGACGTCTTTATTCCCAACGAGCGCATCTTTCTCAAGGGGGAATGGGAATTCGCCGGCCAGGTGGCTTACATGTTCGCCAATTTTCATCGTTTGAGCGCCGAGACCTACAAGGCCATGGAGCTGGAGCTGCTGACCGGGGCGGCGGCCCTGCTGGCCGAGTACAACGGCATCGAAAAAGTGTCCCATGTGCGGGAAAAGCTGACCTGGCTGGTCATGTACACCGAATCCATCGAGGTGCTGGGCAAAGCGGCCGTGGAGCATTCCATCCAGGAGGAAGGCACGGACCTGGTTTATCCCAACCCGATGATCGCCAACATCTGCAAATACCAGTTTGCCGACAACTGGCATACGGCCACCAAGTATCTGCAGGACATCGCCGGCGGGATCATGGTCACGGCGCCTTCGGCCAAAGATTTTCTGAATCCCGAGACCCGGGCCATGGTGGAAAAATACCTGGCCGGTCGGGACGGGATCCCGACCGAAAGCCGCTTCCGGATGATGAAGCTGGCCCGGGACCTGACCTCTTCCTACGAAGACGATTTGACCATCCATGCCGAAGGCTCGCTGGAGGCCCAGAAGATGTCCATCCTGCAGTTGGCGGACTTTTCCCGCTACAAGGCCGCTGCCAAACGGGCCGCCGGGATCGTTGACGAGAAAAGCCATCCGGACTATGCGGATTTGCCGGCCTTTCCGCCGAAATTGTGAGACCTGAGAATTTTATCCGATTTGAGTTTTTCGTAGGGAGGGGTTTTATACCCCTCCGCCCCTAGCCAACCGGGGCAATCCAAGGACGGGTGGGGATAAACCCCTTTAATTGACTTATTTTCGTACTAAACGCCCATGCTGGGGGGCGAGCACCCACGAAGCATGAAAATAATTTCTTGGCTTCTAACAGGCTCGTCATTCCGGACGACCGAAGGGAGATCCGTCCCGCCCTGAAGCGGGACAGACCTCTCTGACCTCCCAAAGCCCTGGATGCCGGATCAAGTCCGGCATGACGAACCAAGACAAAGGTCCAAAAACCATAATTGACTTAAAGCCCCAAGGTTAAGACCGACTCGGTCTGCCAGAGCGAGTCGGTCTGAGCCCGGGTGAGCTTGGTAGGCTATTTTCGTATTAAGGAGAACCCAATGGATAAAAAGGATCCCATCATAGTTTCCGCGGTCCGGACCCCGATCACCGATTTCGGCGGGGCGCTGCGCGATGTATTGCATGAAAAACTGGCCACAACGGTCATGGACGAGGTCTGCAAACGGGTGGATTTCCCCCGGGAGAAACTGGAGGACATTTACTGGGGCGTGGTCATGGTGCGCAGCGACGAAAACGGCCTGGCCCGCTGCGCCGCCTTGAAGGCCGGAATCCCCGAACACGTTTCGGCCGTGCACGTCAACCGGGCCTGCTGCTCTTCGATGGAGGCCATCCGGATCGCCTCGATGCGAGTCCGGCTTGGTGAGGGAGAAGCAATCCTTGCCGGGGGCGGCGAGAGCATGAGCAACGTCCCCTTTTCCATTAAAAACGCCCGTTGGGGCCTGCGGCTCAAACATCAAGAGTTATCCGACGGCGTCTGGGACGGGCTCTTCGACCAGTATTCCAAGCTGATCATGGGCCTGACGGCGGAGAATGTGGCCGAGCAGTTCAACGTCTCCCGTCAGGATCAGGATGAGTTCGCCTATGTGAGCCAGCAGCGGGCCAAAAAAGCCCTGGCAGAGGGCCGGTTCAAGGACGAAATCGTCCCGGTGATGATCCCCGGCAAGCGGGGGAAGGAAGACGTCGTCATCGACACGGATGAACATCCCCGCCCGGAGACGACCTTGGAAGCGCTGGCCCAGTTGCCCCCGGCCTTCAAAAAAGACGGGACCGTGACCGCCGGCAATGCTTCCGGGCTCAATGACGGGGCCTCGGCAGTCCTGGTGGTCTCCCGGGAACTGGCCGAGCAGTTGGAGATGAAGCGCCGCTGGCGGATCGTGGGCTCCGTGGCCGTGGGAGTAGACCCGCGGATCATGGGCATCGGTCCCATCCCGGCCATCCGCAAGCTATTGCAACAGACCGGGTATGAGTTAAAAGACATCGAACTGTTCGAGATCAACGAGGCCTTTGCCGCCCCCTCGGTGGCGGTGGAGAAAGAACTGGGTCTGAACCGGGAGATCGTCAACGTCAATGGCGGCGGCATCGCCCTGGGCCATCCCATCGGTAATACCGGCTGCCGGCTGGTGGTCAGCCTGATTCATGAAATGGAAAAACGGGGGCTGACACGGGGTATCGCTTCGCTCTGCGGCGGCAGCGGGCACGGACAGGCCATTTTGATCGAGAAGGCCTAAGTACTCACCGCAAAGGCGCAAAGAGCGCAAAGGAAAATTTGTTCGCTCTGCGAATAAAAAGCACCAAATTCATATTAAACCGCCATGCTTGGGGCGGCACCCGCGAAGCATGAAAATAAGAGTTATATTGGGCAGGGCATTGCGAGTGAGCGAAGCAATCCCCCGGATCAGCTTTCGGGGGCACCAAGCTGCGATGGGGATTGCTTCGTCGCTTCACTCCTCGCAATGACGTTACCCTTAGGGGTTCTATTTTCGTATTTAATTCGATGTTCGATGTTGGACGTTGGATGTTCGATGTTCGATGTTCGTCTATATTTTCGTGTTATAATAAAGGACTAATTCATGCGAACCGAATATAAAACCATAAAAATATCCCATCAGGACGAAATAGCCCTCCTGACCATCGACAATCCGCCGGTCAATCCCATGTCCGCCCAACTGGAACAGGACCTACGGGATGCTTTCCGGGAAGCCCTGAACGATTCCGGGGTTCAGGCCGTAATCCTGACCGGAACGGGAAAAAACTTCATCGCCGGGGCGGATATCACCAAGTTGCAATCCTTAAAAACCCGGGAAGAGGCCTTTAATTTGGGCTGGACAGCGGCCGAACTGTTCTCCGCCATCGAGAACGCGCCCAAACCGGTGATCATGGCCATCAACGGGAATTGTCTCGGCGGCGGGCTGGAGGCGGCTATGGCCGGCCATTATCGGGTGGCCGTGCCGGGGGCCGTTCTGGGGCTGCCGGAGGTCCAGTTAGGAGTGATCCCGGGGGCGGGCGGGATCCAGCGGTTGCCCCGGCTGATCGGTCTGCCCCGCGCCCTGGAGATGATCACCTTCGGCCAGCCGGTCAAGGCCGCGGAGGCCCTGGCATTGGGGTTGGTGGATGAAGTTGTCGGGGCGGAAGAACTGCTTGCCGCAGCCTTGAGGGCGGCGCAACGGTTTATTTCCGGAGAACTCCTACGGGAGGAGCGGCTGACCCGCAACCGGAAAGATCAAGTCGCCGGCGCTGAGGAGAAAAAATCCCTGATCGAGGAA
>JACRCK010000153.1 GCA_016219065.1 Deltaproteobacteria bacterium
CGGGACCTGCTGACTCCGGTAGCCTGAATTTACCAAGGGCTACTAGATGTAGTAGCCGCCCACTCAAAAGGGTGAAGAACCTTTTTTTTATAGATCGTTTTGAACCATGATTTTGCCTTCAATAGATGATGGCATCCAGTATCGATAAAATTTCATCCAGCAGATCGTCCGAGGCTTCGCTGATAAACTTGGCCTGGCGGGCGCGGTAATCGATGGACTTCACCTGTTCAGCCATTACAAAACCCCGCACATTCAGGGAGTCGGCAACCCCGATATGAAAGGGGTAGCCGCGATCGGTAGTTGTCAGCGGACAGACCAGAGCCAAACCGGTTTGTTCGTTGAACAAGGTATTGCTCACTACCAGCGCGGGACGACGCCCTTTTTGCTCATGTCCGGCCTGAGGATCGAAGGTTATGGCGATGAAGTCGCCTTTCTTCGGGACGTAGGACCTCATCTACCAGACTTCTCCACCCGCCGGTTCGCCCCAATTCAATTCTTCCGCCTTGTAGTCCCTGGGGATGCGTTCCACCAGCTCCTGCAGGCTGCGTTTGCCGCGAATGCGTCTGGCCGGTGCAATGACGATCAAGCCGTCACGGGCCGTCACGTCCACATCGTCGCCTACGGCCAGGCGCGCGTCTTCGAGCACCTGCTTGGCCAGACGCAACCCCTGACTGTTTCCCCACTTTTGTATTTTCGTCACCATATAGCACCCTCCTGTGGCTATCCTAAGTATAGCCAGTAGGGCCTGGTCTGTCAAGTCCTACCATCTTCCGCCGGCTCGCCCACGGCGGGAACCGGCCGGGGTACTGCTACAGGTTGATCCCCACCTTCCGCAGCAGCCTCACCATAAAATTCGCCTGAGGCACGGCCGCCGGAGAAACGATATCCACTTTACCGATCATTTGGTTGTCGAATTTGAAGACCAGCTCTCCCAGTTTCTGCCCCAACTTGACTTCGCCGGACACCTTCCCCGGAAGCACCGGTTCCTTGGTCACCGCGCCCTTCTGGTTGACCGGGACCGGATAGCTGAAGTCCGCTCCGGCCACGCCCTTGATTTTCCCGGTTTTCCCATCCGGCAGCACGATCTCCTTGTCGATGACCTCCCCCTTTTTGACCAGATCCACCACCTTGTATTGGGCGAAGGCCTTCTTGAATTTTTCCATGGCCACCTGGTCTCGGATCTTGGCCGAAGGACTGCCCATCACCACGACGATAAACCGCATTTTGTTTTTGACGGCCGTGGCCACCACGTTGAATCCGGTTTCTGAATAGTAGCCGGTTTTCAAACCGTCGGTTCCGGGCAGGTGGAACAACAGCTTGTTGTGGTTGCGCATGATGAAGGCCCCGCCCCGGAACGGCGCTTCCGGGATGGAGGTCCATTCCAGGATTTTCGGATACTTGAGCAGTTCCCGGGCGAGGACGGCCAGGTCGGCGCAGGAACTCTGGTCTTCCGGAGTTCCCGGGGCAGGAGGCAGACCGTGGACCGAATGAAACTCCGTATCGGCCATTTTCAGGGCTTTGGCCTTTTCGTTCATCAATTGGATGAAGGCCTCCTTGGTTCCGGCCACGTGTTCGGCCACGGCATAGGCGGCATCATTGGCCGAGGCCACCATGACGGCCTTCATCATTTCCTCCAGGGTAAAGGTCTCTCCTTCCTTGAGGTAAACCTGGCTGCCGCCGATCTTGGAGCTGTCCCGGGTGGCCGTAATAGTGTCGGTCAGTTTCAATTCCCCCCGGGCCACCTTGTCCAGAACGAGGTAGGCCACCATGAGCTTCACCACGCTGGCCGGCGCCCGCTTGACATGGGCGTTCTCTTCCTCGAGAACCTTTCCGGACACCGCTTCAACGACGATAAAGGCTTTATATGGTTCCGCCGGGGGCGGGGCCGGCTTGGAGGACTTCGTCTGTTTGGAAGCTGCGGCCGGCTTGGCGGCGGTGGTTTTTTTGCGGGGGGCCGCTTCGGTCTGGGCCAGGAAGGTCCCCAGGACAAAGACGAATATCATTACCAGCCATTTTTTCATGAAAACCTTCTCTCCTTTATGCAATTTTTTTTCCTTTGGTCAGGCCATCATAGAGGGGGCACCGCCGAGGGTCAAGGACAATCCCCTTTTGCGGATGTTATTAGTCGGTTAGAAATCCGGAACGGCCGATAAAAAAAACCTTGACAGAAAGATCTTTTGTCTTATAATTCTGATTAATATGATTTTTCTTAATAAAATTATTTAACTTAAATTACAAAAAAGGAAAAGCCCCGTGACCGCTAAAGACGACAAGAAAAAGGACCGCTGTTGTGACGTTTCCGGCCGCTACCGGGTGGAATCCCTGATTACCGTGGACGAGCGGGGTCAGACCGTTCTGCCCAAGGAAATCCGGGAAAAGGCCGGGATCCGGGCCGGGGATAAGCTGGCGGTCATGACCTGGGAGAAAGACGGACGGGTCTGCTGCCTGTTCCTGATCAAGGCCGAAGAACTGACCGGGATGGCCAGGGACTTTCTGAGTCCTATGGCCAGAGATTTTGTGGAAAACAAACCCTAACTCGAAAAATTAGTTGGACAAGGAGGGTCTGATCATGAAGGAAGAAGAAATCAAAAAAGAGGTCCGGGAAAGTTACGGGCGTATAGCCTCCCAGGGCGGATCATGTTGTTTCCCCACCGTCTCCTGTTGCGGGAGCGGCGCCACGGCCGAAGCGATCAGTCGTCAGGTGGGCTACTCCCTGGAGGACATCCAGGCAGTCCCCGAAGGGGCCAACCTGGGATTGGGCTGCGGCAATCCGCTGGCTATGGCCTCGATCCAGGAAGGCGAAACGGTACTGGATCTCGGCTCCGGGGCCGGCTTCGATTGTTTCCTCGCCGCCCGTCAGGTGGGGCCTGCCGGAAAAGTCATCGGGGTGGATATGACCCCCGAGATGTTAGCCAAGGCCCGGGAAAACGCCCGGAAGGGGGACTTCCCGAACGTGGAGTTCCGGCTGGGTGAAATTGAAAACCTGCCGGCCGCGGACAATTCCGCGGATTTGATCATCTCCAACTGCGTCATCAACCTGGCGCCGGATAAAAAAAGGGTTTTCCGGGAAGCCCTGCGGGTCCTCAAACCCGGAGGGCGGGTCATGATTTCCGATTTAGTTTGGCTGAGGGAAATCCCCAAGGCCCTCTTGGAATCGGTGGAGGCCTATGTGGCCTGTTTGTCCGGGGCCGTTAAACGAGAGGAATATCTGGAAGCCCTCGCCGCCGCCGGGTTTGAGCGGGTCCGGGTGGTGGAGGAAAACCCGGTACCGTTCGAGCTGTTCCAAGGGGACCCCCTCGGTCAGACCCTGATAGAGCAGTTGAAACTCTCGCCCGAGCAATTGCAGGCCGGAATTCGTTCCGTGGTCAGCGTCAAGGTTGAGGCTTATAAACCGGAACCCGCCTAATTGATGATCCTCGCAAAAAGTCCTCTAAGCCGTCATTGCGAGGAGTGAAGCGACGAAGCAATCCCATCAGATAGTTGCGCTGGGGGATTGCTTCGCTGCGCCTGCAGCGGATCTCGCAATGACGACTACTTGCCAAACCATCAAGATTAAGCCCTGGCAACCTTTTTCCGGTCTTTCCTTTTTTAAAGTAAAACTTTAACTATTGTAATTAACATATTAAAAAAATATAAATATATCATTAAATAAATCGGCTACCAGACTTTGATCTTCCACTCTTTACCTTCCTTGACCAGCTCTTCTTTTACCGTGACCATAACCGGCGCCTTCCGGTTCATCTTCGCGGAGGGGCCGAAGGTCAACTGCACCTCGGCCTCGGCCGTGTCACCGGTCAGCAGCTTGATTGAAATGATTTTATACGATAGCAACAGCGAGGCCTCTTTCCGGTGTCTGATGAATTCGTCCTGGGCTACTTTGGCCTTATAGGCCTCGTAATAGCAGGTGTAGGTGGTGGCATAGTCCTGTTGGACGGCCGAAGCGAAAAATTTATCCAAGAGTTCCCGCGGCCCCTTCGTATCGCCGCCGCAGCCGGCGGTTAAAAAAATAAGTCCCATCCCCAGGGATAGGAACCAGTTCTGGATGTTTCGCAAATCCTGCCTTCCTTTCTTTAACGATTGCCGGCGTCAGGTGGTTTTTGGACAAGATAAACATCCTGGCAGCCAATGCAAGAGGGGAGAGCCATAAGCTCTCCCCCCCATTCAAGTCAGCCAGTTCGTCGGCGCCCGGTCGCCGGGACCGGGCGCCGGCGTTCTGGTTTTAGTTCCTTCTATTAGAGGCGTGCATACCCAGGCGCGAAGAACCGCCATGGCACACCGTACAGCTCCAGATCCAGTAGTTATCGCCCTGGAATTTCATGGAAATGGTGGGATCGGCGGCGTTGCCGGAGATCAATTCCGCGTGGGGGCTGTTGTGACAGGCTACGCAGAAAATCTTGTTGTTCATATCGCCCTCCACTGAGTTCTTCAGCAGGGAGTTGCGGTAGAGGGTGTTGGTGTTTTCGGCGTAAGCGGCGCTATGGCAGTCGGCGCACTTCGGTTCCTGGACCCAGGGTTGACGGCCGTTTTGGATGGAAGTCGCCACCTTCGCCATGTCGCCATGACAGTCGACGCAGCCCTTCCCGGCCTGGGCCATGATCCCGCGCATACACTGCGTCTTGGGACCTGGGTGGCAGGTATAACAGCCGTTCGTGGAAGCGCGATCGGCGGGGCTGAACTTGTCATGGTGAAAACCGTGCATGGCCTCGGAGAGGCTGGGAACACCCGGCTTGCCCGGGGCGCCCAGGGCATTATCCGAATGACACTCCGCACAGGCGTGCACTATACCCCGGGCGTGATCGGCCTCAAAAGTGGTCCCCACGTTTTTGTCGTGTTTCTGTAAAACGTCGAGCTGCGGATTGACCGTACCGTGACAGTTGCTGCACATCATCTCAGTAGAAACCGGAGCCACGACATTCGCAGTCTGCAGGGAACGGCCGGCGCTGTCAAGTACGGTGATAACGGCAGTCCCATAAGGATCCCAGGTTCCATCATCATTGTAAGGGGTGATGGGGATGCCCACCGCCTCCCAACTCAACCCGTCCGCCGCCGGCTTCATTTCCCCGGCCAGGGGCGTTCCGGTGAGGCCTACATTGATCGGGACGTTAAAACCGTACTGCGGGGCAAAGGCCCAGAAATTGGTATGGAGGGCGGAATTCTTTTTCTTCGGGAAAGCATAGGTTACGGTGACGCCGCTGGTGATCAGACGGGCTTCTTCACTGCCCCGGCGGAACACCTGAGCTTTCACGGTGTTAAAGGGCGGTAAAACCATGAAATAGGAGTAGTCATCCTGGGCGCAATGCATACCCAAATCATTCCAGGCAAAGATTACGTAATTCATCCGGGCCGCCGGAATGGCCTGGGTCCCGTAGTTTTTGGTCAGAGCCCAATCAACGGACGTGGCGGCGTTGTTGGTGACGGTGGCCACCTGGGTAGTAGTCAAATACCCGGATTTGGTGATGGTCAGGGTGTAATTCCCGGCAAGTTCATTCAATATATAGGTACCAGTACTTCCTGATGTGGTTTGTATACGGCCGTCACTGATGGCGGCCCCGGCAATAGGTAAACCTGTGACCAAATCCTTGACGACCCCGGAGATGGATGCTGCCCAACATGGATTATATCCGGCCATCCCAACCATCATCAAGAAGGTGATTGCCAAAGTGCTACATTTTGGGGAGGGTCTTTTCATAAATCACCTCGTTAAAAACTTAAAAATCATTTTGAACCGTTAGAATGACAACCATAAACCATTATTGGGAACTGTTTCCTTCCCTTCCCCGTCGGACCTTTCGTTATTTTGGAAGTCATCTCCTTTCGTCGAGCCTTGAAGCTCATTAGGATATTACCCATTATGGTTAATTGTAATATAATTATAATTTTATCCGAATCAATACCTATTTAATTTTTTAACTATTTAATACTATTAAATAAATTATTTTTTGTGGTTAACGTTTTTTAAAAAAACATATTAACATATATAAACTAATATGTTAATATGTTAACCGTTAAGTTAATTTAACATTCAGTAACCCCCCCTTTTCATTAAAAAGTAGTTGAAAGCTTTGATAAAAGAAGAGATACTGCGGATCATGGATGAAAGAGACTTTTACATCGAGTCCCCCGAAACCAAGAAAATCCATTACACCTGCCCCAAATGCCGCCAGTCGGCCGAATTTCCGGTCCGTTGGCTGCGGCGCACCAAAAAAAAGAGGTTGCCCCCGGGGGCCGACGAACGGGACCGGGCCAAGTTCGCCAAAGCCCGGGATTACTTGGTGCGGGTGGACGATTTCGTCATCTGCCCTAATCCCCGTTGCCGGCGGCGGTTCGAAATCCCCTACGACCAGACCGTGGCCCTGGTATAAACGGCTTTTAACTTCCCAAACGCCTTTCAGAAGTTAACCCCCACGGGCTCGGGCGCGACCTGCTTTCCCGGATTTGAAGCCTTGGCGAACCCGCCGGCGAGGATCAAACCATGCACCGAGTACTACTACACCCGGCTGACTACGATAACGTCCGCGTCGCCGTAGATCGGGCCTTCGAGCTTTTCCCCCTGCCCTTCAGCGGGAAAAAAGTCCTCATCAAACCCAACGTGCTGCGGGCTGCGGAACCCGGGGAGGGGATCGCCACCCATCCGGCGGTGCTCCGGGCCGTGGTAGAGAAAGTCGAAGCCCTGAAGCCCGGGGCCTTGGTGGTGGGAGACAATCCCGGCCTGTTCAACTACGGCGCCAACGAGGAAAGCTTTAAAAAGACCGGTCTGCTGGAGGCCGCCCGGGGTTATTATCGAAATATCGGCAACGAGGCCTGCGAGGTGCCTTTCGACCCGGCTTTCCAGTCCCGGATCAGCCTCTCCCGGGCCGTCCTGGAAGCCGATATCATCATCAGCCTGCCGAAATTCAAGACCCACGGACTGACCGTGCTCACCGGGGCGATCAAGAACAGCTACGGCTTCCTCCCGGGGGCGCAGAAGGCCCGACTGCACCGGGCGGCGGGAAATCCGGAAAGGTTCCAGGAACTCGTGGTCGAGGTGTTCCACCTCCGGGTCCCCGATCTTTTTATCGTGGACGCGGTGGTCGGCATGGAAGGCAACGGTCCGGCCTCGCCGGATTTGCGGGATATCGGCCTCCTCC
>JACRCK010000152.1 GCA_016219065.1 Deltaproteobacteria bacterium
CTGGACCTGTTCCGCTTCCCGCGCCCGGACGTGGTGGGCAAGTCCATCGCCATCATCCACCCTTCGGAGGAATCTTTTCAGCAGTTCGACCGGATCGCCCGGCCGTTCCTTAAAGAGCAGGGGTGGTGGCGCGGGGAATGGGAGTTCCGCGACGCCGACCAGGAGCCCGTGCTGGCGGAAGCGGCGCATTCCCTCCTGGCCGATGGGCAAGGCACTCCCCTGGGTTTCAACGTCGTACTGCGGGACATCAAAGGCCGGCGCGAACGGGAAGAACAGATCCGCTCGCAACAAACCTTTCTGGAGCAGATTTTGGAGGCTATCTCGCACCCCCTCTATGTCATCGACGCCGAAACCCATATCGTCCGCCTGGCCAATTCGGCCTCCGGCGTCAAAGATCTAATCGGCCGGGCTACCTGCTACGAATTGACCCATCGGAGAAAGGCCCCCTGCAGCGGCGAGGATCACCCCTGCCCTCTGGCGGAGGTAAAAAAAACCGGGAAACCGGTCACGGTGGAGCACCGTCACTTCGACCGCAGCGGCAACCTCCGAATTTTCGAAGTCCACGGGTTCCCGGTTTTTGACGCCGACGGGAAACTGCTCCAGACCATCGAATACGCACTGGACATCACGGATCGCAAAGAGGCGGAAAAGGCCCTGCGGGAAAGGGAGGCTCATTTGCGCCTGTTGACCGACCAGATGCCGGCGATACTCTGGTCCGTCGACCGGGAGCTGCGGATCCTCTCTTCCAGCGGGTCCGGGCTGAAGGCCCTGGGTCTGAGCCCGGACCAGATCGTCGGGAAATCCTTGGTTGATTTTTTTTCCCCTCCCGAACCGGATTCCCCCTATGTCGCCGCCCATCATCGGGCGCTGCTGGGCCGGCACGAGGAATTTGAACTGGAATGGCGGAACCAGTATTTCCAGGTCAGGCTGGAACCGCTGTTCGATGAGCTGGGAAAGATAACCGGGGTTATCGGCATCGGCTTGGATATTACGGACCGCCAGCGGCTGGAACGGGAACTGGTCAACTATAAAGACCACCTGGAGCAGTTGGTCCACCAACGGACGGCGGAACTGGAAAAGGAAATGGTCGAAAAAAAGGCGGCCGAGTCGACCCTCCGGGAAAGCGAGGAGCGGTATCGGAAAACGATTGAGGCGGCCCCTTACGCCATCACGATTTCCCGAATCGGGGATGGAAAATTTCTCCAGGTCAATAAATTTTTTTGTGATCTCTCCGGCTATACTCCGGAGGAAGTTGTGGGCCGCACTCCGCTGGAACTGGGGCTGTTCATCAACCCGGAGGATCGGGAGCAGTTTATCAACCTCTTGCAGGAAAAAGGCGGGATCGACGGTTTTGAACGCCGGTACCGGCTCAAAGACGGCCGCATCATCGACGCCCTGCTTTCCGCCCGACCCCTGCAACTGGCCGGGGAAGACTGCCTGGTTTCGGTGGTGATGGACATCACCGACCGGAAACGCGAACAGGCGGAAAAAGAAGAAATGGCCGGCCAACTGCGCCAGGCCCAGAAAATGGAGGCCCTGGGCGCCCTGGCCGGCGGGATCGCCCATGACTTCAACAACATTTTAACCGTGATCATGGGCAACGCCGAAATGGCCCAGATTGAATTGCCGCCCGATTCCGCGGCCCACTTCAGCCTTAGCCAGGTCGTGGAAGGGGGATTGCACGCCAAAGAACTGGTTAAACAGATATTAAATTTCAGCCGCAAGCGCCCGATTGAGCGCAAGGCCCTCAAGGTCGGCTCCCTGATCAAGGAGGCCTTGAAGCTCATCCGGGCTTCTCTGCCTTCCTCCATTGAAATCAGGCAGCAATTCGACTATAAAAGCGATATCATCCAGGCCGATCCGATTCAGGTTTATCAAGTGCTCCTGAATTTATGCACCAATGCCCTCCAGGCCCTGCGGGATCAAGTCGGTTTTCTCGAAGTGGGTTTGACCGATACCACCCGGGAACGGGAGCAGCCCTCGGTACAGCCCTTTTTAAAACCCGGGGCCTATATTAAACTCTCGGTCCGTGACAACGGTCCGGGGATGCCTCCGGAAGTATTGAAAAGGGCTTGCGAACCCTATTTTACCACCAAAGAAAAGGGGGTGGGGACCGGTCTGGGCCTGGCCGTAACCCAGGCCATCATCCAGGACCACGGAGGTTGTATTCAAATCGAAAGCGACCTCGGGCGGGGAACCGTGGCCACCGTATTTTTCCCCCTGGTGGAAGGGGAGGCCGCCGCCGCCCTTTCTTCGGAAGCCACCCCTCCCCGGGGGCAGGAAAAGATATTGTTGGTGGACGATGAGGAATGGATCGTCGATTTAGGCGCTCGCCTGCTCCGGCATCTGGGTTACGAGGTTACCGGAATGACCGGCAGTCTCCAGGCCCTGGAGTTTTTCCGGAATCGTCATCCGGACATCGACCTGGTCCTAACGGACCTCACCATGCCGAACCTGACCGGTGACAAAATGGCCCGGGAAATGCTGCGGCTTAAACCCGGTTTGCCCATCATTCTCCTGACCGGGTTCCCGGAAATGGTGACCGAGGAAAAGGTCCGGGCCGAGGGCATCAGGGCCCTGGCCTTTAAACCGCTTTTAATGAATGAGCTGGCGGCTTTGATCCGCCGGGTCCTGGATTTCCGGAAATGCGATGGGTAACATTCTGGTCATCGATGACGACCGGATGCTTTGCAGCCTCCTGGCCCGTCATTTGAGCGCGCGGGGCCATCGGGTCGCCTGCGCTTATAACCTCGAGGCGGGGCTGGAGGCCGCTGGCGCGGCGCTTTTCGACGTCATCATGCTGGACGTGCAACTGCCCGACGGGAACGGCCTGGAGGCCATTCCCCTGCTGCGGGATGCGGCGGGGAAACCGGAAATCATTATCTTTACCTCCTCCGGTGATCCGGACGGCGCCGAACTGGCCATCAAGAGCGGGGCCTGGGACTATATCGAGAAGCCCTCGTCCCTGGATCAAATGACCCTGCCCCTCTCCCGGGCCCTGCAGTACCGGGAAGAAAAATCCTTTAAGGAAAAACCAGTCCTGTTCAAACGGGAAGGTATCATCGGCGAATCCCCTCCCCTCCTGGAGTGTCTGGAAGCGGCAGCCCAGGCCGCCTTAAGCGAAGCCAACGTCCTGCTTTTCGGCGAAACCGGGACCGGCAAGGAACTATTGGCCCGGGCCGTTCATAACAACAGCCCCCGGCAGCAAAACAATTTCGTGGTGGTCGACTGTGCCAGCCTCCCCGCTTCCCTGGTGGAGAGCGCTCTGTTCGGCCATGAAAAAGGCGCTTTCACCGGGGCGGACCGGACCCAGGAAGGACTGATCAAACAGGCTCACGGCGGGACCCTTTTCCTGGACGAAGTGGGCGAGCTCCCGGCGGAAATGCAAAAATCATTCCTGCGGGTTTTGCAGGAACACCGCTTCCGGCCCATTGGCGGCCGGCAGGAGATCTTCAGCTCTTTTCGACTGGTATCGGCCACCAATCAGGACCTGGAAGCCCTGGTTTCCCGGGGCCTCTTCCGCCAGGATCTGCTTTTTCGCCTGAGGACCATCACCATAGAAATGCCCCCCTTGAGGAAGCGTCTGCCGGACATCAAGGATCTGTTTTTTTATTACCTGAATCAACTGACCGGCAAATCCGGCCTGGGGATCAAGGGCTATTCTCCGGAATTTTTTGAAGCCCTGCAGCGCTATGAATGGCCGGGAAATATCCGGGAGCTGAAAACTACCCTGGAAGCCGCCATCCATGCCGCCGGTTCGGAGCCCATTCTGTACCCCAGTCATCTTCCGGTATACATCCGGATATGGCTGGCTAAAAAGTCCATCGCTCAAGGTGAAACGACCAAAACCCGGCCCCCGGAGAGCCCGGTTCCGCCCCTGAAACTGACGCCGCTGAAAGAATTCCGTGAAGAAAACGATGAACGGTACCTGCGCGATCTTTTTTCCCTGACCGGGGGTGATCTCCAGAAGATGCTGACGATCTCCGGCCTCTCCCGTTCCCGCCTGTATACCCTCCTGAAAAAATACGCCATCAGTTCCTGAAAAACAGTTTTGTCCTTTTTTCAGGACAAATCCTGATAAAAGGATGATTTTTATTTTTTCTTCAAGGTCCCTATTGGCCGATCAAATCACTAAGCCTTCGAATTCATTGATCTATAAATCTTGACCGGTTTGGCATCATTCTTGGTTAATACTCCAATAAATACCCATAAAGGAGGAAGAACATGGCCTTTCGATTAAGCACCAAACTGGTCGGCGGCTTTATCATCCTGGCCTTACTGGTTCTTGGTGAAGGGGGTTTAGGTTGGTACGGGGCCGTAGTTAACGAATCCTTTAACCGGCAGGTAAGTACCAACGATGGAATTTACAAGACTTTGCTGCAACGGGAAATCGATCACCTCAACTGGGCCAATAAGGTCGGCCGGTTTCAGTATGATGAAACCCTCAGCAGTCTGGAGGTGGAAAAGGATGCCCGCCAGTGCGGATTCGGCAAGTGGTATTACGGGGAGGACCGGAAAAAGGCGGAAACGGAGATTCCCGAAATCAGGGAACTTTTAGCCAGGGTGGAAGACCCTCATTCCAAACTCCACCAGACGGCCCAGCGGCTGGAGGAGGTTTTAAAAAAGGGGCCAGAATACCGGACGGAGGCGGCGGCCATCTATGTCGGAGAAACGCGGGAACAGCTCAAACGCGTTCAGGGCCTCCTGGGTGAGATCCGGCCGCTGGTGAAGACCCATACCGAGGCGATCGAAAAGGCGGCGATCCAGACCAGCTACCGGTATAAAATAATTATTTTTATGGGGGCCATTCTCGGCACCCTCTTGGCCCTGTTCCTGGGCCTGGGGCTCAGCCGGCTGATCGTGAACCCCCTGCAGGCCATGATGTCCGGCCTGAATGCCGGAGCCGATCAAGTCTCCTCCGCCGCCCACCAGATTGCTTCCGCCAGCCAGACCCTGGCGGAGGGCGCTTCCGAACAGGCGGCGGGACTGGAGGAGACTTCCTCCTCAATGGAGGAAATGGCCGCCATGACCCGGCGCAACGCGGACAACGCCCGGCAGGCGAATGCCTTAATGGAGAAAACGGTTCAGGTCGTAACCGAGGCGGATCAGTCCATGCAAGATTTGACCCGGTCCATGGCCGGCATCTCGAAATCGGGAGAAGATACTGGAAAAATTATTAAAACCATCGATCAAATCGCTTTTCAGACCAACCTGTTGGCCCTGAATGCCGCCGTGGAAGCGGCCCGGGCCGGGGGCGCCGGGGCCGGGTTTGCCGTAGTCGCCGATGAAGTAAGGAATTTGGCCCTGCGGGCCGCCGCCGCGGCGAAAGACACTTCCCTCTTGATTGAAGACACCGTGAAAAAGGTCCGAGAGGGTTCGGGACTGGTGGCCAAAACCAACACCGCTTTTCTGCAGGTTTCCGGCGAGTCCCAGCGGGTGGCCCAACTGGTTGCGGAAATTTCCGCCGCTTCCCGGGAACAGTCCCAGGGCATCGATCAGATCAATAGGGCCGTCCTGGAAATGGACCAGGTAATCCAGCGGACAGCCGGCAATGCGGAGGAATCGGCCTCGGCCTCCGAGGAACTGAGCGCCCAGGCGGTGGAAATGCGCCGCCATGTCCTGGATCTGAAACAGTTGATCGAGGGTTCCCGTGACGGATCCGGGAATTCAAGCCCGACCGCGGCGCCCGGCTGGGAAGATTACGGGACAGCCGTTCGGGCCGCCCGGCCGAAAGCGGTCCCCAATCGGCTGTCCGGTAATTTTCAAACGCCCAAGGCCCTCCCGGAAGGCCGCAACCGCTTCGGCTCCCCCCGGCAGGTCATTCCCCTGGATGAAGAGGATTTCAGGGATTTCTAAAGGCGTAACGGCCAGGCCAGTCGGACCCCAAAAAAACTGAAGGTCGGCCATGAATCGGCAACGACGCTAGGCCCTCAGTACCTGGTAATTGATCTGGATCGCCGTCCTGATTGCCGAGTTGTTTACCGCCTTGATGACCGCGGCAACCGGCTTTCTCTGGCAATGGAACAATTGAAAAATGGATGAGTTGAATCAGCAACTACAGGACCGGATCAAGGGAAAAGTCAGCGTCGAGGAGGCCCTGCGCGAAAGCGAAGAACGCCGCCAGGCTCAGAAAATGGAGGCCATCGGGACCCTGGCCGGGGGAATCGCCC
>JACRCK010000155.1 GCA_016219065.1 Deltaproteobacteria bacterium
AGGCCTTGATGCCCGACAAGGATTCCGCGGTCATCTGGAGGGGGCCGCTCAAGATCAGCATTATTCGTCAATTTGTGTCGGATGTCGCCTGGGGGGACTTGGATTTTCTGGTGATCGACTCCCCGCCGGGGACCGGCGATGAGCCCCTGACCGTGGCCCAGACGATTCCCGATGCCCTGGCCGTTATCGTAACTACGCCCCAGGACATCTCCCTGGCCGATGTCCGGAAATCCATTAATTTCTGCCGCCAGGTGGACATGAACATCCTGGGGCTGGTGGAAAATATGAGCGGGTACACCTGTCCCCACTGCGGTCAGGAAACGGCCCTGTTCAAGAAAGGGGGCGGGGAAAAAACGGCCCGGCAAATGAACGTGCCCTTTCTGGGAAGTCTGCCCATAGACATTCGCTTAATGGAAGCGGAGGATGAGGGCCGGGCCTACCTGACTCATCAGCCGGAAGCCGTTTTTAAGGAATCCCTGGAAGGAATCCTCGATCGCATCCTCCAGTCCGTTGGGCCGGTCCAGGAAACCAGGATGATGGAAACCCAAGCAAAGGAAGGAACCATGTCGGACAAACCGATTACGCTGACGGACCTGAAAATCGCCATCCCTTTGGCCGAGGGGTTGCTTTGCAACCATTTCGGCCATTGCGAACAGTTCGCCCTCATCGATCTGAAAGATCAGGAGATCACTCAGCAGGAACTGGTCACCCCTCCTCCCCATGAACCGGGACTCCTTCCCCGTTGGCTGGGGGAGAAAGGAGTCAACCTGATTATTGCCGGGGGCATGGGCCAGCGCGCCATAACGCTTTTTACGGAAAGGGGGATCCAGGTCCTCACCGGCGCCCCGCAACTTTCACCCGAGGAATTGATCGGCCATTATCTTGGCCAGACCCTGGTCACCGGAGCCAATGTCTGTGATCATTGATCCGCTAACCTGATTAGAACCCCTATTGATTTTACAGGACTTCTTATGATTATTGCAGTAGCCAGCGGCAAGGGAGGGACGGGCAAGACCAGCCTGGCGGTGGCCCTGGCCCAGTCTCTGGAAGGGCCGGTCGATCTGCTGGATTGCGATGTGGAAGCCCCCAACGGCCATATCTTCATGAAGCCCCGCTGGGAAAGTAAAGAGACCATCTTTGCCCAGGTCCCGCAGGTCGACGAATCCAAATGCACGTACTGTCGGGCCTGTTCCCAGTTGTGTCAGTTCAAGGCGATCCTGGTCCTTGGGGAGACGATTCTAACCTTCCCGGAAATGTGCCATGACTGCGGGGGCTGCTTTCTGGTCTGTAAATCGGGGGCCTTAACCGCGGCCCAAAAAGAGTTGGGGGAAGTCGAAGAAGGGTGGTCCGGTTCTATCCGTTTTATCCACGGTCGGTTGAAAATCGGAGAGCCCCTGTCCCCCCCGCTGATCCGGGAAGTTAAAAAACGGATCGACCCGGACCGAATCGCCATCCTGGATGCCCCCCCCGGGACCTCCTGCCCGGTCATCCAGACCGTGAAAGGGTCCGATTTTACCGTGCTGGTCACGGAACCCACCCCTTTCGGGCTTTTTGATCTGAAGTTGGCGGTGGAAGTCCTCACCGGGCTGGGGATCCCCTGCGGGGTCGTCATCAACCGGTCGGACGTGGGGGACCGTAAGGTCAAAGACTATCTGCAAGCCCGAGGTCTGCCGCTGCTGCTGGAGATCCCCTTTGACCGCCGGATCGCCGCCGGCTACGCCCGGGGACAGTCTTTGCTGGAAATCCGACCCGAGTTCAAAGCCGATTTTCAAAACCTCTTCCGGGAAATCCAGGGGCTGCTGAAAGAAACCCCACGGGTGGGTTATGCCTGCCGATAAGATCCGGGAATTGGTCGTCTTGAGCGGCAAGGGGGTACCGGCAAGACCAGCCTGGTGGGGGCCCTGGCCGCCCTGATTCCGGAAAAAATCCTGGTCGATTGCGATGTGGACGCTCCGGACCTGCACTTGCTGCTGACGCCTAAGATCCGCAGCCGGGAGGAATTCCCGGGGGGACGGAAGGCCCGGATCCTTTCCCAACTCTGTACCTCCTGCGGGGAATGCCGGAAGGTCTGTCGTTTTGAGGCTATCAGCGAGGATTACTGGGTGGATGAAACCGCCTGTGAAGGCTGCGGCGTCTGCGTTCATTTTTGCCCCTTCGGGGCCGTCGATTTTCTCCCGGTGATTTGCGGAGAATGGTTTCAGTCCGACACCCGCTTCGGGCCTCTGGTCCACGCCCAGTTGGCCCCGGGTCAGGAAAACTCCGGCCTGCTGGTGGCCCTGGTCCGGGGCAAGGCCCGGGCCCTGGCCGAAGAAAAGGGAAGGCCCCTGATCCTGGTCGACGGCCCCCCGGGTATCGGCTGTCCGGTCATTTCTTCCCTGACCGGGGCCTCGGCGGTGCTCCTGGTTACCGAACCCACCCTTTCCGGGCTGCATGATCTGGATCGAATCGTCTCCTTGAGCCGGCACTTCCGAATACCGCCCCTGGTCCTGATCAATAAGGTTGACCTGAATCCGGAGATGGCCGATCATATTGCCGCCTACTGTCGGGACAACGGAATTGAACTGGCCGGCACCCTGCCATATGATCGGTCGGTTACCGAGGCCATGGTCCAGGGTAAAACCATTTTAGAATGGAGTCACAATGGACTGGGAGAAGGAATCCGTTCTGTCTGGGAGCAGCTCCAGCGGCGGCTGCTGGAGGATTAGACGGCGTGTCACCCATTAAATCGATTGATGACCGCTTTCAGGTTACCGGCTTCGCCATCAGCCGGGCCTGCGCCTGGAAAATTTTATAAAATCCTGACTCAGAGGTGAATTGACTTACCCCGTTAGAATTTTTATTATAGCAGAGGCGGTATGACATGTTCGCCGAAAATTCTACCGCCGACAAAAGGGTCAATTATGCCTCGAGATGAAGGATGGGCCGATTCCCCGAACTCTGGTAAAAGCGTTTCTCAACCGAACCCGGCTCCGGCCGGACTGCCCCACCCGCTGCTGAACGAGCAGGAGGCCACCGTGGCCTTCCGCCCGGCCCCTCTTCCCAAGCCCGCCCCAGCCCTGGCTCCCCCTTCGTTGGAATTGATCCGGGGCCAAGCCAATAAAAAGGAAATTTTATTGGGTAAGGATAAGGTCCGCATCGGCCGGGCCGGTTCCAATGATCTGATTTTACAGGACAACAAAGTCTCCCGGTCTCATGCCGAAATCCTGTTCCAGGATGGGAATTATTGGGTCCAGGATCTGGATTCAACCAACGGGGTGCTGGTGGACGATCAGCGGGTGCAAACGGTTGTTCTGAAACCGGGCAACCGGATCATCCTGGGGGATACCGAACTGCTTTTTAAACAGGAAGAGCCGGAAATCACGCTTCCGGATAAGCTGGCCTTCCTGCAGCGGAGCGATCTGTTTAAATGGCTGGACCCGCAAACCGGGTTGGCCCTGGCCCAAAGGCTGACCGTTCGCTATTTCCCCCAGGGAACGGTGGTGCTGTCCCTGGAGACCTGTCCGGAAAGCATGGTCTTTCTTTATTCC
>JACRCK010000009.1 GCA_016219065.1 Deltaproteobacteria bacterium
CACAAGGTCCGGGAGGCCCAGGTCCAGAAAATCCCTTACATGCTGGTGATCGGGGACAAGGAAACGGAACAGGGCACGGTCAGTCCCCGGGCCCGCAGCGGTGAAAATCTGGGGGCTATGAACCTTGGAGACTTCATCAGGAAAGTGCAGGCCGAAGCGGTGCCGGGGTACAAAGAATAACCGGGAGAAATAGAGGCTAAATCCGAAATTCGAAATTCGAAACAAATTCAAATGACCAAAATTCGAAAATCAAAACGGGAGGTCCTTGGTAATTCGGCCTGACTCGTGGATTCACCCACCCCCAACCCCCGGAGCCTGTCCCGCGGCAGCGCGGGATCAAGGGAGGGGGAGATGTTTCGGTCATTGGAATTTTGAACTTTGTTTCGGATTTCGTGTTTCGGATTTCGAATTTGAAGATGCTCTTGTTTTACCGGGCGAGGTAATTTATTATAATTTTGTTTGATAATCAAATTCGTAAGGAGGTGGTTTTATAAGCAAGTTGGCGCACATCAATTCGGAAATTCGGGCGGCCACCGTCCGGGTTATTTCCGAAACCGGTGGGCAATTGGGAATCTTCCCCCTGAATCAGGCCCTGGCTATGGCCAAGGAAGAGGGACTGGACCTGGTGGAAGTGGCCCCCAATCTGGATCCGCCCGTTTGCCGTATCATGGACTATGGGAAATTTCGTTATCAGCAGACGAAAAAAACCCATGAAGCCAAGAAGAAACGGACGATCATCCAGGTGAAGGAGGTCAAGATCCGGCCCAAGACCGAAGAACACGACTTTCAGTTCAAGCTGAATAATATTCGGAAATTTCTAATCAAAAAAAACAAGACGAAGGTTTCTCTTCTTTTCCGTGGGCGGGAGATCCAGTACGTGGCTGCGGCCAAGAATATTCTGACCCGCATCATCGAGGAAACCAAGGATCTGGCCCAGGTCGAACAGGAGCCCAGGCTGGAGGGCCGGAATATGACCATGGTCCTCGGCCCCAAAAATTAACCCCTAACCAAAAAAAATTCGAAATTTTTTTTGGTTGGAATAAACCGCCGAGAAAGACCCAGGCGATCGTAGTTTTTTATTTAGATTTTTACAGCCATTGTTAGAGACAAATTCTCAGAACAATGGATGTAAACAATCTAAATCACCCCTGAAAAAAAAGATCGTCAGGGTAGACTGGGGAGTATTGTCTTTTTAACGGAAGGAAGAGCGCAGGAGATCAATTATGCCTAAAATGAAATCCAATCGCGGCGCGGCCAAGCGCTTTAAAACCACCGGGAACGGGAAAGTGATCCGGTCCAAAGCCTTTGGCAGCCATATTTTAACCAGCAAAACTACCAAACGCAAAAGACGCCTGCGGAAATCCGCCGTAGTGAGCCCGGCCAACATGAAGGGGCTGCGTAAACTGCTGCCGTACGGCTAGCTAACAGCTATTTTTGAGGTGAAATAAAATGCCCAGAGTAAAAAGGGGCTTCAAAGCCCGCAGAAGAAGAAATAAAGTATTGAAGATGGCCAAGGGGTATCGGGGGGCTCGGAGTCGCCTGTTCAAAACCGCCACCGAAGCCGTGGATCGGGCGTTGAAATACGCCTACCGGGATCGGCGGGTCCGTAAGCGGGAAATGCGCAGTCTGTGGATCATCCGGATCAGCGCCGCCGCCAAACTGAACGGCGTATCCTACAGCCGTTTCATCGGCGGTTTGAAGAAGGCTGGCGTCGGCCTGGATCGCCGGGTCCTTTCCGAGATGGCTATCCACGATCCCGATCGTTTCAGCCATCTGGTTCGGATAGTTCCCCAACTCCAAGGTTGATCCTGCCCCGGATGGATCTTTCCTTATCTTTCGTTTTCACCGTCCGCTCATGGTAAATCGACTGCAAGAATTGGAAAGCCGGGTCCGGCAGGATCTGGGCCGCGCGGGGGACCTGGGGGCCCTGGAAGCCCTGCAGTTCAAGGTCTTGGGCCGCAAAGGGGAATTGACCCAACTGCTGCGGCACCTGGGTGAACTGACCCCGGAAGAGAGGCCGGCTGCCGGCCAGGAGGCCAATCGTGTCAAAGGCGTGCTGGAAAAGGCCTTTGAGGAAAGAAGGAGCCAACTGTCCGCGTCCGGCTCGGGGCCGGCCGCCGGAATGATCGATTGGAGCCTTCCGGGTCGGCGGGGCTTCCGCGGACGGCGGCATCCGATTACCCAAACCCTGGACGAGGTCTGCGGAATTTTTTCCCGCCTGAATTTTGAGATCGTCGAAGGACCGGAAATCGAACTGGACTACTATAACTTTGAAGCCCTGAACATTCCCCCGGACCACCCGGCCCGGGATATGCAGGATACGTTCTATATTTCCGAGGGGGTGCTGCTCCGGACCCAGACTTCTCCCATGCAGGTGCGGGTCATGGAAAGCCGGAAACCGCCGCTGCAGATCGTGTCCCCCGGGAAGGTCTATCGCCGGGATTCGGACGTCTCCCATTCCCCCATGTTTCACCAGGTGGAAGGCCTGATGGTGGGGGAGGGGATCAGCTTCGGGGATTTGAAAGGCATTCTGACTCTGTTTGTCCGGCGCATGTTCGGGGAAGACACGCCGTTGCGTTTCCGGCCCAGCTTTTTCCCCTTCACCGAACCCAGCGCCGAAGTGGACATCGGCTGCGTCCTGTGCCAAGGAGGGGGCTGCCGCCTCTGCTCCCGGACCGGCTGGCTCGAGATCCTCGGCTCGGGGATGGTCGATCCCGAAGTATATCGTTTTGTCCATTATGATCCGGAACAGGTTACCGGCTTTGCTTTCGGCCTCGGGATCGAACGGATCGCCATGCTCAAGTACGGCATCGACGATATCCGGATGTTTTACGAAAACGATCAGCGGTTTTTGAATCAATTCTAATAAAAAAGGACTGAGGACTGAGTGCTGAGGACTGGGAAAAGCAGAACCTGGGCTTACTCCAGCGGGCTTAGAGAAGAAGTCCGTTTTATCCTTTAACCTTTGCCCTGTTTGTAATTATGAAAGTCACCTGCAACTGGCTCAAAGAATATGTGGACCTGGAAGGCCTCTCCTCCGAGGAGCTGGCTGAGGGGTTGACCATGGCCGGCCTGGAGGTGGAAGCCGTTCAACCCCTGGGCCTGGAGCTGGCCGGCCTTGTGGTCGGCAAGATTCTCGCCGTGGAGAAACATCCCGAGGCGGACAAATTGACCCTTTGCCGGGTGGATGCCGGACAAGGCCCGGTGGATATCGTCTGCGGTGCGCCTAATGTCCGGCCGGGACTGGCGGTACCGGTGGCCCTGCCCGGGACGACCACCCCCGGCGGTCAGGTCATCCAGGCGGCCCGGATCCGCAAGGTGACTTCCTACGGCATGCTGTGTTCGGAGCGGGAACTGGGGCTGTCGGACGATCATTCCGGTATTATGGTCCTGCCCTCGGACCTGCTGCCGGGAACGCCTTTAAACCGGGCACTGGATCTGGAAGACACGCTGCTGGAGGTCAATATCACCCCCAACCGGGGCGACTGCCTGAGTCACTGGGGCATCGCCCGGGAACTGGCGGCCATTTTTGACCGCGCGCTACGGATTCCCCCCTTCCCGGGAGATCCGGAAGGCCGGGAAATCCGGGAGCACTCTTCGGTCACCATCCTTGAACCTTCCTTCTGCCCCCGCTACGCCGCCCGTCTCCTGTTGGGGATAACGGTCGCTCCCTCCCCCCGCTGGCTCCGGCAGCGCCTGGAAGCGGTGGGGGTCCGCAGCATCAACAATATCGTGGACGTAACCAATTTCGTCCTGCTGGAAACCGGCCAACCCCTGCACGCCTTCGATTTCGATCTACTGGCCGGAAGGCGTATCGTCGTGCGGCTGGCCGCTGAAGGGGAGCCCTTTACGACTCTGGACGGGGTGGAACGGGTCCTGGGCAGCGGCATGCTGGTCATTGCCGATGGGGAGAAGGCTGTGGCCCTGGCCGGTATCATGGGGGGGCAGGAATCTGAAATTCGTCCTGAAACCCGGAATGTCTTCCTGGAAAGTGCGCTTTTCAACCCGGTGGCCATTCGCCGGGCCGCCAAAAAGTTAGGCCTGTCCACGGAGGCTTCCATCCGTTTTGAACGGGGAGTGGATCCGGAGGGGGTTATATCCGCCGCCGCCCGGGCCGTGGAGTTGATGCAGGAACTGGGCGGAGGCCGCCTCATCCCCGGCCAGATCGATGAATACCCGGGCCCCCTGAAACGGGATCCGATCCAGATCGACGTCCGGAAAGCCGGCCGTTTCCTGGGGCTGCCCTTGACGGTGGAACAGGCCCTCGATATCGGCCGCCGCCTCGGACTAAACATGGAACGCCGGGAGGGGGAACGGATTGAAGTGCGGCCGCCCTCCTTTCGCCCGGATCTGACCCGTCCGGTCGATCTGCTGGAAGAGCTGGCCCGGATCATCGGCTACGGCCAGATTCCGATTACCTTTCCCCAGAGCACCGCCACCGGCGGCCGGGAACCGGAAAGTCTGCTGCTGCGGCGCCGGCTAGAAGAACTCCTCCCGGGTCTGGGTTTCGACCAGGTCATTACTTACAGTTTTATCGCCGACAAATGGGCGACTTTTTTCAGTCGGCGGCCGGAGGGATCCGGAGAGGCCGAGCCCTGCATCCGGATCAACAATCCCATCTCGGAAGATCAGTCCGTCATGCGTCCTTCGCTCCTGCCCGGGCTGATCCTGACCATGAAACGGAACCTCTCCCAGCGCAATCAGGATCTGCGGCTTTTCGAGGTGGGTAAAGTCTTTTCGCCGGCTTTGGCGGCGGAAGCGCTGCCCCGGGAACGGGATCACCTGGCCTTGCTCTGGACGGGCCGGCGTTATCCGGGATCCTTCCACCGTAAAGAAGAAGCGGTCGATTTTTTCGACCTCAAGGGCATCGTCGAAAGTATTATGGAAGCCCTGCAGGTCGGCGATTTCTCGCTGGCGCCCGAGAAGGGCCCCGAATATTTTAAGGGGGATCCCTATGTCCGGCTGCTTTCCGGTTCTTCACGGATCGGTGAAATGGGCGAGATCTCCGAGGCCGCCCAAACACTCTTTGATTTCAAGGAAACGGCCTATCTGCTGGAACTGGACCTGGAACAGCTCCGGACTCACCGGGAGGAAACGCCGACTTTTAAGGCTTGGCCCCGCTATCCGGAGGCCACTCGGGATATCTCCCTGATTTTGGATGATGCCGTGACCTGGCAGGCCATCCGGGAAGAAATCCAGGCCCTGCAGGAGCCGCTCATTGAAAAGATCGATCTTTTCGACCTGTATCGGGGGAAACCGATACCACCGGGAAAGAAAAACCTGGGGATTCGCGTCCACTATCGTTCCTCCGAGCAGACCCTGACGGAAGAGCGCATCGCCGCCCTGCACCAAAAAGTGGCGAACCGGATCATCGGGAAATTCAAGGCCGCGCTGCCGGGGACCGGATAACCCCCCGGCAAAACCATCTCCTGAAGGCAGCAGGTGCCCCCATGTCTTCGAGCAAAAAAAATCCCATGAACCCGACCCCGCCCACGGAGCCGAAGCCTAAAAATCACGAAGCGACCGCTGTTTTGATTCCCGACAAACAGTATTTCAAAATCGGCGAGGTCAGCTCCCTCACCGGCCTGGAACCTTATGTCCTGCGTTACTGGGAAACGGAGTTTAAAAGCATCCGTCCGGTGCGCATGGGTTCCAACCAGCGCCTCTACCGCCGGCGGGACGTAGAAATCATCCTGGAAATCAAACACCTCCTTTACAAGGAAGGCTTCACCATCGCCGGAGCCAAAAAAAGGGTCATTCATCATAACCATCACAAGGCGGAAAAGGAACGGCTTGCGGAGCAGGAGCCGTTGAATGCCGCCCTTCCGGAGACGTCTCCGGAAGCCGGTCCTCTCCGGGATTTGCTGAAATCGGTTCAACACGAGCTGCTGGAATTGAAACAGCTCCTTTCCCGCTGATACGACGGACCCTGACCTTTAGATTCTTGCGACCAATATTCCGAGAATTTGCCCCAACCTTTGAACCACAGCCAAGGGCTGTTGGGTTTCGCCGGAAAGCGGCTCTACCCAACCTACCACTTAGGCCTAGGAGGGGGAGATGTTTCGGCCATTTGAATTTTTGGTCATTTGAATTTGTATCGAATTTCGAATTTCTGATTTCGAATTTAACCCTAGGGAAAATTTAAATATCTTTGGCTAGACCATCCCGGATGTAGATGTCTTCAAACCCTACCGCGGCTCCGGAAAAAGTCCCGCCTCTAGCGGCGATCAAAAATCAAATACGGACCTTGCCCCGGCAACCCGGCGTCTACCTGATGAAGGACGGATCGGGAAAGGTGATCTATGTCGGCAAGGCCAAAGACCTAAAAAAGCGGGTCGCCTCTTACCTGAAAGTTCAAGACATCAAGACGGCCAGACTGATGGAGCGGGCGGCGGCCCTTGAATTCATTTTGACCGAAAATGAAAAAGAAGCCTTGATCCTGGAAAGCAGCCTGATCAAGAAACACCGGCCCCGTTACAACGTGGATCTGCGGGACGATAAACGCTATCCCTGCCTGCGGCTGGACCCCGAAGAAGCCTTTCCCCGGATTCAGGTGGTGCGCCGGATCAAGAACGACGGGGCCCTGTATCTGGGCCCCTTCTCGGCCGCCGCCAAGATGCGGGCCACCCTGGCCCTGATTCAAAGGATCTTCCCGCTCCGCCAGTGCCGGCAGCAGGAACTCCCCCGCCGTTCCCGTCCCTGCCTCTATCATCAGACCGGTCGCTGCCCGGCCCCCTGTCAGGGAAAGATATCGCGGGAGGCCTACCGGGAGCGGGTCCGGGAGATACACCAGTTTTTTCAAGGGAAAAACAAGGAACTGCTGCTGGAGCTGAAAAGGAAGATGCGGCAGGCCGCGGAGGATTTAAACTTCGAAGAAGCGGCCACCCAGCGCGACCGGATCCGGGCCGTTTCCGAAACCCTGCAGGAACAGCATGTAGTCTCCACCCGGTTGATTCAAGCCGATGCCGTGGCCCTGGTGGAATCGGGCGAGGGGGCGGCGGCGGCGATTCTCTTTATCCGTTTCGGTTCCGTGACCGGCATGGCCCGTTTTCGTTTCCGGAATCCTTCCCAGACGCTGGAGGAAATCCTGAGCGATTTGCTCGCGCAATATTATCAGCCGGACCGCTTTATGCCGCCGCTTGTTTTTATCCCCTGGGATTTCCTGGACCGACGCCTCGTGGCCGAGGTCCTGGCCGATCGCCGGGGGGGCCCGGTGGAAATCCGGGTGCCGGCCCGGGGCGAGGGCCGGCATTGGCTGGAACTGGCGGAAGAGAACGCCCGCAGCCTCTTGGCGGAAAAAGATGGCGCCCCGCAATTCATGGAGCAGATCGCCGGTCCGCTGCAGGAAAAACTGGGACTCCGACGCATACCGGAGCGGGTGGGCTGCCTGGACATTTCCAATCTTCAGGGAGCCCAGGCCGTAGGTTCCTGGGTGGTTTTTCAGCAGGGCGACCCGGAGAAATCCCGCTACCGCCGTTTTCGGATCCGCACCGTGGACCAGCCCGACGATTACGCCATGATGGCCGAAGTCATCAGCCGCCTGATCCGGCACCCGGAGGAAATCCCGGATCTGGTGCTGATCGACGGCGGCAAGGGCCAGTTGAATGTTTTGCGGGAGATCTTCCGCCGGGTCCCGGAGGAACAACGGCCGGACCTGGCCGCCATCGCCAAAAAAACCTTTATCCCCGCAGGGGGGAAGGACGGCCTTTACCTGCCGGGCCGCAAGAACCCGGTGAACCTGAAAACCGATTCGCCGCTGTTGCATTTTCTCCAGCGGGTTCGGGATGAAGCCCACCGTTTTGCCTTGAGCTATCACCATTTGCTGCGGAAGAAAGAAATAGTCAATGCCGGGGGTAAGGAATAGGGGCTAGGTACTGAACAGGGAACGGCCCGGAGATTTTGACACGGGAAACACGGGAAAGACTCTTTTGCCACAGACACACACAGACGCACCTCGGTTCCCTCCGCGGGGCAGACGCCGACGGACAAAAGACGAGGACGGATTAGAATTTTGCTTTTTCGAACACTACCTCGAAAAAGCAAAAGAGTCCGTCTCTTCGCGAAAAATCCGTATGGCCTCTGCTGTCCTCCGTCCTCTGTTCTCTTGATTTTTATTGCATATTCCGCCGCAGCTGATTATTATAAATGTTTTATTAAATTGATTTTAGCGAGTGGAGGCCGTGCATGTTCGGGATCGGCATGCCCGAATTATTACTGATACTGGCCGTGGCCCTGGTGGTCCTGGGACCCAAAAAACTTCCGGAACTGGCCCGGTCGCTGGGCCGGGGCCTGGCGGAACTGAAAAAGGCCACCAGCGACCTCAAGAAGGATATCGACCTGGGCGAGGATCTCAAACAGGTGCAGCAGGATTTTCAGGAAGTCAAAAGCGGCCTGCAGGATATTGCCGATACGACCTTGAAGGAAGCGCCACCCCCCGAGTACCTGGAAGAAGCCGTCTCCCAAGAACCGGAACCACCGGAGATCCAACCGCTCTCCCTCGAAGCGTCCTTTGGGATGTCGGGTACCGAAGGGCCGACCTTTTCCGCTTTCCCGGACCCCAGCCCGGTGGATCTGCACGGCGGAGTCGACGACATCCGGCTGGAACTGGAGGATGCGGCTGACCGGACCTGCCGGGAATTCAATCCCCCTTTCCCCGAAATGACCGAGACCCCGAAAACCGCGGATGTCTGACATCCAGGAAAAAACCATGCCCTTCACCGCCCACCTGGCGGAGTTGCGGCGCTGTCTGATCATTTCTTTCGTCGCCATGGGCGTCGGGTTTATGGCGGCCTATGCCTTTTCGGGAGAGATCCTCGAGTGGTTGGTCCAGCCCCTGATCCGGGTGCTGCCCCCCGGCAACAAGCTGGTCTACACGGCCCTGCCCGAAGCCTTTTTCATTTACCTCAAAGTCAGCCTCATCACCGGGATCGTCTTGGCGTCCCCGGTCATTTTCTATCAGCTTTGGATGTTCATCGCACCGGGGCTCTACCAGAAGGAAAAGCGGTTGGTTCTGCCTTTCGTCTTTATCTCCACGGCCCTCTTCGTAGGCGGGGCCCTGTTCGGCTATTATGTGGTCTTTCCGGTGGGCTTCCGGTTCCTAGTGGGCTTCTCGACGGATAACATCAAGGCCCTGCCGTCCATCCAGATGTATCTGACTTTCTGTCTGAAACTGCTGCTGGGCTTCGGCCTGGTCTTCGAGTTTCCCGTCGTGGCCTTTTTTCTGGCCCGGGTCGGGATCATCAACGCCCAGATGATGGCCAACAACCGCCGGGTGGCCATCCTGTTGATTTTTATCGTGGCCGCTATCGTCACGCCCCCCGACATCGTCTCCCAGATCCTGCTGGCCATCCCCCTGTACCTGCTCTATGAAGTCAGCATCATCCTGGTGCGCATCACCGTCCGCAAGCGCGAGCGCCGGAAAGCCCTGGAGGAACAGGGGTAAAGACAAACTCGAAATCCGAAATTCGAAATCCGAAACAAATTCAAATTACCAAAATTCAAATGACCGGAACCAAACGGAGATGCGGAGTCCCGACCCGCCCGGCCTTTGATCTAGTAGTTCCCCCTGTAGGGTGGATCAAGCGCAGCGGATCCACCGTCCCCCCCGATCCATTCCAGCCAATTCCTACTCACAATCTTCGGGCTCCAGGTCGAGGATCAAGGCCAAAGATTTTTTTATTTCCGTCAATTCGGCCGCAGTGATCGCACCCAGCCGCTCCAGGATTCTCTGGTAGCTGACCGCCCGGACCTGATAACAATCGACGGCCGATCTCTTTTTCAGGCCATTTTCCCTGGATGGGCTGAGTCTGACAAAGAAGGGGTTGTTTTCCCAGTTGGCGTTCCAGGCGGTAATCGGGACGACGATGGCCAGGCGGAGATGCTTTTCATGTCCCCCGTTTAAAACCACCACCGGTCGCTTTTTCTTGATTTCATCGCCTACGGTCGGATCCAGGTTTACCCAGACGAGGTCACCGGTTTTCAAAATCTTCCCCCTCCAGGGTTTCAAAATGATTTTCGTAGGCCCCGCGACCAATCTGTTCCATAGCCAGTGACCGCTGGAGGTCTTTCAACTTTTTTCGGTCTTCCCGCACCCGGGCGCGAATCGCTTCCCGCATGTAGTGACTGAGGCTTTTATAGGACAGGGCTTTGTAAGCCTTTCTGATGAACTCCAGGTCCTTCTCGTCGATCTGGATCTTATTTTGGATCATTTTTTTGCCCCTATATTTTGGTCATAAAATTATACCCCAAGTTTATAGACCTGGCAATAAAAGAAAGATTCGTCACCCAATTTGTCAAGGGTATTGGCCGAGATTAAGCCGTTGACTCTTCCCGATGGTTCTAATAAACTGCCGACATGGGCTTTACCCACCAACAAATCGAGGAAAGAAGCATCCTGCTCCACCGGGCTGTGGCCAATCGGATCAGCGAGAATCCCGACTTTCTGGATATAGCCCGCACCAACCTCCGCCGCTGGATCGAACAGGGGGGGGCCCGCCCGTACTGGGCCGAGTGGGAGGCAAAACTCGCCGGTCCCCTGGATGCACTGCTGGCCTTTTTGGTTTCCCCTTCCGAAGAAGCGCGGCGCCTGCGCCAGTCCAGCCCTTTCTGCGGAATCCTGACCCCCCGGGAACGCTGGAAAATCTATGAATCGTTTACAGAACGAGAACACCCGCGGAATTACCGGCTGGGCCGTTGAAATCCATGACTTAGTGTTGGGAAAATACCTTTCCGGCCGGGAAAAGGATCTGGAATTCAACAAGCAGGTTGTCGGCTTGGGGCTTGTTTCCCGGGAGAAGCTGCTGGGGCGGATAGGCGATTGGGAATTACCGGAAGCAATTAAGGAACAAATCCGAACAAAAATCGAATCGGAAAACTTTTCTTTTGTTCCCCCACATAGCTAGCAATAAAAAAGGGCGGCTTGGATAACCTTGCCGCCCTTTTTTCATTATTCAAGCAGTTAAACTACTTCACTTCCTCAAAATCCGCGTCCACCACGTCCTCGTCGGGCTTCTTTCCGCCGCCGCCGGGTCCGCCGGCTCCGGGACCCGCTTCCGGGCCGCCGGGTCCGCCCTGCTGGGAGGCCTGGGAGTACATCTTCTCGGCCAGTTTGTGGGAGGAGGTGGTCAGCTCCTCGGTGAGGCGCTTGATCTCGCCGGCATCGGTGCCGGCGATAGCCGACTTCAGCCGGTCGATGACCCCGTCGATGTCCGCTTTCAGGCTGCTCTCCACCTTGTCGCCCAGTTCCTTCACCGTCTTTTCCGTGGAATAGATCAGGGTGTCGGCGTGGTTGCGGGCCTCGGCCAGCTCCTTCTTCTTCTTGTCCTCGTCGGCGTGCATCTCGGCGTCCTTGACCAGCTTCTTGATTTCTTCTTCAGTAAGGCCGCTGGAGGCCGTGATCTTAATGGATTGTTCCTTGCCGGTGCCCAGGTCCTTGGCCGAGACATGAACGATGCCGTTGGCGTCGATGTCGAAGGCTACTTCGATCTGGGGCAGGCCGCGGGGGGCCGGCGGGATGCCGGTCAGCTCGAAGCGGCCCAGGGTCTTGTTGTCCCCCGCCATCTCCCGCTCGCCCTGGAGGACGTGGATGGAGACCGCCGGCTGGTTGTCGGCCGCCGTGGAAAAGATCTGGCTCTTCCGGGTGGGGATGGTGGTGTTCTTCTCGATCAGCCGGGTGGCTACGCCGCCCAGGGTTTCGATCCCCAGGGACAGGGGGGTCACGTCGAGCAGGAGGACGTCCTTCACCTCGCCTTTCAGCACGCCGCCCTGGATGGCCGCGCCGATGGCCACCACCTCATCCGGGTTCACGCCCTTGTGGGGTTCTCGGCCGAAGATCTCCTTGACCTTCTGCTGGACTTTGGGCATCCGGGTCATCCCGCCGACCAGGATTACCTCCTGGATATCGGAGGTGGACAGGCCGGCATCCTTCAGGGCCGTCCGGCAGGGACCTTCCACCTTGTTGACCAGGTCTTCGGTCAACATCTCCAGTTTGGCCCGGGAGATCTTCAGGTTCAGGTGCTTGGGGCCGCTGGCATCGGCGGTGATAAAAGGCAGGTTGACGTCCGTCTCCATGGCGGTGGACAGCTCCATCTTAGCCTTTTCGGCCGCTTCCTTGAGGCGCTGCAGGGCCATTTTATCGTTGCGCAGGTCCAGGCCTTGGTCTTTCCGGAACTCGGCGGCCAAGTAGTCGATGACCCGCAGGTCGAAATCCTCCCCGCCCAGATGGGTGTCCCCATTGGTGGACTTGACTTCGAAGACCCCTTCTCCGATCTCCAGGATGGAGATGTCGAAGGTTCCGCCGCCCAGGTCGAAGACGGCGATTGTTTCATCTTTTTTCTTGTCCATGCCGTAGGCCAGGGCGGCGGCGGTCGGCTCGTTGATGATCCGCAGGACGTTCAGGCCGGCGACCCGCCCGGCATCCTTGGTGGCTTGGCGTTGGCTGTCGTTGAAGTAGGCCGGCACCGTGACTACCACGTCGGTCACCTTTTCCCCCAGGTATTCTTCCGCCGTCTGCCTCATTTTGGTCAGGATCATGGAAGAAACCTCGGCCGGGCTGTATTCCTTGCCCCGGATCTCGATATGGGCGTCCCCGTTGGAGGCCTTGACTATTTTATAGGGCAGGATATGGATGTCATCCTGGACCTCTTTGGAATCAAATTTTCTTCCGATCAACCGCTTGACGGCATAGACCGTGTTGGTCGGGTTGGTAATGGCCTGGCGTTTGGCCACCTGGCCCACCAGCCGTTCGTTGTTTTCCGTGACCGATACTACCGAAGGGGTGGTTCGGCTCCCCTCTACGTTGGCGATCACTTTCGGCTCTCCGCCTTCCATGATGGCCACGCAGGAATTGGTGGTACCTAAGTCAATACCGATTACTTTGCTCATTTTCTCCTCCTTATAATGGAAAACTTTCTTTTTTTATTTTAGATGTAACTGTTTAAAATCTTTGTTACTGGAGTATTGGAAAAATGGAGTGCTGGAGTAATGGTTTTAAAAACAATACTCCAATACTCCATCACTCCGTTTTTTTATAAACCCACGATTTCGTTTTCTTCTTCCATTCCTTCCGGCTTTTTGGATACGACGACCATGGCCGGACGGATCAAACGGGAATGCAGGAGATACCCTTTCTGCATTTGCTGCAACACGGTTCCCCCCGGGTGCCGGGCGTCTTCCTGGACCATGACCGCTTCATGCAGATTGGGATCGAACTCGCGGCCCAGGGCGTCCACCGGGGTAACCCCGAACTTTTCCAGGATGCTGCGAAACACTTTCAGGGTCATCTCCACCCCTTCGACCACGGCCTTGCCGTCCGGGCTGCCGCTGCCGTGATCGATGGCCCGTTCCAGGTTGTCCAGGACGGGCAGGAGTTCCTTGAGCAGATTCTCATTCGCAAATTTGTAAGTGTCGTTTTTCTCTTTTTCAAGGCGTTTCTTGACGTTTTCAAATTCGGCCGTGGCCCGCAGCCAACGGTCGTGGTTTTCCCGGGCCTCTTTTTCCGCGGCGGCCAGCCGTTCCTCCAAGCTGGCTTCCGGGGCCGAAGCCTCTTTGGCGGTTGTTGTGACTGCCGGGTCCCCGGGGCCCGCTTTCTTCTCCGGCGCCGGACCGGTTCCCTGATGAATTTTAATATTGGTCAATCCTGACTCCTTATAAGAAATCGGAGTGTTGGAGGTATGGAGTGCTGGAGTAGGGTTCTTTTAACCAATACTCCGATACTCCAATACTCCATTACTCCAGCTCAAGTTTGTTTTCGGTACCAATCTATTTAAACCCCTTCGGTTAAATCTTGTCTTCCAGTATTTTACTGACCACCCGGGCCGTATAGTCCACAATGGGGATGACCCGGTCGTAATTCATGCGGGTGGGGCCGATGACCCCCAGGGTTCCGATCGGATACCTCCCCTGGGTGTAGGGAGCCGTAATGACGCTGCAGCCGCCCATTTCGTCCACTTCGGTTTCGGAGCCGATGAAGATCTGGATGCCGCTGGCATTGATGCTCTTCTCCAGGAGGTGGATCAACAGGCTTTTTTGCTCCAGGGCCCGGAAGAGGGTGCGCAGGGTCTGCATCTGACTGAACTCGGGGTATTGCATCAGATTGGACTGGCCTTCAATATAAAAATCCGCCGGTCCCTCGTCCTGAAAGGCCTGGCTGGAAATTTTTAGCGCCTTGGTCATCAACTCGTCCAGCTCGATCTTATCCTTCTTCAACCCTTCCAAAATCTTCAATTTAACCTGGTCCAGGGTCAGATCCCACAGCAGCTCGTTGAGATAGCGGGTCAGGGCATCCAGTTCCTTCTGCGACAGGTCCTCTTCCAGTTCAATGATTTTGTTCTGGACCAGTCCCGATTGGGTGATCATGACCACCAGGATCAGGCGTCCCCGCACTTTGATGAACTCCATGTGCCGGAACCGGGCCGCAGTGGATTTCGGGGGAGATACCACGGCGGCCTGTTCGGTGATGACGGCCAGCATCTTGGAAGTGGTCTTGAGCAGGTCGTCCACTTCGCGCCCGCTATCCTCCAGGCAGCTCTGGATGCGTTTTTTTTCCGCTTCCTCCAGGGGCCTTAGCTCCAGAATGGAATTGACGTAAAACCGCAACCCGGTTTCCGTCGGCACCCGACCGGCCGATATATGGGGCTGGGTGATCAGGCCCAGGTCCTCCAGATCGGACATGATGTTCCGGATGGTGGCCGGGCTCAGGCGCAGACTCGTCTTTTTGGAAAGGGTCC
>JACRCK010000154.1 GCA_016219065.1 Deltaproteobacteria bacterium
TCACCCCCGTGGCGTTGATTTCCGGCTGTCCGCCCCGGGTCAGCTTCACCGTGGCCCCCGGCAGGAAGCGGGTCCCGGCGAGGTTGGTGATGCTCAAGGCGCTATTGTTATTGAGGCCGTTGTTCGGCGTAATGGTCGTGAGGGTAGGGGCCGGGTTGGCGATGGTGAACCCGTTGGCCAGGGTGGCCGACTGGGCATCCGGATTGGTCACCACCACGTTCCAGAGCCCGGCAGCCGCGCCCACGAGGTTGAAGGTACAGGTGATCTGGGTGGGCGAGACCACGGTCACCCCCGTAGCGTTGATATCCGATTGCCCGCTCCGGGTCAGCTTCACCGTGGCCCCGGTCAGAAAATTGGTCCCGGCTAGGTTGGTGATGCTCAAGGCGCTATTGTTGTTGAGGCCGTTGCTCGGCGTGATGCCCGTAACGGTGGGGGCCTGATTCGCCGTGGTCACGCTGAAGGTGTCGCTCACCGTCCCGATGGTCAGGAGCACATTGGTGGTCGTGGAAAAGGTGGCCGCCGAGGTCTGCTGGACCGTTACCGTGTTACCGTTGGCCACCGTCCCCATCGCTCCTGTAGGGGCACCGCCGTTAATCGAATATTGGCCGCCCGTAATGGAAATCGGGGCATGGGCCCCCAATCCGGCCACGGTAATGACATTGGAAGTGAAGGGGGTGCTTAAAGCGGCCCCGGTTACATCGGTAAAAGCGAAGGCATCGGGAGCGAGGTCCAGGCATTTGCCATCCACGCCGGCATTGACGATGGTCTGGATTTCGGCCATCAACAGGGCCCGGTCAAAAAACTCGACTTCATCCAACCGGCCTTCCCAGGAGAAGTCCCCGTCGGTCTGGACGTCACAGACGTTGGGCTCGTTGCCGATCATCAGACAGGTGGCGGCATTGAGGGTATTCAATACCGTCCCGCTGGCACTGACGGTACCCACCAGCGTCCCATTAATAAAAAGGGCGACTTCGTTAAAAGTTGCCCCGTCATAAACAACGGCCACGTGGGTCCAGGTATTCAGCGGAAGCGGGAGAAGCGTGGCATGCGTAAAAGTTGTGAGAACTAAGCCGTTGCTGGTGTTCAGATAAAACACCAAATTACCATTGCCGTCCATCCGCAGCGCAAAACCGTCGGTGTTGGTTTTACTGATGATCGTCTTTAAGGAACCGGCATTGCCATAATTGGTCGGGAAGACCCAGGCATCGATAGTAAACTGGTTATAGGCCCCGTTGAGGGCGGTATTCGACATGACCAGGGCGTCGTCCTGGCCGTCGAAGTTGAAAGCCTGCTGCACCTTGCCGTCGGCGGTAAAGACCAGGCCGTTGGTGAGGGTGCCGTTGTTCAGGCCGATCAGGTCAAAGGGGTGGTTGTTGCCGGACCACCAGGAAAGCATGTTGGCCGGCGGGGGGGTGCAGGCCCCCCAGGTCTGGCTCACCCCAACAACGATCAACATAAGGGAAAGGAGAACGATCCGGGGAAAAGTCCATCTGAAGCCTTTCATTGAGAGTACCTCCTTAAGAAACCAAATTGTTTATTTTTTGATAACGATATATTAGACAGAGGCGGGAATGACCCCTTTTTTATATATGAACTGCCGCCTTTTATCCAGCAAATATTTTGTAGGAATTCATAAAAATGTGCCGCTCCGGAAATCCGGGGGATCAATCCTTGCCCGTGGGCCGGTTATTTCCATTGAACGTTTTCCCGGATCACCCTGGCGGGACTCCCGGCAACAAAGGTCCCGGGGGGCACGTCCCGGTTGACCAGGGAGTTCGCCCCGATCATGACCCCGTCCCCGATGGTGATGCCCTTTAAAATGGTGCTGTTCATGCCGATCCAGATGTTGCTGCCGAGTTTTATGGGGGAGGAGGCCGGTTTCGCACTGCTGTCCAGGGTGTGCACGTCTCCGTCCCGGATGATCGAATTTTCTCCGATCAGGACGTTCTCGCCAAAAGTGATCGATTCCATGGCCACGATCTTGGCGTGATTATTCATGCCGCCGGTGCCCAACCGGAGGGTGGCCCCCTCGCAGACGTCGATGAAACTCCCCGTCATGACTTTAAAATCACCGTTTATTTCCAGGGTCCCGTTGATCTTCAGCTCCGACTGCCGGAACCGGCCGATGTCCCAGCGGCAGCCCATCCGCAGCCGCCCCCACTTGTGGATGATTTTTCCCTTGGGACCGACACGAAAGTGGACGTCGGGGTACAACAAAATTGGACACAAGTAGCGTTTGTACCTCCAGTTCCAGAAAATCGTCTTGGCCAGGGCCACGTCCCGGTCGTGGAACATTTTCGTGGCTTCCTGCAGGATCGCTTGCAGCTTAACCATTTCCCGACTCCTCTTCCGGCTAAAAAAACAAAACGGTCTGGCGACCTTGAAAACCTCCTCGATCATACTCGGTCCTGTTGGCCGCCGGGGACTGATCAGAAAAAATATTTAAACGTTTTTGATCCCTTCTGAAGGGTCGCCTGGAAACGAACCAGGAAACCGGCGCCCGACCATAAACAGGCTGCGCCCGAACCCCAGGACTTCCAGGAGTCCCGTCCACCTCGCCTGACCAAAGAGGGCCTTCCCGAATCTGGCGGCCACCCGGTTGGTGAACAAGCGGGGCCAGCCCCGGTCCCCACCCGGGGCGCAGGTCTTTATTTTTTCAATGACATAATAGGACTGGAACAAATCCCTCAGGCGCTTCCGGGAGGGCCAATTTCGTATCTGCCCCTCCCCCGGGGGTTTGAGCCAGCTGGTCCGCTTCCAGACATACTCATTTTGGCTGGTCAGCAGGAGGGTGCCTTCCGGGCGGGTGACCCGGGCCAGCCCTGCAGCAAAGGCCTGCTGGTCCGGCACATGGGCGATGGTTTCCAGGCAGGTCACCAGATGGAAATAACCGGCCGGCAGCTCCAGGGAAAGGAAATCCCCTCCAATCCAGCGGATGCCGGGAAAGCGGCCGCGGTTTTCTTCCATGACACTGGAAGCCAGGTCCGTGGCCGCAACCTCCCCGTAGCGGGCCAGTTCCCGGGATAGCCAACCGCTGCCGCAGCCCACGTCCAGAATTTTTTGGCCCGGGACCTGGCGCCTGGCGGCTTCGGAGAGGACCTGGAGTTTCCGCCGGGCATTGTCCGGGTTATTTTCGAAATCGAACGAATGGTCGACCCAGTCATCCCAGAACTTCTGCTGTTCTTCGAAAGTGGGGTTGCTCATGGCCTCCTCCCAGCTCTCAAGCTTTTCCGCGGGCCCGGTTATCCCCCGATTGCCTTCCTTCGGGGATCAGGGGGGGAAGGGCGGACGGGCCGGCGGCCGCAACCGGTTCGAGCTGGAGCAGCTCGGGATACAGGTGGGCCCCGCCCCGGACATCCTTTTCCGAATGCACGTAGATCATCCCGGCCGGAAATTTCTCGTCGTGGAGCTTCTGGATATTATATTGATAGACGATCACCCCGAGGGTGTACGACCCCTCCGTCAGGTGCAGCGCAATCCGGAAAGTGCAATCCCACGTTTCCCCCTCCCCGGGAGAAAAGGTCCTGTTTTCCAGCCGTTCGGTGGAGGTGTTGAAGATCTCGTAATAGTTGCTGTCCTTGATATAGATCACCACCGACAGCTTCTGATGCCTGGCCCGGCTCACCACCCGCGTATAAATGGAAAGGGTTTCCCCGGATTCGAACAGGGTCGTGGAGCCCTTCTCCCCCCGTATTTCCACCTGGGAAATGTAAACGTCCTTCTCCCTGGTCCCCGACCCGTTCGTCATGTTGGAGGTCAGATAACGGCTGATGACCGCGTGGGTCTCCCCCAGCATCAGGACCCGCCCTTTTTCCAGGAGCAGGGCCCGGTGGCACAAGTCGGCCACGGTCTTCAGGTCGTGGGAAACGAAGATCAGGGTGGCCCCGTTGTGCAGGATCGCGTTCATCTTTTGAACGCATCTTCGTTGAAAGGCGAAGTCGCCCACGCTCAACACCTCGTCCACCACCAGAACATCCGGGTCCACATGGGCGGCCACTGAAAATCCGAGCCGGGCGTACATGCCCGAGGAATAGCGTTTTACCGGTGTGTCGATGAACTCGGTCAACCCGGAGAAATCCACGATCTCGTCGAATTTACTACGGATCTCCGTCTTGGTCATGCCCAGGATGGTCCCGATCAGGAAAATGTTCTCCCGTCCGGTCAGATCCTTGTGGAAACCCGCCCCGATCTCGATCAGCGCGGAAAGCCGGCCCTTGACGAGTTTTTCCCCCCGGGTCGGATGCATGATCCCGATCAACAGCTTCAGAATGGTGCTCTTCCCCGCGCCGTTGGGTCCGATGATCCCGAAGGCCTCCCCCTGCTCCACGGCGAAGGAGACATCGTTTACGGCCCAGAATTCTTTTTCCTCCAACCGGCTGTCGCCGTTCCCCCTGGCGATGCGCCGGAAGATCGAAGGGACGAAATCCCTGAGGGTATTGTACTTTTCCCCTCGCTTGAATTTTTTATACACTCCTCTGAACTCGAGGACGGTTTCGGGCATAAGGCTTCTTCCTTTAGACGCTCTCGGCGAATTTGGGTTCCAGCTTCTTGAACACATGCACGGCCACAACCAGGCCACCCACGGCCATGAGACTGCTGTAGGTCATCCAGAAATAATCCGGCGGCTGCCCGTAGACCACGATCCAGCTCAGGTTTTCCAGGATGGGCGCCATGGGGTTGATCAGGAGCAGCCACTCCCACCGGCCGGCGATTTTGGCGTCGTAGAAAACGGGGGTAAAAAAGATGGCGAAGGTCAAAAACACCTCCACGATGTACTTCACGTCCCGAAAGAACAGATTGGTGGCCGCCAGCAGCAGGCCCAGGGCCGTGCAGAAGATAAACATGATCACCAGGAGGTAGGGAACCCAGAACAGGTATACGTTCACCCCGACCCCGGCCACGATCAGAAAAACGGTCAGAACGACGGAGGCCACCGCGAAATCGACCAACTGGGAAAGCACGCTCGAAAGGGGGAGGATTTCCCGGGGGAAATAGATCTTGGTCACCAGATTGGTATCCGCCACCAGGCTGTTGGTGGCGAAGCGAATCGAGGCGACGAAAAAAGACCAGGGCAGGGATTTGACCGAGACGGAGGCGATTTCCGACAGGCCGACCCGGGTGTTGCTGAGGTGGGCCATGACCACCCGGACCAGGATGCCGGCGGAGATGACCAGCATGGGCATCAGGATGGCCCAGAGAAAACCCATCATGGACTGGACATACTTGACCTTGATCTCCCGCAGGGTGATCATGTACAGAAGGTCCTTGCATTTAATTAATTCTCTTAGGGCGGTGATCATTTCCATGGGTTGGTCTGGTTTTGGTTCGGGCCGGGCGCCGGGTTGGGCCCGAGCCGACTCCATAATCCCCTTTCATCGGGTTGCGCCAGTCGGCGTTTTCAGCAATCCGGGTCTCCCGCCTGGCGGGGAGCCTGGGGCTAAACCTGCCGTTTTCTGGACGCCAGGAACCGCTCCACCGCATTTTTTGGATTGAGCAGGATATCCAACAGGACCTGCAGCAGATACGGGAAAAGAATATCCTTTATTTTAAGATCGATGCCGATACTGCGCAGCCCTTTCTGATGATATTCCCAAATGGCTTTGTGCTGCCTCCGAAACAAGGTTAAAGCCAGATACCGGTAGTGAATATCCCGGGCCTGGTTGAGACAGCGCGCAAGCTCTTCCCGGTTCAAAAAAAGGGGGCCGTAGCGCTTAAGCATAATGTGGTGTTCCAGCGTAGTCCCCCCATGTTCGCGAACCACGGCGGAAATGGAGAGGTTGTCCATCCGCAGGTAGGATAATATCTGATGGACAAAACCGAAATCCCAGTCTTGCAGAATCTCATAGCAGGCTTCCGTGTCCTCGTTCGTGCTGCCATCCCGATAAAAAGGATCCCGTTGCCTGACTATCTCGGAGCGAAAAAGAACCGAAGAAGGGGAACCGAACACAAACATGGGGGCTAAAAAATGCCGGCGGCATAATTCTTTTCCGGAAAGGGTCTGGATGGTGTAGGGCAGTCCCTTGTTGATCACCCGTATTCCGGAAAGGGAATAAGAACTGACGATCCCGACCCTGGGGTTGGCTTCCGCCAAAGCAGCCAAATGGGAGACACACTCCGGGAAAATCCAATCGTCGGCCTGCACCACCTTGCAGTAAAGACTCTCCGGCGCTATCTGGCGGAGCGCCTGATTGTAATTTTGGACCTGATTCAGAAAAGTGGTATTGCTGATCAGCCGGATCCGGGGATCCCGGGCAGCATAGGATTGGGCGATCTCCCAGGACCCGTCCGTGCTGCAATTATTCACCAGGAGGTATTCCCAGTTTTGATAGGTCTGGGCCAGGACGCTTTCAATGCACTCCGCCAGGTACTCCGCCGTATTGTAAAAAGGGGTTACGATGCTAACCAGAGGTTCCTTTTCCATGATCGCTTCCCAACCGCTGCGCCCGGGCCTTTCCGGGTTCAACCCGGGTTTCCCGGGGTCCGCAGAACCCGGTCATATTGGTGGTTCAGGGGTTCCCCGTAACTTTTCAGCAGCGCGCCGATGCTCGCCGTTACCTCCCCTTTTTTATTTTTCAGGTCCAGAAATCTGCCTTTGAGTTCTTCACCGTCGAGCCGCTGAATATCCAGACAATAATCCTGTTGCTGCAGGTCGGCCATATGGGTGGCTACTTTACGATCATAGGAGATCGCCAAGGTTGGTTTCACCAAAAGATGGGCCAGCAGCACGCTGTGGAGACGACTGGCCACAATATAGTCCATCCGGGACAAGGCCGCAATCAGATCCGCAACAGATTCGATATCGGCGGTACGGACTTTTTCCTTTAACGAGGGCGGAATTTCCGGATCGAGCATTTCTCGAATGGCTTCGATATCCCGTTGATCCGATCTTTCCGACCAGAAAAAAACCACGGTATGGCCCTGGCCCACCAGAAAGGCCGTAAAGGCGGCCAGGGTTTTCCAATAATGCCGGTGGTCCGCCGGAGTCCTTCCGGAAGCCTGCCGGGGGGGGATGAAGGAAATGGGACTCAACCCGACCACCTCGGCGGCGGCATCGGCCTTCCAGGCCTTTGCCCCTTCCCGGGGTTCGTAGCTGAACGCCAGATCCGGGACCACCGGATCCTGTTGCGTGCCGGGAAAATCAGCCAAAAACTGTTTGGACCAATGGTCCCGATAAGAGCGGTAAGCAGCCGCTTGCAGCGCCCGTCTGATAAACCAGCGGCTCCAAGCGGATTGGAGCCCGCACACCCCGACGCTTAAAAATACGAAGGGCGTTCCCGCGGCTTTGGCCAGCTGCCCCCATTTGAACAGGGAATAGGGATGCATCCACGGCCCCCCCCAGTAGTCGTCGATCTGGCCTCCGCCGGCAACGATCAACAGGTCGGTGTCCTTTAACAGGCGGTAGCCCCGCCGGATGAGCTTCAGTTCGGTCAGGAAGTAGCCCACTCCCCGGCCCAAGCGGGAAAAAAGCTGAAACAACGGGGCCAGCCTGGAAACCGCGCTGCGCCGGTGGCCGATTTTTCCGGCTGCCGGAGCGGACCCTGCACCGGTGTGCGCCGGCCGGCTGGTCTGGTACCGGGACTGGAGGGCATTCAGCGGATAACAGGGAATCCGGTGCAGCCGCTCCGTCTCCGGCGGGTTCAAAGTGACTCCGAAGAGTTCCGCCTCCGGATAGCGTTTCCGGATGTGGTGGATGACGGCCTCCTGGATGGCGCCGTCCCCCAGGTTCCCTCCCGTATAAGGCGTCAAAAGCCCGATCTTCATCGGCCGTTTCATGCTGGTTTTCATCCTCGCATCGCAAGTCGCTGAGGGAGGAAATACTTGCGCCGCACAATCCTTTTACCCGTTCCGAGAATGGAGCGGACCTTTTCCTCCCAGGGTAGATCCTTCCATTGCAGGTAAAGCGGAAACCCTTCGTAACCGGGGGTCGGCAGCCCGAAGGCTTTCATGGTTAGCAGCCGCCCCCAAATCGCCCCCCTTTTATTCAGTATCCCTTTTTGAGACTCGACCAGCACCCGGGGGTTCCTGGGCTCCAGTTGCACATACCCCGTCTGCCTGGCGCCCCGGACGAGGTCCCGGCCCTTCTCCGTCCGGACCAGAACCAGGGAGACCCCCGCCTCCCCTGCCTGTCGTTCTCGATACCAAGGATCGCCGCAGGAAATGTCGGCGAGCTCCGAGGTGGCGTCCGGACACAAATAGCAGCGATAGGGCCGGTATTTTTCCAAAAAAGACCAAGCCTCCTCATAGGGCATCTCCGCCGCTCCCCTTCCGCCCCCGGCCGGGCGGGCCCTGAAGGAGCCGGGCCAACCCCTCCCGCGATACCTGACCTCATGGACACCGGACGGGTCGACCTTCATCTTCTTGAGGAGATCCACCGTTGCCTGAGTGGAAGGGGTGCCGGCGCAGAAGATCCCCAAAGTCAGGCCCACTTTTGCTGCCAGATCCGGGTACGCATTCAAGGTTTTGCTCAGCCCGGCCAGGTCGCAGGGCTTGCCGATGAACGCCAGTGAACCCGGGGCGGATTCCAGCAATCCCAGGCCGGCACAGGGGGCGGCCGGGGCATACCGGGAGCCGGCCCGGTGTAAAAGCTGGTCTCTGTTCTGGCTGACCCCGGGTACGTTCTTCCAGGGCTGCTCGGGGTCGGCCCCGATGTGCTGGGCGCCGGCCAAGCCCCCCTTTTCCAGGCCATACAGGGCCAGGGCCGTTATCAAGCCCCCGGATGAACCTTGATACCGCAGCTCCGGATCCACGGCGTAGCCTTCCAGGACCTCCAGAACGGTCCCCCAGCCGGTGAACAGCTCCCGGATCGATCCCGGCGCTTCCTGCCCCTGGCGGGCGACCCCTAAACCGGGACAGACGGCCAGGCAGGTCCCGCAGCCCTGGCAACGCCCGGCTTTAAGGCTGGGCCGGAGACCTTCGCGCTCTAGGTCCTGCAATTCGATATTCCCTTGCGGGCAGGCGTAGGCGCAGGCCCCGCAGCCTACGCAAAGGCGCCAGTCGACCACCCCCTGGATGTTGGTGAACTTTTTCATTCCTCGGTTGTCGGGTTTTCCCCGTCCGGCTTCAGATCCCCGGCACGGTCCTTTCGGTTTTCAACCCCATTTCCCGGGCGATTTCCTGGAAGAGGCCCCCAATACGGGTCCGGATTTCCGGCATTTTGCTTTGAAGGTGCCTGCGCGTTTCTTCCCGTTCAGCCAGGGCCTTTTCGAGCAGCGCCATGATCTCTTCCTGTCCCATGACCCGCGGGTCGGCCACGTGCCTTTCCACCCCCACCGTTTCCATCACCCCTTTGAATTTCTGGCTGTAGGCGATGGAAACCGTTGGGATGTGCTGCGAAATAGCCGCGATGCAGGCGTGCATCCGCGACCCGATGAAAAAATGGCATTTCCCGATCAGATACTTGATCTCGCTCTGATCGTACCGCCCCTCGGCCAGCAGGATCCGTTCCCCGTAGCGGGGCCGGAACTGTTCATGAAGGCGGGCGCAGACCGGGGCGTCGCTCTCCGTATCCGCGCCGGCCCCGAAGACGTGGGGGACCAGGATCACCCCGGCGTCCGCCCGTTCGATCAGATAGGAGATGATCGCCTCGACCAGCAGCCGGTAGTCGCACTGCAACCCGAAATCATTGCGGCCGCCGTAGCCTCCCCGGTAGAGCAGTCCGCTCACGTTGAAGCCCACGAGAAAGGGCGGTCGTTCGGATTCCGCCTCCCCGTCCGCTTCCCACCGGCGGGGCTTCTTCGGCCGCACGACGAATCCCAGATCGTAACAGAAACGAAATTTGTCCGGTTGCCGGCCCGACCGGCCTTGCGTCTGAAACTCCTCCAACCCCTGACGATCCCGCGAATAGACCAGGGTCGCCCCTTTCAGGATCCGGCCGGCCAGGGCCCTGGAGAACCCCCGCGAAAAGGGGCCCAGGGTCTGGGGCAGCAAGACCAGCTTTTTTTTCAAGGCCAGCACCAGCAGCTGGGGCAGGGACACGTACAGCAGCCGGGCGATCCCGTAGATGTCGCTGAAGCTGTCCCCGCCGGACAGGGCCACGATGATAGGGGCTTTCCGGATTCGGCTGAGCGTGGGGTCCTTGGCTTCCCAGCCCTCCCGCCAGGAACGAAAGGGAATCAGGCGCAGCGCCAGGGCGGTGGCCAGCAGACGGGCCACATTGTTTTTCAGGTAGAATTTCTTGGAGAAGCGCAGGGCAACCAGGGAGATCGCCACCGGGGGGTCCTCCCCCAGGACATACCGTTCCGGAGAAATCCCGTAATCCAACAGCAGGATTTCCGCCGCGGGAAAAGTCTGCCGGACGGCCTCGACGGCGCCGGCGGTGAGGGCGCTGACGCCGAGATTATCCGTACCGAAGGTGGCCCCCAAGATCATGACGGTGGGAGCGCCCGGCCCTTGTTTTTCCGTATCCGGACTCATCGACTGTGTTCTGATCCCTGCTCCTGCCGGGAGTGTCTCCCCCGGGTCTGGCCGCTACGGCGGACAAGATCCGATCCCGGCGGCCACTGGCCCCGCCCTCCGCACCCGCAACCCCACCGCCGGTCTTATATAATCTTATCGGACCATACCTTGGGTAACTTGCCCATAAAAAGGCGGCGATCGGCCGATTTCGGGTCAGCGCCCCCCGGAACCGGGCCCGGCCGCCTGAAAAACGAGGTGGGAAGCGAAGAGGCGGTTCAGCAGTCCGCCCGCCACCTTCGCCCTGCTCCGGTTTCTCTCTTCCAGGGTCCAAAAAAGTCTCAGCCGGGGGTACCCCGCGGCTTTGAACCAGCGGACTACTTTGCGGCGGTTGCTGAAATGGACCCCGGCCCGGTCAAAACTCCGCACGCACTCCCAGGGTATCTTGCCCTCCAGCACCAGTCGCCAGATCCCCAGGTAATCGAAGTTGGCGACGCTACCCGTCAACAGGCCGCCGGGAGCCAGCAGGGAGGCGCATTGGGCGAGCAGCCCCGCCGGGTCGGGGAGGAATTGCAGCACCTCCGAAATCAGAATCAGGTCGAAGGTTTCCCCGACCAGGGACTGCAGGGCGGCCTCGAAGCCGGGCGGGGTCGTCTCAATTCCCCGGGCTCGGGCGCAGGCCCCGATCACGGCGTCCAGCGGGATCCCCGCCACCTGATACCCCCGGTCCAGAAGTTCTTTTTCGGTCGCGGCCCAGCCGCAGCCGATGGACAGCACCCGGCCAGTCCGCCCGGGCAGGTGCTGCAGGATGTCCTGCCGGCACGGCTCGTAATAGTTCCTGCTCCCCAGGGACTGGTACAGGTTGGTCTGGGTCGTGAAAAGCTCCTCCCTCTCTCCGGGGCGGCTGTTCAGGTTCAACAGCGCGGAGACCTGCCGGGAAAAATCCTCTTCGTCCAGGCCCATGCGTCCCAGGTACTGATTGGGGAGATGATGGAGGACGAAATCCTCCAGCTCGGAAACGCAGACGACCTTTTTGAAACCGCACTGGGTGTACGGGTCGGTGGCGGCGGTCACCAGCAGATCGTATCTCTCGGAATGGGGCGGGACCAGGAACCCGCCGGAGCGGATCGCTTGCTGCAAATGCCGGCGCAGCAGCAGGTAGCAGGCCGAGTGTTCGTTGGTGAAGGAGGCGAAGACCAGCCCGCCGTACGCTTCCAGGGAGGAGGGCACCCAGTGAAAATGGGAATGGACGGTCGAAAAAGTCCGCTTTCCGCCCGGCTCCACCTCGTACCGCATAAAACCAGCCAGCCGGTCTTCCGGCAGGACCTCGCTGACCCGCTGGAAGGCCTCGATATTCCTTTGGTTGATCAGGGTGTCGTCTTCCGAATAGATGAACAGATCGTAGCGGTCCGCCTGCTCGGCGAAGATCGCCTTGTGGCCGAAAGGCAGGGACCAGGGATCCCGGGTGGGCGCGCCGACCACCACCTCCACATCCGGGCCCAAATCCTTCGGCAAATCGGAAAGGACCACAAGCCGGACTTCGAACGGCAGGGATCGATAGGCCTGCAGCAGCCGCTGCAGATAGGCCGCATTCTTCGTGCCGTGATTGGCTATGGCCACCAGGATTTTCATCGGGATCCGGTCACCTCCGTTCGGACGAAGGGCTTCATCGCGAAGGTTTACGGGTCCCCCAGCCCCAAATTCCCGGGTAAATCAAGGCCAGCAGGGCCTTCAGGGCACTTTTCCCCCGGGGAAAACAGGCCAGGGCCTCGAAGCCCCGCCGCCGGGCCAGACCCCGTTTTCCGTCACAGGCCGCGAATTTGGCCAGGTCGGCCAGCCCGTCCGCCAGCAGTCTTCGCAGGGCCCGCTGTACGGCCGGGTCGGCCTGCATCGCCCGTCCGTAGGCTTCCAGGAAGATCTCCGTCCGGACGGCGGCGGCTTCCCGGAAATAGGCTTCCTTTTTAGTGTCCGTGAGTTGCCGGTCCGGTCCGAGCCAGGCCCGTTCGGCCAGCACTTCGGAGGTGACGGCGAATTTTCCTTCAAAGGCCAGCCGGAACCAGAGGCGCAGGTCTTCGCCTACCCGGTATTTTTCATCGAACCCCCCTACCCGTTCCACGGCCGGCTTTTTACAGACGCAGGTGGTCGTCCAGATCCCGGAACCCTTTCCTCGGGTCAACAGGGCCAGGGGTTGGTCGACCATCCAGCGCCTTTCCGGAAGCAGGAGGGCGATGCGGGAGAAATAGTCGGCCCCCGGAGAAGTTTGGCCGTCGGTCCAGTTGCCGTAACAGAGCACCACGTCGTCTCCGGACAGCAACGGAACCTGTGCTTCCAGCTTCTCCGGCCGCCAGGTGTCGTCGCTGTCCAGAAAGGCGACCAGCTCGGAGCGGGCTTCCCGGACGCCCCGATTGCGCGCCGCTCCCGGGCCGCGGTTGGCTTGCCGGAGATAGCGGATCCGGTCGCCGAAGCGCTCGTTCAACAGGTTGCCCGTATCGTCGCTGGAACCGTCGTCAATCACCAGGATCTCCTGCGGCGGGCGGGTCTGGGCTAGGACGCTGGCGACGGCCCGGGCCGTCAAAGCCCCCCGGTTAAAGGTCGGGATGATGACGGAGACCTGGGGGGGTGAGGAACTCACCATGTATCCCCAGACGGAGGGTCCTTTCGGACCGGGAGCCCGGGGAAATGGACAACCGCCAAGGGCCTCTCGGCGGGACCGGGCTTGCAAAGGGCTTCCAGAGGGAAACCGACGACCGGCGCTTTCTCGCTTTCCCGGCCCAGGGTCAGGGGGGTCAGGGAACCGGCCGCGGCCAGCGCCAGATAGAGAAACACGAAGGACTGGTCGAAATAAGAGACGGAGACCATGGTGGTCGTGTGGGCGAAGAGCGACGCCCCGAGGGCCCAAGCCATGAAGCGCTCTGCATCGGCCAGTGTTTCGTTTTTTAAAACGGTCTTGCCCACCAGGGAAAAGGCCTTGACCAGGCTGGCGATGAAAAGGAACATCAGGGGCAGGCCACCCAGGACGCCCATTTCCAGGTAATGGTTGGTGATGTCGGTGTGATCCGGGCTCCAGGAAACGCCCGTCGGCATCCAGTGCCGGGTATAATCGGTCCCCCACAGCCACCACTCGTTCAGATGGGACAGGGCCGACCGGATCAATGACGCCCGGTGCCAGCCGGTGCTTCCGCCCACCAGGTCGATGCGGGCGAGGATGAAGTAGGCCGGGTCCTTCATGATCAGGTCCAGGGCCACGTAGCCGAGGAAGAGCAGCCAGCGAAAAAGACGCATGTGCAACCGATAGCGCCAAGCCGCCAGCGCGGCCAAGGCCGCGGCGGCGCTCATGAGGGGCCCGCTGGACGCGCTGGCATACACGATGGCCAGGCTGGCCAGGATTCCCAGCAGGCCGGTCTTCCGCTTGAATTTCCACAAGCCGATCATCAGCGGCAGGCAGACCGCTCCCACCGTTCCGGCTAGGATGGAGTGGGCGAAAGGTCCCTGGGCGCGGATCTTGCCTTCCCGGATGTACAGCGTGGCGGGGATTCCACCTAGGATGGAAAAAACATTGTAATTGGTCATTTTTTCGTAGAGCATTTCCAGGGCGATGGGCACCAGCAAGATCGCCGTCAGGGAGCACAGATCGATCAAGTCCTCCAGGGAATGGCAGAAAACGCGGACCAGGAGGTAGATGCCGCCGGCGTCGTACACCAGGCCCAGGCGGTAGACCAGCGCGCCCTGGGGATCCTGGTGAAAAAAACTGCTGGCCAACGCCGCCAGGGACCAGGAGACCATCAACCAGTCTAACCCAACGATTCCCCCTTCCAGCCGTTCGCCCCGCAGCAGCAGGCGGACGACGCCCACCGCCACCAGCATCCGCACCACGGTAAAGCTGTAGCCGCCCAAATCGATCCCCTGGCCCCGGGTGATATAGCAGGCCCCCACCAGCAGGGGCAGGGGGGCGTAGCGGCGCGGCAGCGCCAACAGGGCGACGGCGTTCAGTATGAAAAAGAACAGGGCGTAGCCGTTCAACTGCATTGCAGGAACTTCCTTTCAATCGGCCGTCGCGGTTCCCCGCTGTCATTTGAAAAAACCGGGACCAGGACCGGGTCCCTAATCCGAGGCTCGGCCCAACGCCCGCCGCCGCAGCGGAGCGCTCCGGTCCCGGGCTTCCGCCAGGGACCGGCGCAGAAAAGGCCAGAGGCGCCTCTTCCTACGCGCCTCCAGGGTTCCGGTCTGCAGCAGGGCGGGATCGGTGACAAGCTCCACCGTCTGCCCGGGGGTTACCCGGATCGTCTCGTCCGCCCGCTGCCAGCGCCACTCCGGGCCGGCGCCCGCTGCCCGCCAGGCCAGGTCCGGATTTTCCCGGTCTTCCGTCCAGGACCTTTCCGCGTAGATCCGGTCGGTCCCCTCATCGACCGGGACCCGAACCCGTCCGGCGTGCAATTTCAGATGAAGCTGCCCCCCCGCGTATTTCCTCGAATAGAGTGATCGGCAGATTTGCCGCAGGTCGGTCCATTGGACCTGGCCCAGGGAATGGATGAAATCGGCCAATTCCTCCAGGAGGTCAAGGCCCGCGGCTACGCCGGTGTGATGCCCCATGGGGATGATGGGCTGGCCCAGGACGGCGGCCAGCAGAATACTGTTGTGGCAGCGTGCGGAAAAAGGAAAGCGCGGGATCACGGTCAGCCCGTTGAGGTGATCAGACGGGCCCATGCCCAGCGAACGGAGCCAGGGGGCCCCCGGGTTGTGGAAAGCCAGCGACCCTCGGGAAACGCAGGCCGCCTCGAACCCGGCGCGGGCCATTTCCCCCAGAACCGCGGCGCTGCAGGCCCCGTGGGGGGGCGCCATAACCCGCGAGATCTCAATCCCGCTGCGCTTTTCCAATTGCCCTACCCGCTGGAGGGCCTCCCCGATCAAGGCGCGCCGTTCCCGGTCCGGATAGGGCTGCGCTAACTCATCCCGGGTGTGATCATTGCCGTGGATCAAAAGGGATAGGCGGTCGGCGTGTCGTTTAAAAATGGCGGCGGTGGGCTCGTGCAAGAACCAGCCGTCCCGGGGGACGGTGGCAAAAGAGACATGGTAGCGGTGCTTCTCGGCCTGGCGCGCTATTTCGGCATAGTCAATGAACCCGTAGGTCGGCCAGTGCAGGTTCGGATCGTCGAACATGAAACAGGCCTGCAGGGGAGGCCGCAGCCAGGTGGGATCCTCGGTCAGGGCCCGCAGAAAGAGGAAAAGAGGCAGGAGCGCTAAAAACCTTCGGCCATGGAAGTACTGAAACAAGGGTTCACCGGCCTGCAGCTCCGGGAGCGGCAGCGACACATGGTGGTGCCCCCCCTTCCGGGGCTCCCGTAGGATCCACAACGGGGCTCCGGATTTCGAGGCCAGGGTCGTTCCGTTTTCCAGCCAGGAAGGGAGCACCTTCGTGGCCCCGGCCTCCTCGGACTCGATCCGCCTCGCTCGCAGGGCGGCGGGGAGGAAGGCGCTGTCGGCAAACACGATGACCGGCCCTCCCCCTTCGGGGAGAAGCTGGTCCGGCCGCAGGACGGCATAACAGGGCCGGGCTGTTTGCGGGAGCCTGTCGACCAGATCGCGGTCGGCGGCCGGCGCCAGCCAGGCGTCGAGGTCCGCCTCTTCCTGGAAATACCGCTGCTCGAACCGGACCGGAAAGACTTCCGCCAGGGCTTCGAACAACCGCTGCTGACCCGGCGTGATCGACGGTACCGTAACACCTATTTTTTTCATGTGGCTGGGGTAAGAAGGAAAAAAACCGGCCCACCGGGGTGGGAGGGCTGCCGGGAAGTCGGGAGGGGGAAAGCCGTCCGCAGGCTTGGCCGGAGGGGACGTCGCTGCCCCTCCCCGCAACCGGCCGGCCGGGATACCCGGCCGGCCGGAGGAAATCTGCTGTTTAGATCAATCGATTCAACTAGAAATGTGCAGCCCCTGGGGCGGGTTGGGGGGAGGATTGATCACGGTTCCGGAATCGTACTCGAAGGCTCCCACATCCCAGGCCCCATCGGCGCCGAAATAGACTCCATCTCTATCGGCCGTAAAATAGGTGGACAGGTTGATGCCGGCGTTTCTCGGGTATCCCGATCCGGTGGTGCCGACGATGCGATAGTCCTTGGCCGCCCGGTTGACAAAAATCGCCGCCGAACTCGGGTAAAAGTTATTGGAGGTCGTTCCCCAGGAATACCCCGAACCGGAAGCATAAAACAGGTTGTTCTTCAGTTCGGAACCTGTCCCGACCGAGGCTTGCGTGTACAGCGGCGCAGACACGTTATCGAAGGTATTGTTCCAGATCTTGAGATTGGAGACTACCGAAGTGATCTCAATGGCTTTGGACCCCGCGCCGGTAAGGTCGTAGAAGAGGTTGCCGTAAATCTGCCAATTGCTGCACCCTCCGGACTGTTCAAAAAAGATCCCCTCCCCCACCGGATAGCCGTTGGGCCCCTTGTGGAATTTCGAATAGCGGATGATACCGTTGTTGGAATTGGCGATATAGATGCCGTTGGGGTGGTAGGCCGACCAGTTCACCGCGTAAATATCGAACATTTCAATGTATTCAAAGGTGGAGCCGCTGAGGCCTACATTGTAGATCGCTGATTCCCAGCCCCAAATTTTCAGGTGGCTGAAGGTATTGCCGGTTGCCGAGGAAAAGGGCGTCGCGTCTATGCCGCGCCCGTCGGCGCTGTAGGTGATGTTCCCCGGTCCTTGGACGTCCACGTACTCGATCAGGTTGTAGCTGGCATTGGACCCGTTCGGCCAATCGATGCCGATGCCCGAAGTGGCCCCGGTGAAATCAATCCACCAGCCGTGGGCCCCGCCGGCGGCAGTGGTTCGGCCGGACACCGTGATGTAATTGTAATTCCCGTTGAAAACTATTTTGGCCCGCGTCTGATGGACCGTGGAATCGTAGGCCCCATTCCAACCGGCCGCCTGGGTGCATTCACTGGCGTCGCTGCGGGCCCGGCGGACGTAAAGCCGGGCGCCGCTCGAACAGCTCTTTTGGGGGCTCAATTCCTGGGTGTAGGTCCCTCCGGCAACCCAGATGGTGTCTCCACAGGCCACCGAAGACCATTTGATGGCGCTCAGTCCGTTCCAGGCAGCGTCCCAGCTTGTGCCGGCCCCGCTTCCGCCGCTGGGCCGGACATACCAATTGGCAGCCTGGGCCTGGAAGGCGAACAGGCTTACCAGGAGCAGCGCCCCCAGGGCTATCTGGATCGGGCGGCGATAAGGCATGTTTATCCGCATAAGGGTATTCTCCTTTCAATACCAAAATCAATGCCAAAGAAAATAATTTGGTTCTTGTTTTTTTTGCATTTATCATGCCATAGGAAAAGTAAAAAAATTTGCATTGAAAATCATACGCTTATCCGATGGGGGAGGGACGGGTACCATTATCGTCTTCCATACTGTATGTAATAGAATACAAAAATAGGTACGACCGCTGCAAATTTTGTCCAAAAAGGTCCAAATTTTCCTGGATCCCGATCAACGCCTGAAATGGAGGCGCTCCCACGCCGAACCGACCTCGGCGCAGGCCTCCTCCCGATAGCCTGGCCCCGCAGGGAAGTCCTTTTTCTCAGCCCCGGAATTGCCCAAACCAGAGCTGCAGGACTATCAGGCAGAAGACTTCCTTGGCCAGCCCCTCGCCCGCCTGGTATCTTTCCAGCAGGCGTTGCACGGCGGGCCGGTGGAAGTAATCGTACAGCCGGCTTTCCCGGCCCAACAACGTATCGTGTACAAAGTCCCGTAATTCCGAGCGCAGCCAGCGTTCATAGGGTACGGGCAACCCGGTTTTTTTGCGGTGGATGATTTCCGGGGGTACCACGTCCTGCAGGGCCGCCTTCAGAATCCGTTTGGTTTTCCAGCCGGACACCTTGAACTCCTGCGGCAAGGCGGCCGCAAATTCCAATACCTGAAAATCGAGCCAGGGAACCCGCAATTCCACGGAAGTCGCCATGGTCATCTTGTCGGCCTTGACCAGCAGGTCGTCGGGAAGCCAGGACTTGGTGTCCACGTAAAGCATCTGGTTCAAGAGCGATTGGTCCCGGACCCGGTCGAACAGACGGCGGGTGGGCAGAGCCCCCATTGTCTCCCGGGCCAAGACCCCGGCAAAATCTTTCGTGTAAAGGAGCGGCTTCAGGGCATTGAAGCCGGTCGTCGGGGTGGTCGTGCGGCTGAGATAATACTGGCCCAGGGTCAACGGTACCAGATCGGCGAACTTTCCCAGGCGCCGGACCCCGACCGAGCCCAAGCCCCGCAGGGCGGGGCGCAACAGGCCCTTCAGGGGTCCGAAGCGGGATTTGAGACTTTCGAGAAAAAGAAAATTCCGGTAGGTCTGATACCCGCCGAAGGCCTCGTCCCCCCCCTCCCCCGACAGCAGCACTTTCACCTGCGTTTCGCGGGCCAGGCGCGCCACAAAATAGAGGGCGACGGCCGGGGGTTCGCAGACCGGTTCTTCCATGTGCCAGACATAGCGGGGGAGAAAATCCCGGAAAGCGTCCGACGTCATGGTGATCTCCCGGTGGTTCGTTCCGAAACGCCGGGCGGCCAGGCGGGCGAAAGGGCGCTCGTCGGCAAAGTCTTCGCCGTCGAACCCGATGGTAAAGGTGTGTACCGGCCGGTCGGACTGTTCCACGGCATAGCGCAGCACTCCCGTAGAATCCACGCCGCCGCTCAACAAGACCCCGACCGGCACATCGCTGATCAGGTGGTCTTTGACGGTTCGGGCCAGCAGTCCCTTCAATTCCGCCACCGCTTCCGCGAAAAGGGGCTTCCGGGTTTGGGTTTCAAAATGGAGATCCCAGTAAGCCTTGGCTTCCAGACGCCCCTGCTGGACCGTGAGATAATGGCCGGGATCGAGTTTATAAATCCCTTTCCACAGGGTTTCCGATCCGGGCAGGTAATAATAGGTCAGGAACCGGTCGATGGCCCCCGGGTCGATCCCCGGACGTACTGTGGGGTCGACCAAGAGGGACTTGACCTCGGAGGCGAAGAGCAGCGCCCGGTCCGTTTGGATGTAGTAGAGCGGTTTGATGCCGACCCGGTCGCGGGCCAGGAGCAGCAATTGTTTTCGCTCGTCCCACAGGGCGAAGGCGAACATGCCCCGCAACCGTTCTACCGACCGCACGCCCACCTCCTCATAGAGGTGCAGAATAACCTCGGTGTCCGTAGCGGATTTGAAGCGGTGCCCGGCGGCCAGCAGTTCCGCCCGTAATTCGGGAAAGTTGTAGATCTCCCCGTTGTAGACCACCCAGATGGTGCCGTCCTCGTTGGACATGGGCTGGTCGCCCGTGGCCAGGTCGATGATGCTCAGACGCCGGTGGCCCAAACCGACCGGACCGCGGAGGTATTCGCCGCCCCCGTCCGGTCCCCGGTGCTGCAGTCGCGCTCCCATTCGGGCCAACAACCGGGGGTCCACGGGCTCCTGGCTATCGAAATTCAATTTTCCGCAGATTCCGCACATGATCCGTTCAAATCCCGGGGCGGTTGGAGGTTGCCCTTACCGGCGGCCGGGCGGCGCCGGGGGCTCCGGGCCAATCCCAGACCCCAGTGCAGGACGGCCCACCATTTTTGCAGTGCGGCCTGCCAGCCCGCGGTCCGACCGCGGACCACGAAAACCGGGGTCAACACCAGCAGCAGGATCAGTCGGGTCAAGGCCGCCCCGCTCATGGTCAGGCGGTAGACCCCGCCGTAGAAGGGACCGTGGAATTTGGTCAAGAAACGCTGCACCGATTCCCGCAGCATCTGGATGGCAAAACGGCTGGGGGCTTGCCGCGAGCTGCCCCCGCCGTGATGGACGACCGCCACCGCGCCGCAATAATAGTTGTCCCGGCCTTGGCGGCTGACCTTATAACAAAGGTCCAAGTCCTCCCCGTACATAAAATACTCGGAGCTGAACCCGCCGACCCGGTCGAAGATCTCCCGCGGGATCATCAGGCAGGCGCCTGAGACCGCCTCCACTGGCACCGGGTTGCCCGAGGGCTCGAAAAACCCGGCAGTCCCCCAGAGGCCGGATCGCGGGGAAATCTTTCTCAGAATATCGGCGTCCAGCATTTGATTCACGATGGTGGGAAAGGATTGGACGCAACTGGTCTGCAGCGACCCATCGCTGTTGAGGAGCCGGCAGCCGACGGCACCGGCCCGCGGCAGGGTGTTCACCCGTTCCCAAAGGTGCTCGAGGGCCCGATCCCGCACCTCGGTATCCGGGTTCAGGAAGAGCAGCACCGGCCCGCGGGCCTGCCGGGCGCCGAGGTTGTTGGCCCGGGCAAAACCCAGATTCTCCTGGCTTTGGATGAAGCGGACCGTCGGATCTTCTTCCGCCAGCCGCTCCCCGCACCCGTCAAAGGAGGCGTTATCCACGACGATCACCTCGTACCGTATCCGGGTGGTCTGCTCCCGGATCGTTTCCAGGCAGGGGCGCAAAAAAGCGGCGGAATGCCAATTGACGATGATGATCGAGAGTTCGATCCCCGGACCCGTCTCCGGCGGCTGATGGCGCTTCTTCGCCATTACCCATAGATGCTCGGCCGGAGTGCCAGGCGCCGCAGTTGCTGTTGACGCAGGAACCGGATCACCTCCGGATCCGGCACCTGGGGAACCCGCCGCAGATAGCCCGAGCAGAAGCCGGCCCACAGGGCGACTGCCCCGAGCACCGGCGGTTTGCGCACGGACCTTTTGAGGCACTTCAGGAACATGAAGAACGGGTGGTAGCCCGTGATGTAATTCGCTCGGCCGTTTTTGAACCAGTTGCGCCAGTTCCCATCGGCGCCGCCCGTGGCCTTCAGCTGGATCAGGTGAATGTCGCCAAAGGTTTGGGTTGTCCAGCCGAGCATGTTCGCTTTCACTTCATCGATGGTGTCCCAGCCGGGCGCCGGCACCAGCGGTTGAATCTGCTGCCAACAGGCCCGGCGATAGATCTTGGTGGCCCCCCGCACGTGAAAGGGGGGATCGCCCGGCGAATCGTCAAACAGATCACCGTTGGCCACCGAATAGACCTTGCCGCCCCCGATCCCCAAACGGGGATCCCGGGAAAACCGCTCCAGACACCGTTCGAAATAATCCGGCTCCAGGGAAAGGTCGCCGTCCAGCTTGACGATATATTCCCATTCCTGGCACGTAATCCGGCGGAGTCCTTCGGAAAAGGCCGCGATGACCCCTCCTCCGGCCTTGCGGAAACCCCGATCGGGGCAATGGCCGGTTTGGATCCAGGGCCGTCGGGTGGCGAACCGGTCGATAATGTCCCCGGTTTGATCGTTAGAACCGTCATCGACGATCACCCACTCCCGGGGGGGGATCGTTTGGCCGGCCACCGTCTCCAGGGTCTTCCCGATATGAGCCTCCTCGTCGCGAACCGGCGTAACGATAATATAGCTGGTGCTGTCTTTCATGCTTTCCACAGGACCTTTTTCAGCGCCTGGACCCCGGAGAGCCAGTCATAACCTCCCTGCAGTTTGGCCTGAAAAAGAGCCGGATCGTCTCCGGAGTTTATGGGAATTCTCTTCAAGGAAAACAGGTCTTCCGCCGTGTTGACCGTGCCGATCCGGGTGCTCAAACAATAGGCATAGCCGACGGACTGCAGGGTCTGGTTCAGGACTTCCAGAAACAACCCGTCCTGCTGCGGGAACTGGAAAGGATAACAGAACCCGTCGCAGCCGCCGGTCTGCTCCTGGATTACCCGCCCCGAATGGGACAACTCCCGACGAAGCTGATCGACCTGGAGCTCCGCCAGTTGCGGATGGCTGCAGGTGTGGGAACCGAAGGTAATGCCCTGCCGCTGCAGTTCCAGGATCTCCGCCCAGGAAAGATGCGCTTTGCCGCGGAGGCCCGCCGCGGGTCGACCGATAAAATCGGTGGGCAGAAAAACGCTGGCCGGAAAGCCTTTGGCCTTCAGCAAAGGAAAGGCCTGGGTGTAAAAATCCCGGTAGCCGTCGTCGAAAGTCAGGACCGCGTACCGGGGCGAATTCCGCCGGTCCGGACCCAGGGCGTGGTCCAGTCCCCGGCCTCCCTGCGGTTCCCGGGCCGAAGGGGCGGCCCGGCTTGAAACCCCGCCGCTGGGAATCGCCCGGATCAAATTCACCGCCTCGGCCAGCGGGATGACCCGATAGCCCTGCTCGCCCAGAAAGTGCAATTGCTGGGCGAAGGCCCGGGGGGAGGTGTTGATCCAGAAATAGGGATGACCGGGCTCGGGATCATCGGAAATGCTGTGATACATAAGAATCGGGAGGCGCAGCCCGCGCGCTGGCAGCCGTTTCCAGAGGGGACCTAACCCATACAGGGTAATGAGGCGATCTAAACGCAAGGTGTCGATTGTGGGGCGGGGCGGCGGCGGGGGTCCGCCAGTCAGGGCTCGATCAGCTTATCCACCAAGTCCAGGTAGAGATGCTTCTTGCCCTCCCAACTGTAGTCTTTCAAAAAAAGGGCCGCCCGGTCGACCAGGGCCCGCCGTTCTTCGGGGTTTTGGATCAGGCCCCGCAGGGCGCCAGCCAGATCGTCGGGATTGTCCGGTTCGAAAAATTTCACCACGGAATCGTTGAAGTAAAAACGGTCGATTTTGGTCCCGGCCACCAGCACCGGAACGCCGACGGCCATGAATTCCAGGATCTTGGTGCTGAAGGCCTCGCCCCCGAAAGGGTCGTTGCGCTTGGGGACCACGCCCAGGTCCGCCTCGGCCATGGCCTCGGCAATTTTTTCTTTCGGTATGGGGTCCCTGAAAATGACCCGGTCGGAAACGCCCAACCGCCGGGCTTGGGCCTCCAAGGCCTCGCGGGTGCCCCCCCGGCCGTACAGGTGCAATTCCACCCCGGGGGCCTCGTCTTTGATCCGGCCCAGGGCACTCAGGGCCAGGTCCAGCCCCTGATGCCAGTTCAGCGTGCCCGGGTACAGGAGGACGAATTTTCCGTCCTTTCTTTTCCGGGGCCGCCGGAAAAAAATGGTTTCATCGGGATAATTCAAGACCACCGAGCAGTTGCCGTGAGGGACCGACCGCCGGAGCTTTTTTTCCCAGAGGTGGTTGGAAATGATCACCCAGTCCGAGAAGGAAATGGACAGCTTCTCCACCACCCGGAGCAGGCGGCACAGCACCGATTCCGGACTCACCTTGAATTTGGCCGCGTAGAATTCCGGGACGATATCATGGATGTCTAGGATGATCTTGGCGCCCTTGAGCTTGGGGAACCAGGCGGCGAAGACCTCGAAGTCGGGAACGGAATGGACGTGAATCAGATCGTACGGCTGTTGGCGATGCCGTTGATTCAATTGCACCGAGGAATTGACGAAAAATTTCAGCAGGCGGTAGAGATAGGCGAGCTTCCCCCTCTCGTTGCGTTCCCGCCGCTGGATGGCCAAAACGTTCACCCCCTTGACGGTGGTCTGCCCGGCGGCCTCGGGCTGGCCGAGGGCGAGCACGTCCACCGTGTCGCCCCGCCGGACCAGCGTTTCCGCATAGCGGGTTACCCGGGCGTCCACCTCATAAAAACTATAGGAGAGCATGCCTATCCGGGCCGGCCGCCGGGGGCGGGCGGCGGGGGCGGGGGCCGGGATGGGCGGAAGGTCAGTGGGCAAGGGGCCTCCTCAAAAAGTCGTGCCGGATCAGTTTGCGGGAGGGCGGCGCGACGGCCGATTCCGTCCCGGGCCGCCGGCGGATTTCCGGGCGATCACCGGACCACCGCTCAATTGTACTTTCGGAACACCGGCTTGACCGGTCGGCCTACCAGGTGTTGGTCGACCCCGTCCGCCAGGGCCCGCTTGAAGACTTGCAGCGCTCCTTCCACCGCCTCCAGGGTTTTCCGGAGGTCTTCCTCCGTGTGGGAAAAACTGACTACCAGGGAGGGCGCCAATATGCCCCGTTTGATGGTCTCCTGGAGGAAGAGGGCCCGGAAGCTTTGGGAGGGGGCCCCTTCCTGATCCCGGGTCAGGTAGACCAGGTTGCAGGGCCTGCCGATGACCCAAAAATGCTCCGACAGTCCCAGGGACGCGCTGATTTGATTCAAGCCCTGTTGCAGGACTTCCCCCTGCCGCCAGAGGGTTTCAATGACCTGCTGCTCCCGGTAGATTTCCATGGTTTTCAGGCAGGCGGCCAGACCCGGCGTTTCCGCGCCGTGGGTGGTGGAAAGCAGGAAAACCCTCTCCCGGCCGTGCTGCAACCCGCCCAACTCCATGATCGCCCGGCGCCCCACCAGGGCCGAGACCGAAAACCCGTTGGCCAGGGCCTTGCCGAAGGCGGACAGGTCCGGCTGGAGCTGATAATAGGCCTGGGCCCCGCCGAGATGCCAGCGGAAGCCAGTGATCATCTCATCCAAGATGAAGAGGGCCCCGTTTTCCCGGCAGAGGCGCTGCACTTCCTGGGGGAACCGCTCCGCGGGCTCCAGGGCGGTGGCCGCTTCCATGATCAGGCCGGCTATCCGGCCCGGGTATTCCGCAAAAAGCCGCTTGACGCTTTCCAGATCGTTGTAATGAAATTTCACCGTCAGGGCCTTGGTGGAGTCCGGGATCCCGGCGTCCATAGGTGTGGAGCCGATAAACCAGTCGTCGGTGGAAAAAAAGGGTTGTTCGGCGCAGATCGCCACCAGGTCCCGGCCGGTAAAGGCCCGGGCCAGTTTGAGGGCCGCCGTGGTCACGTCCGACCCGTTCTTGGCGAACTTGACCATTTCGGCGGGTTCGATGAGGTCCAGGAGGGCTTCGGCGCACTCCACCTCCAGCGGCGAAGGACGGGTAAAATTGGTGCCCTGGGCCATTTCCCGGTAAGCGGCTGCCACCACCGGCGCGTAGCCGTGGCCGAGGGTGACGGCCCGCAGTCCCATCCCGTACTCGATATATTCGTTTCCGTCCGGGTCCCAGACATGGGCCCCCTGCCCGCGGACAATGAAGCCGGGCGCCAGCACCGGGTACTGGTCGTCCCCTTTGGCGTAGGTGTGGCCCCCCCCGGGGATCAGGCGGTGGCTTTTCTGCTGCAGTTCCCGGGTCTTCTTGAATTTTTCTTCTGGATCAAAGGACATTCCTGACTCCCCTCAGTCATCTCGGCCGGACGAAGGCGTTGCGCCCTGGCCCCGGATAATCACCCGGACCGATCCGGTCCGGCCGGTCAAAAGATCATCTTGCGGCAGTAGAAGCCCTCGGCATACTTGCCGGGGGCGTTCGATTCCAGGCCCCTTATCCGCAGCATCGCGTAAAAGGTATCGGCATCAAACCACTGCTTGGGCTGTTGGCTCCCGAAGCTTTCCAGCAAAAGCGCTACCTTGCGCCTGGCCAGGGCCTCCGGCAGGTGAATAAAGAGATTGGGAACCCCCAGATCGCCGTCGTATTTGACGATCTCGTATTCCAGGATCAGATGATTCCGGAAAGTGTTCCAGGTCAGCTCCGAGATCAACCGGTGGTCCTGATGGAGATCCTGCCGGTAATGGGTGAAGATCAAATCCGGCACGCAGATCCCCTTGAGCCGTTCAAAGGTTTCCTTGATCTCCCCCCCCTGATAGGGGAAGAAGCCGTCCCGGTACTCCAGGAGTTCGACGGTTTTTTCTCCGGCCCCGTCCAGAAAGCGCTCCGCGCTGGCGGCGGCCTCCTGCCGGCGGACTCCCGAGGCGCTGAATACCACCCAAAAAACCCGGGCCGCCGGCCATTCTTCCAGCAACCGTAACACGGCGCCGCCGGCGCCCAGCTCCAGATCGTCCCCATGGGCCCCCAGGCAGAGCACGGTGAGGCCGGTGCGGCCCTGGGGCGCCAGTCCCAGCTTCAGCATGGGGATCGACCCGCGCCGTTGGCCCGCCCGTTGCCGCTTTTCCAGACTTCCCAGGGGGCATTGTCCTGCTGGACCATATCGGTGAGTTCCTGATGTTCCTTGAAGGTGTCCATGCACCAGAAGCGGTCGTAGCGGTACCCCACCAGCTGTTCGTCGGCGATCAGGCGCCGGAAGGGCTCTTCCACCAGCTCCTCCCCCGGCCGGAGGTAATCAAAAATCTGCCGCCGAAAAACGAAATACCCGCCGTTGATCAGGATATCCGTATCCTTGACATAGTTGATGGCCTGGACCCGCTGGTCGCCGTTGAGTTGGACCACATGAAAACTCTGCGAGGGTTTGACGCAGACAAAGCCGGCGATCTTGCCGCTGCGTTGAAAAAAATCGATATATTCCGCAAGGGGGAGATCGGTCAGACCGTCCGAGTAGTTGGCCAGGAACATCTCTTCGCCGTCCAGGTATTTTTCCACGGCCCGCAGGCGCTGGCCGATATTGGCCTTGAGGCCCGTGTCCACGAAAGTGATGCGCCAGTCGTCGATATCGTGATTGTTGAGCTGGATATCCTTGCCGCCGTTGGTCATGGTAAAATCATTGGAAAGGCATTCGTCGTAGTTTAAAAAATAGTTTTTAATCTTGTCCGCCCGGTACCCCAGACAAAGGATGAAATCTTTGTAACCGAAATGGGCGTAGTATTTCATCAAATGCCAGAGTATGGGTCGATAGCCGATTTTGACCAGGGGTTTGGGGAGATCCTCCGTCAAGCCTCCCAACCGGGTCCCCAAGCCGCCGCAAAACAATACCACTTTCAATGGTGTCTCCTCCTGTTCAGATTTGCCCCTGGTATGGGGAAAGGTCCGGTTATGGGCACCCCCGGGCAGGGGCCGCCGGTCAATGGGCGCCCCGATCCGGGACCTCCTCCAGTAAACCGCTTTCCTTCAGTTGGGCCGCCGCCCGGGCCACCCGCCCGAACTCCAGCCCCGATCTTTCGGCTATGGCCAACAGATCGTAGCCCCCGTCGGAGAGGTTCAAGACCCAGAGCAAGGCCAACTCATCGATCCCCGGGGCGGCATAGAGACCCCGCTTGCCCAGTTGCGGCTCGCCCTTCGGGCACCGATTGCGATAAAACCGGTTTGCTTCCAGGATCCGCAGCAGCGACAGGACCTGGCTGAAGCTTTCCGCCAGCGCATCCGTTTTGACGAAGTCCAGGTTGTCGGCGGAGGTGTGGTACTCCGGATATTCCCCGTAGGGCGTCCTGGAAAAGCGCCCCACCGGCAGGTTGAAACCCGGGGAGCAATATTGACGCTCGTCGTACCCGTACGGATGAAAGTCCCGCACTTCAAAGGGGTCCCCGGAATCCCGCAGGGCCTGGACAGCGGCTCGGTCGATTGCCGCGTCTCCCCGGCGGCTTTTCTTGTAGATGATTTTCCCGCTGTCGCCCACGCCGGTAAGGACCAGGCCGTTCTTGATCTTAACAACCTCGGGTTCATTCAGACAGAGCCAGGTAATGGCGCCGATGGTCCCGGGGATAAAGAGAAATCGATAGGAGAAACGGCGCGGCCCCCGGCCCAGACTTTCGGCCAGCTTGACGGCCAGGCTGACACCGGATAGGTTGTCGTTCGCCAGGGAGGGATGGCAGGTGTGGCAGGAAATGAGGACTTCCTCCTCCCGCTCCCCCGGTAGAAGGTATTCACCGTAGGTCAGGGAGCCGTCCGCCAACGTGGAATCGATACGAACCTCGTAGTTCCCCTCCTCCAGGGCCTGCAGCTGGGTATGGGGCAGGCAGAACCCCCAATTCTCCCGGTAATAGGCGGTCCGGTAGGGAATCCAGTCCGGGCGATCGGGCAGCGAGAAGAGGTGTTCCTTCAACTCCGCCAAAGGCATGGTCCGGTTGATCGGCACACTGTAATTGAGGACCTGGAGGTTGGACTGTTGGAAGTCGATGATTTTTTCGCCCCGGGCCTTGCGGACATAGGCGTCCCGGATATTCCACTCCCGGGGGATGACCCAGTCGAACACCGGGGTCCCGGAAGGGACTTCCCGCACCGCCAGCGGAATCCGCCGGCTGATGATTTCCAGGGTCTGGCGCAAACCGTCTCCGGTGATGCTCCGGCAGATGGGGAAAAGCTCCCGGATCAGCTCGTACATCTCCCGGCCGGCGTCGGCGGGGCTGGGAAAGCTGGCGTCGCCCGGCATCGTCCTATTCCTTCCCCTCTCCTTCCCTATTTGGCAAAATCGGGATAACCGCGGTCACGGTCGGAAATGACTTCCACCGGCCCCGGCCAGGCAAGGGCAAAGGCCGGATCGTCCCAGCGAAACCCCCGGGCGCATTCCGGGGCATAAAACTCCGACATCTGGTAGAAGACCTCGGTGGTATCCGCCAGGGTCAGGAAGCCGTGGGCCAGGCCCTCCGGGATGTACAGCATCCGGCGGTTCTCGCTGTCCAGAACTTCCGCCCAGGATTCCCCCCAGGTCTCCGAACCGGCCCGCAGGTCGACCACCACGTCGTAGATCGCCCCCCGGGTGCAGCGGATCAGCTTGGCTTCCTCAAAGGGTTTCACCTGATAATGCATGCCCCGCAGGGTGCCCCGCTTGGCGTTGAAGGAAATATTGCATTGCACCAGCCGCGGGTTGAGCCCCTGGCGTTCGAATTCTTTTTGGCACCAGGATCGGGCAAAAAACCCCCGGGGGTCCTCCAATTTCTCCGGTTCGATGAGGAAAGCCCCCTTAAGCTTCGTCTCTCGGAAAATCACGGGTGGCTCCCTGGAAACAAGACCGTCCTCACGCTCTCGGGAGCCATTCGAGCTGCTCCGAAAGCAGACCCTTTTCCCGCAGCTCGGCCAGGACCTGCAGCCGCATGAAGCGGGAATTGCGGAAATTTCCGTCCTTGAAGCCCATCGCGCTCAATCCCGCCTGCAATTCCCGTATGGTCATCGGCAAGTCGAATTCCGGCTGATGGTTCGGCGCCAGTTCCCGGAAAAGATCGAAGTTCACCCGGTAAGAGCGTTTGTCCGGCTGGGCATTTTCATTGATCGAAACGGTCACCCCCGGGATAGCAGCCGCCACGGCCTGGGCCAGGTCTCTGACCTGGTAGTTCCAGTCGTTGCTCCCGACGTTTACCGCCAGGAAGGCCCCGCCGGCCGCCTCTTCCCGGCCCACCGCCCAGTCGATGGCCCGGGCCATGTCCCGCACGTTAATCAGAGGCCGCCAGGGGGTTCCGTCGCTCAGGACCGTGATCTGCCGGGTGGTCAAGGCGCAGGCCACGAAGTCATTGAGCACCAGGTCCAACCGCAGCCGTTCGCTCATACCGCAGGCCGTAGAAAAGCGCAGGCTGGTTACCAAAAAATCCCGGTCGGCCATTCCCTTCAGGTCGGCTTCGGTGTAGACCTTCGACTTGGCATAGGCGGTCAAGGGGTTGAAGGGCGAGTCTTCCTTGCGGGGAGCGTCGTCCGCCGACCCGTACATGCTGCAGCTGGAGGCAAAAACGAACCACTTCACTCCCCGGGCCTTGCTTTCCCGCGCCAGGCGCACGCCCGCCTGGTGGTTGATGTCGTAGGTAGCCTCGCTGAAGGTATTCCCCATGGGATCGTTCGAGATGGCGGCCAGGTGCACTACGGCCTCGACCCCGTCGAGCACTTCCGGGGGGAAGTTCCTCATATCGGCGAAGTATTGGACATCGATGCGGGTTTCGGGCAGTACGAGCGCGTTGGTGATGCAATCCGCGAAAAAGCCGGTGTCCAGCCCGACCAGGGTGGCCCCTGGCCGGGTGGCCCGGAAACGCTCCATGAGTACCGGGCCGATATAGCCCATGTTGCCGGTCACTAAAATTTTCAAGAATGGTCCTCCCTTTGTCCTCATTTTTACTGGAACCGGTTCGATCCCGGATCCAAACGTGGCCTCCCGTCGGCCTGCCTTGGGCAGGCGCTGCTCAGGGGTAGACCGTCACTTGGGGGATCGGAACGATAAACTTCCCCCCCCACTGTCGGATTTGGGCCATCTGCTTCATGATCTCTTCCTGGAAGTTCCAGGGCAGAATAAACACGTAATCGGGCCGTGTTTCGTTGATTTTCTCCGGAGGAAAGATGGGGATGTGGGTCCCCGGCAGAAATTTTCCCTGCTTGTACGGGTTGCGATCCACCGTATAGTCCAGAAAATCCGTGCGGATGCCGCAATAATTCAGGAGGGTATTCCCTTTTCCGGGCGCCCCGTAGCCGGCGACCGATTTCCCGGCCCGCTTGACCCCGATCAGGAACTCCAGCAACTTCCTCTTGGTCTCCTTGACCTTCTCGGCAAAAGCGGCGTAGGCCATCAAGTCGGTGAACCCCAAAGCCAGCTCCCTGTTCCGCAGTTCCGTCACCCGGGGACCGACGGGTTGGGAGGCATCCTCCTCATGTCCGGCATATAGACGGAGGGACCCGCCGTGGGTCGGCAACTCCTCCACGTCAAAAATTTTTAGGCCCTGCCGCTTAAAGACCTGCTCCGCCGCCAGCAGGGAAAAATAGGAAAAGTGTTCGTGGTAGATCGTATCGAACTGGTTCTCAGCCATCAGGCGCTGGAGGTGGGGGAACTCCACCGTGATGACTCCCCGGGGTTTGAGGGCCGTTTTCATGCCGGCCACGAAGTCGTTCAGGTCGGGCACCTGGGCCAGCACATTGTTGCCGATGATCAGATCGGTCTGGCCCCGCTCGGCCGCCAGGGCCCGGGCCATCTCCCGGCCGAAGAATTCCACCAGAGTCGGGACCCCTTTCTGCTCGGCGGCTTGGGCCACATTGGCCGCCGGCTCCACCCCCAGTACCGGGATGTTTCGTTCCACGAAATATTGCAGCAGATAGCCGTCGTTGCTGGCCACCTCCATGACCCGGCTTCCCGCGTGCAGCCCGAGGCGCTCGCTGATCATGGTGACATAGTTCCGGGCATGATCCAGCCAGGTGTCGGAGTAGGAAGAAAAATAGGCGTATTCGCTGAAGATATTTTCCGGGCTCACATATTCGTCCAACTGCACCAGAAAGCATTGCCCGCAGACGTAGACATGGAGCGGATAAAAGGGCTCCATGGCGTTCAATTGCTCGGGTCCGACATAGCTTTCACACAAGGGCGACATGCCTAAATCGACAAAAGTGTGCTTAAGAACTTGGCCGCAAGACCGGCAAAGGGACTGACCCGCTCTTTGATTATTTTCCATAAGGGTTGACCTTTCGCATTCCGGGGATTAGCGCGCCGGGATTGACGCTTTAAGCTGTTTATCGGTTGATTTCTGCCCGATATTAAGGAAAACTGCAACGACGGGTGCGCCGGATGGCCGCGGAGCGTTCCCGGCTCAAAGGAGCAGGGAAGCGATGACATTTCGTTGAATTTCATTGGTTCCCGAGTAGATGCGGCTGCCGATGGCGTCGCGCAACTCCCGTTCGATTTCATACTCGGTCATGTATCCGTAACCCCCGTGGATCTGAAGGGCGTCCTCGCAGCATTTCACCCAGCATTCACTGATGTGCAACTTGGCCAGCGCCGCCTCCAGGATCGCCGTCCGGCCCAGGTGAAGCTGGTTGGCGCAGTGGTAGAGCAGGTACCGGGAGGTTTCCAACCGGAGCTTCATATCGACGATTTTGCTGGCCACCTGTTGAAACCGGTTGATCGGCTGTCCGAACTGCTTGCGCTGTTTCGTGTAACGGATGCAGGCCTTCAGAATCCGCTGCATGGAGCCCACCGCGCTGGAGAGGATGCAGCCCCGTTCCCAGGTCATGGCGTGGGTAAAGATGCTGGGACCGGCCCCCTCCCGGCCCAGGCGGTTGCCCTCCGGGACTAGGCAGTCATCAAAAAACATCTCGGCCGTCGGGCTGGTATGGAGGCCCATTTTGTCCAGAGCGGCGGCCACGGAAAATCCGGGAAAGTGTTTCTCCACCAGAAAAGCACTGATTCCCGACAGGCCCCGGGAGGCATCGACGGTGGCGAACACGACCACCACATCGGCTATCGGTCCGTTGGTGACAAAAGTCTTGCTGCCGTTGAGGCGATACCGGTCGCCCTCCTTGACGGCGGTCGTTCTCAGGCTGTAGGCATCGGAGCCGCTGTCCGGTTCGGTCATGGCATTGCCACCGATCAGGGAACCGTCGCAGAGGCCCGGCAGAAAACGGCGTTTCTGTTCCTCGGTCCCGAAGGCTACCAACGGCATGCCAACCGTCCACAACTGCGCGTTGAGCGAAAAGACCAGTCCGTTGTCGCGGCAGGAACTGCCCAGGCGCTCCAGGGCGCCGACCGTCGTGAGCGGGTCCTGTCCCAGGCCCCCGTAATCCGGAGGAACCGGGAGGCCCTGTATCCCCATGGCGCCACACTTCCGCCAGCCCTCCCAATTAAATAAACCTTGGCGATCGTTCTCGCGGAGGTTGTGGTTGAGCTCCCGGGTGGCGAAACGCTCAATCCCCGCGAATAGTTCCAGCTGTTCTGGAGACCAGGAAAAATCCATGGGCGAACCTCTATCTGGGCAGACGCCTTAACCCAGCTTCTTTAAAGAAAGATAATCGATCTTGTCGGTCGACGTCCGGGGCAGGGCGTCATGGAAGGCAAAGACATCGGGAACCATGTAAACCGGCAGGTGCTGGGAGCAGAAGGTTTTGAGGGCAATCAGCGAAGGGCGCTTCTCCCCCAACGTACTCAAATGGGCCTTCACCTTCAGTTCACCGTCCCCGCCGGTCAGGGCGACGACCGCCGCCTCCCGGACGCCCGGGTGCCGGTACAGGCAGGCCTCGATTTCCCCCAGTTCGATCCGGTAGCCCCGTTTTTTGATCATGCGGTCTTTCCGGCCCACATAGCGAAAATTCCCGTCCGGTTCCTCCACGACCAGATCCCCGGTTTTGTACCAGCGCCGACCGGCTCCGTCGTCCGCCAAAAAGCACCGGGCGGTCCGCTCGGGCAAATTCCAGTACCCCGCCATGACATGGGGTCCGGCAATGCAGAGTTCCCCCTCCGCTCCGGGGGGGAGATCCCGGCCCAGGAGGTCCACCACCCGGCCGGCCAGGCTGGAACTGACTTTGCCGATCGGATAAGGATCCGTGCGCTCCTCCGGTATCTCCGCGGGGATCTCGTACCAGGTGCAGACATTGGTTTCCGTGGGCCCGTAGAGGTTGAAATACCGGGGCCGGGGGACCCGCCGTTTCAGCGTCCGCAGGTGCACCACGGGAAAGACTTCGCCGGCGAACAACACCTGGCGGACGCTGGAGAAATCCTGTTCGAGATTTTTAGCAAACTGGGCCAGGAGACTCAAGATGGAAGGGGCCGAGTACCAGACCGTCAGACGGTAGCGGCCCACCAGCGCGCTCAGGCCCTGGGGCTCCTTACCCGTCTCCTCCGGGATGAGCACCAGGCTGGCCCCGCAGCGCAGAGGCAGATAGAGGTCGAAAATCGAGAGGTCGAAGTGGAACGGGGCATGGGAGGAAAAGACGTCCTCCGGAAGCGGCCGAAAGGTTTCCGCGCACCAGTCCAGGAAAGACAGGGCGTTGCCGTGGGAAAGCATTACCCCTTTGGGTTGACCGGTGGAGCCGGAGGTATAGAGGATGTAAGCCAGGTCCTCCGGCGCGGCGTCGACGGCCGGGGCGGCCGGGGCCGGGCTGGATCGGTCCAAGGCCTCCAAGGCCCCCTCCAGGTATCCCCCGCCCCCGCTGTCCGGAAGGACGATCAAGGCCGGATTCCCTCCCAGCCGGCCCAGCTCCAAGCGGTACGCGGCCTCGTAGCGTCGCTCCAGGATGACCGCCTTGGCGCCGCAGTCCCAGTGGATGAAGGCGTTGCGGGAAGCCGGCGCGAGGGGGTCGACCGGGACATAGGCCGCCCCGGCCTTGAGGATGCCGAAAATGGCGGCCACCCCGTCGGCGCTCTTCCGCAGGTACAGCCCCACCCGGTCCCCCCGGCCGACGCCCAGGGCGGCCAGCCGGTCCCGCAGGCGATCCGACAATCGGCCGAGCCGCCGGTAGTCGATTTGCCCCTGGCCGTTGCCTTCGATGACGGCCGGATGGTCCCCCCGCTTCCGGATCGATTCGTCGAGCAGTTGCTGCAAGGTCATGGTTTCTTTGCCCGGGTCAGGCCTTCAGGACTTGGTGCGCACTAAATCGGCGATGCGGGCGATGGTGTCCAGATGTTCGGCATCGGCCTCGTGCGGGCTGATCGCAATCCCGAACTCCTGCTCCAGGAAAAGCACCAGTTTCAAGGTGGCGATCGAATCCAGAATACCGGTGGTGATCAACGGCGTCGAATCCAGCAGTTCGGCCGGGTCTTCTTCGGGCAGAAACTCGCCTAGAATAAATTCCTTCACCAGCTTTTCGACGGTTGCGGTCTCCATCCCTAAACACCTCCCCTAGAAAGTTTTTTTTTGTCGGCCGGACCCGGACGCCCGCCGGCGACCGAGGAGGGGCCCGATCGCGGCCGATCCCCGGCCAAGCGGACAGTCAGCTCCCGGTACAGCCGCTCGGCGACCTGCTGGTGGGCCCGGCCGTTGAGGTGGGTCCACATTTCGTTCCGGGGCCGGGTCAACAGGGTCCGGGGGTCCTGATGGTCAAAAATGTCGGTCAGGTCGATAAGGCCGAAGCCGGTATCGGCCGCCAGTTTTTTTAGTTCGGCGGCCAAGGCGCTCCTCTCGGCGTTCAAGGGCAGCTGGTAGGGTAGCGGCAGGAAGACGAAAATCGGCTGCGCCTGCAGGAGGCGGCACTCGGCGACCAATTCCCGGTAGGCCCAGGAGACCAGGTCCCTTTCAAAAGGGCGCAGCCTGGTCTGGGCCAGGATTTGCGGGCTCCGGCGATCCACCCGGGCCGTTTCCAGGATCCGGCTCAGTTCGTCCTGGGGAATGGGCACCTGCTGGCGTACCGCCTTGGCCAGATCGCGGCCAGCCCACTGCAATTCGATGGTATGGGCCACGTACAGGACCAGGTCCGGAGCAAAGTTCTGGATCCGGTTTTTCATCAGGGCGACCTGGCTTAAAGGGCTGTAGCCGTTGAAAGCGAAATTGAGGACCTCCCAGGACCTGCCCGAGCGGGGAGTGGAGCGGGGGCTATTGAGCCGTTCGGCGAGGAGCGTTCCCATGACTTCCTTTTGGGGGACCCCCCAACCCATGACATGGGACGAACCCAGCAGGGCAATTCGGAACGTCCCTTCCGGTTTGACCGGCGGGTACTCCCGATCACGCATGCTCCAGCGGTTGGTCCGAAATTCCGTATCGTAGGCCCGGGCGGCGCTGGAGGGGATCGGTTCCAAAAAACGGAAATCTCCCACCGGCCGGGTCGGGCTGAAGCCGGTATAATCCTGAAAGGGCAGGCGGTAAAAGGTTTCCCAAAGCTGCTGGTTGGCCTCGTCCTGCTGCAGCAGGTTCTCGTAATAGCCCTGATGCCTTTCGGTTTCCTTGGAATCGCCGAGAACCAGGGTTTCCTCGACCAGCTGCCAGGGATACTGCTCGTCCGGAGTCTTATCCACAAAGCGGTTCGCCGCCAGCAGCAGCAGCATGGGCAACGCCACCCAGGCGAGGTCCTTGCGCAGCAGCCGCAGCGGCAACGTTTGGCCGGCTGAAGCCGGCGCGTTCTTTTTCTTACCCGCCGGCAGGGTTTCCATCAGGATTTTTACGGCCATGATCACCGCCAGGGCCGCGGCCCCCCCCAGCAGGGTGTCGCCGTCGGCGAACCGCCACAAGGCCAGCCAGGAGGCTAGGCTGGGGCTGCTCCAGAGCGACCACAGCAGGCTGATGCAGGCAAAGGTGCCGGCCGTCTGCAGGGCCAGGCGGAAGGCCGCCGCGGGGCGATAGCGGTTGGTGGCCAGTTTCCGCCCGCGGCTCCGTTTCATTTCCCAGAAGGCGTTGCCCAGCACCAGCAGCCCCAGTATCAGCCAGAAAAGGACATCCGGACCGGTAACGGCGACTTTCCCCTTCAACCACCAGCTTTGGTACAGGTGGAGGGCCCAGGTGGCCACGAAGGACAGCAGGGTGGCCGTTCCCAGGGCCAGCAGGGGCCGGGTTTTCAGGCGGAAGAAGGTGGGGTAGTAGAAGACCTTCAAGATGAAGTCCCGCCAGTAGATGTTCACCCGCCGCCAGTAGTCTGTAAAACTGGAGGCCAGAAAATAGCGATGGTTGGTTTTCGGCAGGTTGAAGCCGAACAACAGCAGCAACCCGGCGATCAGGTGAAATAGCCCCGAAACCTTCAAATAGAGCAGGGAGTTGGTGAGGATGAATTGGATCAGTCCGGCGCCGTCATGCACCAGGGCGGCGGGGAGATAGAGATGCAATTCGACAAACCGGTAGGCCAGCAACTGGATGACCCCCCGGGCCATCCAGCGGGTCCCCCGCTGGTAGATCACCAGCGGCTCTTCGTTGTAATAGCTCCGGCGGAAGGTCTTGAAGTCAACGACCGGGAAGAGGAGGCAGCAGACGTTGGGCAGCAGGAAGAAGTAGGCCAGGGTGGAGCCCAGCGGGGGGGGTTGGGGCGCCGTCGACAGATCGTAGAGGTAGGTGATCAAGCGAAACATGAACATGGCCGCCAGCACCGGCCAAACGATGGCCAGGGTCCCGTCCCCCAAGACCTGGACCCGGAACAGTGCGGCCAGGCCCGCCAGGGCCAGGATCAGGCCCACCCGCCTCCAGAACCCGATGGGCAGATAGACGGCGCCGATCAGGGCTCCGCCGTAGGCCAGGATCGCCAGGGCCCGCGGGACCGCCAGGGCAAAGTCCCACCAGATGGCGTAGGCCCCCCCCATGACCAGAAAAACGGCCCCCGCCGAAAGGAACACAAAAAAACGGAGCCGCCAGCGTAGGGGGAGCAGGTGGTTGACCACGAAACCGACCGCCGCCAGATCCACCACCCGACGGAAGGCCGCCGTCTGCAGATCCAGGCCATGCAGCACTCCGGCGATGGCGGCCACTTGGACAAAGACCAGGGCCAACCCCAGGTATTCCCACCTGCTGTTGCCGCGGAGGGTTTCCGCCGGTTGGCCATTTTTCCGGTTGGGAATATTGGGGTCGGCCCAATCAGACTTCGCCATGCGTTTAAATTGGTTGTTCAACCTTGGATGCCGGCCGGCGGGGAGAAAATATTCGCTCTGGTCCCGGGGTGGCGGCTTAGCGGTTCCGGGTGGTCACGATATCCCGGAGGCTCGCCGCAACGTAAGCCACCTGTTCCTCGGTCAACTCCGGGAATATGGGCAGGGAAAGCAACTCGGCGGCGATCCGCTCCGCTACCGGGAAATCGCCTGGCCGGTGTCCCAAAAAAGCGTAGGCCTTCTGCAGGTGGACCGGTACGGGATAGTGGATGCCGCAGCCGATGCCCTTTTCCGTCAAGGCCGCCAGCACCCGGTCCCGATGGCGGACACGGATGGCAAACAAGTGGTATACGTGCCGGGCATAGTCGGCCACTCCGGGCAGTACCACCTCGTCCAGGTCGGCGAGCTGCCGGCGATACCAGGCCGCCTTTTCATTCCGGGCGTCGTTCCACCGCTCCAGATGGACCAGTTTGGTCTTGAGTACCGCCCCCTGAAAACCGTCCATGCGCCCGTTCCAGCCCACCACATCGTGGTAATAGCGCCGCGGTTGGCCGTGGTCCCGGAAAATCCGCATCTGCTCCGCCAGGGTGGTGTTGTTGGTGGTAACTGCGCCCGCCTCCCCATAAGCCCCCAGGTTCTTGCCCGGGTAGAAGCTGAAGGCCCCCGCTACGCCCAGCGATCCAGCCCGTCTTCCCTTGTACTCCGCCCCGTGGGCCTGGCAGCCATCCTCCACAACTGCCAGTTCGTACCTATCGGCCAGCTCCAGGATGGGATCCATGTCCGCCGTTTGACCGTACAAGTGAACGGGCAGGATGGCCTTCAAGCGCTGCCCGTTTTTCGGGGCCGCAAGCCGGGACTGGATACAATCCTCCAGCAGATGGGGATCCATCGTGCAGGTGTCCTCAGCAATGTCGACGAAAATCGGGGTGGCCCCACAAAAACTGATCGCTTCGGCCGTGGCAATGAAGGTATTGGGCACGGTGGCCACCGCATCGCCCGGCCCGACTCCCAGGGCCCGCAGAGCGATCCAGAGGGCTTCGGTCCCGCTGCCCACGCCGACGCACTCGCGACAACCGCAGAAGGGAGCGAAGGCCTGTTCAAATTCGGTCACGAAGGGCCCGCCGGCGAAGGCGGTTTTATCGATCACGGCCTGCAGAGCCTGGTGGATTTCGGGTTTGATGGCTTCGTACTGGGCTTTCAGGTCAAGAAATGGTACCTGCATGGGCATTCCTCTCGGTAGGCTGGTGTCCGACGCTCAGGGCGCCGTTCCCGCTGGATGGGTGGTATTCGTCTAGGGTCCGGCTTTCGTCCCCTGGGATCCGATTTTAGGCCGCGCCTCTTTTAGGAGCCTCAGGACCCGGGCCGGGTTGCCGGCTACGATGGCTCCGGCGGGCACATCCCGGGTGACCACGCTGCCGGCGCCTACGATGGCCCCCTCCCCGACGGTAACTCTGGATAGAATGGTGGCGTTGGAGCCGATGGATGCTCCCTTCCCGATCCGGATGGGCTCTACAGTCCAATCGGCCTCGGTCTGCAATTTCCCGTTGGCGGTGGCTCGGGGGTAGGTGTCGTTGATAAACATGACCCCGTGACCGACGAACACCTCGTCTGCAATGGTCACCCCTTCGCAGATAAAGGTATGACTGGAAATCTTGCAATGACAGCCTATGCGGGCGTTTTTTTGTATCTCCACGAAAGTCCCGATCTTGGTTCCCGCCCCGATTTCACACCCGTAGAGATTGACGAAGTCGAAAATCTTAACGCCCGGGCCCAGTTTCACGTCCGGACTAATGCACCGCCGCTCCACGCAACCCTCCCCACTGTTTGGTCAGGCCCACTTCCTTGTTCAGATCCATGTGTTTCCTCATCTCACTCGGAAACCTGACCGGGGTGGCCTTGCCCCCGTTTTTGATGGAGGTGTTGGCCGCTTCCAGTATCGAGACCACCCGGAGACCGCTGTACCCGTCGGTCAAAGGCTGGCAGCCGTGCTCTATACACTCCAGGAAGTGGGTAATCTGTTTCCTTAAGGGCTCAAAATCATCCAGCCGTGGGATATAAATATCCCCGTAGCGATAGGAGAACTGAAAATCGGCAAAGGTATCGTAATACGGTGGAACGGTCAGACCTTTGTCGTAGATTTTGATCTTCTCCTGGGTCTCAATATCATCGTAGACCAGCATTTTCTTGGTTCCTACAAAGGTAGTCCGGCGAATTTTATTGGGATCCAGCCAACTGTTGTGGATAAAGGCGACCAGCCCCCCTTTGAAGTGTAAGGTGGTGATGGCTACGTCTTCTATCTCCGGGTGGAAGTGGGCCTTACCCTGGCTGTTGACCGTTAACGGCACTTCCTTGGTCACATACATAATGATGGACAAGTCGTGTGGGGCCAGGTCCCAGACCACATTGATGTCGGGTTGAAACAAACCCAGATTCACTCGGGTACAGTTGATGTAAAGCAATTTCCCCAACTCTCCGTTGCCGATCAGCTCCCTGATCTTGGTCACCGCCGCCGTGTATTCAAACGTGTGCCCCACCATCAAGATCCGCTGTTTCTCCTCGGCCAGTTTGATAAGCTCCGCAGCCGTTTCGATCGAATGGGTAAAGGGCTTTTCGATAAACACATGTTTGCCGTGTTGCAGAAATTCCCTGGCGATCGGAAAGTGGGTATACACGGGAGTGGCCACCGCCACCCCATCCAGGTCCGGCTGGTCCAGCAGCTCCTTAAAATTTTGGGTGGTTTTAATCATGGGATACAATTTCCGCATATGGTCCAAGCGCTGCTGATCCCGATCACAACAGGTCACCTCATCCACTTTATTGGACTGGACAAAGTTCCGGACCAGATTGGGCCCCCAATAACCACATCCTATAACAGCGACTTTCATTATAAGCCTCCCACGAATACCGTGTCTCGTATACCTTAACGGTCAAGCAAGAAAGGAGGGAAATCCAGCCCCATTTCAACCCGGATAGCCGATTAGGAAAACCGCCGGCGCGGTTTTTCACCTCCAGCCGGCCGGGTCAGAATCCTCCTTTGGGACAGATCACCTCCCGGATGGTTTTAAATATAATCTTGAAATCCAGCCAGAGAGAAAAATTCTTGACGTAGCGGATGTCCAGCCGGACCATCTCATCAAAGGAGGTCTGGCTCCGGCCCTCTACCTGCCACAGGCCGGTGATGCCCGGTTTGACCTCCAGAATGCGCCGCAGATGCCAGGACTTGTACTTGGCCACCTCGTAAGGAAGAGGCGGTCGGGGACCGACCAGGCTCATCTCACCTCTCAGGACATTGATGAGCTGGGGCAGTTCATCCAGACTCAATTTGCGGATAATTCTCCCTACCGGTGTGATTCGGGGGTCGCCCTTGATCTTGTAAAGGGGCTTGTCCGCTTCACCCTGGTTGATCTGTTTGAGTCGGCCATCGATTAAATTGGCCACATACTCCCGGTGAATCTGGTCATTATTCCCCGCTACCATAGAACGAAATTTAAGGAAGGTAAAGTGGTGTCCTTTCTTACCCAATCGAACCTGCCGGAAGATGACCGGACCGGGTGAGGTACCCTTAATGGCCGCAGCCGTAATCAACATGATGGGGGAAAAGATGATCAGCCCGACCACCGCCCCGAATATATCCAGGATCCGTTTGAAAGTTAATTGGGCTTGGTTGAAGACCGTTTCCTCAAAGGGATCGAGAGAGAAGATTCCGGAGGCCCCCCGGTTCTGATCCAGAATTTCATGAAAAAGCTGGTCCGGGTAGCTGCGGGTCAGAATACTGCAGAAGGGCAGGCTCCGTCCCTGGGTAAGCAACTCCAGGCAACGCTGGGCACCGGATGCGTCCGTGTCCGGCATCAGCAGGGCCAAAACCTTCGGGGTCACCCACCCTTTAATGTCTGTCTCCCGCGTCGACTGCTTGATGTGGACCAGAAATTCCCTGATTTTTTTAAGGTTCCCCATTAGGTCCCCCTTCAAAAAAAACAAGGCGATGGCCAGCGGGGCCTGGGAGCGGTCCACCCGCCGTTTCTCGAAACCCAGTTGTTTCAGAAATTCCTCTTTGGTCAAGATCCCGGCCAGTTGAACACGTTCAGCTTGGGCGGCCGTTCTCAGGTCCTCGGTCTTGAACTGGGCTTCCTCCGGAGAGGACCAGTTGATCCAATTCTCTCGGGTGGGATACAGGGGTTTGTCCATTTTTATTTCCTCGGGAATGGGCTTTTCTACCTTTTTTAATAGAAAACCAACATCCGGCATTACCATCCTTGAACTTTGACTGGGGTCGTCTTCCCTGACAGCCCGCTTAACGCCTTTGGAAGTCTTCACCTATTTCCCGGTACTCGGAAGCGGACAGGCTACCGCCATGTCGGGGTTTGGTCGAGTCCCGAATAGTTTAAGTCCGCAGTTTTCAGTCATGATTGTTGTCGGTTTCGGGTTTACTGCAGGGGGCTCCTGGAGGCCCCTACCTCTACGAAAAAATCCCGACCTTTTAGGCAGCGGGTTTTACCCTTTATGGACTTGGGGTCTATTTTTTTTCCCCTGCCCGTAGCCGTACTGGTTCTTGGCGTAATAGCCGGAGGCCCCAAAGTAGCGCCGAAAGAGTCCGGGGGCCTTGAATTGGACATGATTGAGAACCACCCCGAGAATTTTATCTTTCTCCAAAAAAGTCAAAGCTTGGGTGATCGTTTCCCGGGGTGTGCTGCCGGCTCGCACAACCAAGATGATCCCGTCGACCAATTTGGCCAAAACCCCCGAATCGGAGGTGGCCAATAACGGAGTCGAGTCAAATACAATAAAACGGTCATCGTAGCGGGTTTTTAATTCTTCCACCAGGGTGGTCATGCGGTTCGAACCGATAATTTCCGAGGGATTGGTGGGGACCGTCCCGCTCGGGATCAGCGACAATTTTTCCAGATCCGTCTTGACGAGAATATCCGCAACCGACCCGCGGCCTATCAAATAGTCGGCAATCCCGTTCCCGTTGCTGATTCCGAACAACGACCCCACATTGGGGTTGCGCAAATCGCAGTCCACCAAAAGGGAGTGCAGGTGAAGGTCGTAGGCGATCCCGATCGCCAGGTTGGCCGCCACAAAGGACTTCCCCTCTCCCTGAACGGCGCTGGTAACCATGATCGTCTTTACCGAGCGGGAAAAGTTCAGGCGCAGCAGATGGGTGCGCAGCTTTCGAAATTGTTCCGAAATGATAGAGTGCGGCTGATAAAAAGCGACCAGGGACTTATCAATATTAGACTGTTCGAGAACCAGCGGATTGGTCACCGGCCAGGGATAACTCTCCAGGGGTCGGTCTCCCGCAGCAGAGACCGCCGCTTTTTTATTCAGTTCCGCCACCCTTTCTTTTTCCGCTTTTTCCAGGGCCAGATGAATCTTGCTCATGGTACTATTCCTTAATAACTTGTTGCCTAAATTCTGTTTTATCCGGCTGTTGCTTACCTTATCGGTCGGCCGCCGCCTAATATGAAATCCGAATTCACTATCGCCACCAGTACCAGCCCAAAATCAGCAAGAAAAAGAGTACCAGCAGAATGATTAGGACTATTTTCCCCCGGGCGAGCCTACGCTGGCCTCCGAGGCCTTCGCGGTTGTCGATCACTTCCTGGATCGTGTTTTTTTCGATGATCTGGCGGTCCGAGGCATACCCCGCGATCAGGGCATTATCGCAGACGATGTTGATCAACCGGGGGGTACCCCGGCTGTATTCGAAAATCAGTTCCAGGGCCTTGGCTGAAAAAATCGGGGGGCCTTTCAATCCGGCCTTCCGCAAACGGTTCTCGATATATTCGAAGGCCTCTTTCCTGGTCAGCATCCGCAGATGATAACGCAGGCTGATGCGCTGCTTTAACTGGCGGAATTCTTTCCGATCCAGCGTTTCGTTCAATTCCGGTTGTCCGACCAGAATCACTTGGAGCAGCTTGCCCTTGGGGGTTTCGAGGTTGGTCAGGAGTCGGATTTCCTCCAGAAGCTCCGGTTTGAGACGATGGGCTTCGTCGATAATCAATACCACGCCCACATTGCGGGCATAATAATCCAGCAGGGCCTGATAGAGATGGGCGATGTACTGGCCTTTGGAACGTCGGTTGGTTTTAACCCCCAGATCTTCGCAGATATATTCCAGGAAATCCAGGATGCTCAAGTTGGGATTGAACAGGTAGGCGGTCCGGGTGCTGCCGTTGAGTTGGCTGAGCAGGCTTTGGACCAGGGTGGTCTTGCCGGTCCCCACCTCCCCGGTGATGACCGTGAACCCAATTCGTTGACTGACGGCATAGACCATGTGGGCCAAGGCTTCCTGGTGTCCCGGACTCAGGTAAAGGAATTTCGGGTCCGGGGAAATCTCAAAGGGTTTTTCTTTCAATCCGTAAAAGGTGGTATACATAAACAGAACCGCGTCCAGCTCAGGCCGCTTTTTTATCCACCACGGGAATGTTGGCCAGCACCCGCAGCCCCAAGGTGACTTCCAGATCCTCGGAATCCCGGAAGGAACGATCCAGCTGTTCGCGCAGGAACGTTATCCCCAACCCGGAACCGAGGGCCAGAACCAGCCCGATGAGCAGGGTTTTTTTTACGTCCGGTTTAAACGGTTTCTGCGGAATCCGCGCCTGATCGATGATGCGGAACTGTTCGCCCTGCTGTCGGCGTTCGAGGTTTTCCGCTTGTTTGGCTTCAGAATTTTTTTTGAGCAGCACCTGGTAGGTCTCATTCACGTTGTTGAAATCGCGGTTCAGGGTGCTCAAGGCCAGCTCCCGAATGGGGGTGCTTTCGATCCGCCCCTGGTATTGGGCGATCATGGCCCGGGTTCTCTCGTCCTCTTTTTTCAGCCGGTTGATTTCCTTATCGATCAACAGCAGTTGGGTCTTGCGTTCCATCTGGTAGAGGTGGAATTCGTCTTGAACCGGATCCCCGGTTTTTGGTTTCTTGTCGGTTGCGGTCTCCGCTCCGGCCGCCGGCGCCTCGGCTATTTTTTTCTCCAGATCGGCGATCTTCTTCTTGGTGATCCGGATATCCGGATGGTTGTCGGTATATTTGGCCCGCAACTCTTCCAGTTGGCCTTTCAACTGACTCAACTGAACCACCGGGGTCCGGGAGCTGTTGGCCAGGGACCGTCCCCCGTCCTGACCGGTCTCCAGGCCCTTGAAGGTCATGGTGGACATCTGGTTCTGAATGACGACCTTCCGGTCCTCGGCGGCCTTGATCAACTCGTTGATCTTCTGGCTTTGCAGATTGAGCTGTTCCAGGACTTTCAGGTTGGCCTCCCGGTTTTCCGGCAGTTCATTGATGAAGCGCTTTTTAAAATCCGTGATCTTCTCCTGGAGCACATCCACTTGTGCGCGCTTGGCCTGCACTTCGTTTTCCAGGAACTCCGAGGTGCCCTTGGCCTGCTGCTCTCGGATTTTCATGTTTTCCTCGATGAACAGGGAGGATAACCGGCTGGTAACCGCCGCCACCACTTGGGGATCTTTGCCTTCAAAGGAAATGGTGAAATGGATCTTTTCCTTTTCTCCTTTGGGAAAATCGATCTTGATGTCTTTCCGCATGCCCGTCACCACGGTTTCCATAGGCTGGGAAGGAACCCGGTCCTGGTACAATTTGAACTCGGCAATGATCTGTTCCAAACGGGTGCGGCTTAAAATTTCCTGGGAGATGGAAACCAGCCGTTCTTCAATCCCCGAAGTTACGGTGGGCTTTATATAGTCCGTAGGAATCCGTTGCGGCGAAACGAGAATCGAGGTGGTGGCGCGATACCATTTGGGAGCCAGCGTCAAATAAACCAGGGTCGCGAGCGACACGAGTATCACCGGAATAATAAAGTACCATTTCCGGGTAAGAAAGATGTCGAAATAATCGTTGGCGTCAAATGATTTTTGGGAATTGATCATGGGTACTCCCTACAGACCGGGCGTTTGGGCGCATCTGCCCCCGCTTTATTCCCAGGGGCTTGCACCGAACCGTTCGGATTTGCCGTTATTTTTTTCATGGGGGCCTGCCTCCTTAGAACTCCGCCGTCAATCTTAAAATAACCTTGTTCTGGTTATAACTGTTTTGGTCCAATTCCGAATCCCGGGTTTGGTTCGTGGCGACCAGGGAAATAATCAACCACCGCAACGGCTGGTAGGAGAGCGACCCGCTGACGCTGTAGATCCAGTCGATCCGGTCGTCCGGGGATTGGTATTCGGACCGGTCCACGCTGCCGGAGAAGCCCACGGTCAGCCGCTGTTGCAACTTATGGGTCACCGCCAGGGTAAGCTGGTTATATTTGGATGGTCCCAGGTTGTCCGAGGTAAAAAATTCTTCTCGAAACCCTCCATCAAAGGATACGGTAAAGGTGGTCTGCGCACCCCGGAGCGAGCTGCTCAAAGAATAGACCGGGCCGTTAAAGGAGGGGCCCACATCCACCACCTGCCAGAACCAGCCCAGACGAGCGGCCCCGCTCAGGGTCGGACTGAAGGCGTGTTCTCCTCCAATGGTCGGGGAATGGACCGCGTAATCCTGGCTTGGGAATTCAAAGTCGCGGATGGAGAAGCGATATTCGCCGTACGCCAAGGTTCGGGGATTGAACCGGTACACATAGCGGCCGCCCAGGTTGTTGCCCACCCAGTCGGGGCTTACGGAGAATTCGGCATTGCTGTACGTATAATCCAGAAACAGGCCGTGGTGGATGTTGAACCAGTATTGCAGCCGGCCGAAGGCGCTGTTGTCCGTGCTGTCCTCACCCGTCCCGTCGGTCCGATAGATCATGTTCCGGTAGAGCAGGGTCACCATGTCTTCCCGGCCGAACTTGTAATCCACCGACGGCTCAAAAATATTACGCAGGAACAACCCTTCCCCGGAATCCAGGTTATTAACCGTTGTTTCCCCGGTAGGCGTAGTAACCGTATAAGGGATCCCCACCCGATCCCGTGACCGGGTGAGGGAGTCGTTCAGCCGGACCGTCCAATGGGGATTGAAGGCATACCAGGTTTTGAGGATGCCGTCATGGCTGAGATAGTTGTTTTCGGTATGATCGGCATAAAAATTCATGCCGAGTTCGTATTTGAGGTCAAAGCTGTAGCCATTTCCGACGGCCAGATACTTCAACCCCGGGTAAAGGGTGGTAATAAAATCGCTTATTTTATCTTCCTTGGTCAGGTTCAGATTGTCGTTATACTGCTCCTGCAGGGTCAAGGACGGATGAAATTTTTCAATTTGTTCCCGCCAATCCGCCAAACCGACTGAAACGCCACCGAATATCCAAAACCACACCCAGCCGACCACAAGAACCATCCTCCTGGTTTTCATCATTCCCCCCTTTCCCCTTGATCGTCCGCTTCGCGTATCTTTCTTAAATTAATCAGGGACTACGATGGTATCACCCGGTTTCAAGGTCAGGTTATTCCCCGGTTCTTCCCCCGAAATAATTTTTTTGTAGTTGACCGTAAACCGTTTTTCCTGCCCCCCCTCCTTGCGGACCAACAGGATTTTCCTTTGGTTGGCCCATTCGGTAAATCCGCCGGCCATGGGGATGATCTGGAGCATGGTGGTTTCAGATCGTAGAGTATAGACACCGGGTTTGGCCACTTGCCCGGAAACGTATACCTTGAAACTGTTGACCTCCATGACCGTGACGGTCACGTTCGGCACATCGATGTATTCCTGCAATTTTTGGATGAGGAGTTGTTTTAACATTAGGGGCGTTAGGCCAGCCGCATGGATCTCTCCTAAAAGGGGAATGGAAATCTTGCCGTCCAGGCGAACAGGAACCCTTCTGGAGAGTTCGGTTTCCTTCCAGACAAAGATGTCCAGAACATCTTCAGGACCTATGATGTAGGTGGCACTGTCCGCCATCGAGCTTTCCGCTGCCGGGTTCTTCTGGCCGCCTTCTTGGGAATCCAGGGCCCAAACCGGAAAACATGCAAAAAAAATCAAAATAAAAAAAGCCAATCCCGCCTTATTCCGTTCCATAGCCGGCCTCTCTGCTGAACCTTCGTTTAACAAGATCCTGGGAGCTTTATTCTTTATCGTATCAATCGGGAAAAAAATTAATTACGGCCCTTAAAAAAGATTTCGGTTTTCCCTTTGTTTCAATCCCTTATCCAAATGAAGGAGAATCCGATTAAAAGAAACCGGTTTAAGAAAATAGTCATCCACCCCGGCCCGGATTATTTGCTCGTATTCCTGTTCATTGACCTGCGCGTTGGTCAGCATCATAACATAGAGTTCCGGCCGGACATATTTAATTTTTTTTATCATATCAATTGTTTGAGTTTTATTATGGAGATATTCGGTAATTAATGCGGAGAGGGGTTGATCATGGGAAATGAGACCGGCTTGTTCCAATGTCGAGGCCGTGTATACCTGATAATTTTCCATTCATAGCAGAGATTTCAGCGCCCATGAA
>JACRCK010000156.1 GCA_016219065.1 Deltaproteobacteria bacterium
ACCAGAGGACCGGTGTCAACTATGGCCCATTGAGTCACGTCCGAGGCCTTCCAAGTGTTTCGGGTTGCTGGCCAAGTCGGGGATCCCGCTATGCATGATGCCGATGCTGTCCTTGATCAGGTCATGAACCGTCGGGTGTTTCTTCCGTGCGGATGCCCTCGGACGTTGTGTTTCAAGAACTAAATTCAACCCTTCTTCCACCAAATCCTTAAACTTTTTGCCTCGCAAGGCGGCCTCGGATTTGGCTCGACGAAACAAATCATCGGAAAGTTCAACAGTCGTTCTCATAGTGATATATTTGCATATTTATGCTTTTATGTCAATTTCTTCTTTAAGCTTACGGCGACGGGCCAGCTCGGCCTCCGTGGGGACCTCCAGCGCGAAGGATCCGGTCTTGACTTTTCCGGAGCGCACATAGTTGGCTATGATGATACCACTGGGTGAAACCCCGCTTTCCAGCAAATTGAACCCAACCGGGATGGTCCCTTCGGCAAACAGGCGCTTGCCCGGGCCCAGGGTGAGCGGAAATATTTTCAGCCAAAGCTCGTCCACCAGGTTGTTTTTCAAAAGCGTTTGGATGAGATTGCCGCTGCCATGGACCTGTATTTCGGGCCCGTCCTGGTCTTTCAGTTTTTTGACTTCCTCGGCGACATCGCCCTGGATGATTTCGGAATTGGTCCAGTCAAGCCTTTGCAGCGTATGGGAAGCCACATATTTTTTGGCCTTATTGATCCCGGCGGCGATGGGATCTCCCTCGGTCTTTGCGTACGGCCAGTAGGCCGCGAATATCTCGTAGGTCTTCCGGCCCAGCAGCAAATCAAAAGGTTTGCTCATTTGCTCGACCATCACGTTGCCCAGGAAGTCATCAAAGTAACCGGCTACCCAGCCCCCATATTGGAACCCACCCGTGGGGTCTTCTTCCGGTCCTCCGGGAGCCTGCATCACACCGTCAAGGGATATGAAAGACAGAACAACCAGTTTTCTCATGCGCTCTCCTCAACTAGGTTTGTTTGAGAGGTGCCACAGCCCACTTCCGCAATGGGAGCAGGCCTCCAAGCCGCTTGGTGTTTTAATTCGGTTATGGCCCCTTTCGGCCAAGGCCGCTTCGGCCCGTTTCCGGAGCTCTGCGGGGCTCCGGTCCACTTTATGGGTGGCCAGTCCCCCCCGGGGAGGTCGGCGCACGGCGGCTATTCCGGATTTAGGGCAGCCGGCTCCAGGTAAATCAGTTCCCAGATATGACTGTCCAGGTCCTGGAACCCGTGCGCGTACATAAAACCGTAGTCCATGGGGGTGTTGTAAATGGTTCCGCCGGCGGCGACCGCTTGGCCCACCAATTCATCCACCCGGTCGCGGCTTGCGCAGGTCAAACAGACCAGCACCTCGGTGCAGCTCGCGGCATCGCAAATGGCCTTGGGCGTAAATTCCTGGAACTTGGCCTCGGTCAGCAGCATGATGTAAATGTCTTCGCTGACGATCAGGCAGGCGGCCGTCTGGTCTGTGAACAGGGGATTTATACCAAAACCGAGCTTTTTAAAAAATTCCAGGGAGCGATCGAGGTTCTTTACCGGCAGATTTACAAAGATTTTGGGGGTCATTGCTTCTCCTGTCCCTGATCGTATTGGAGCTTTCCTCGTTTTTTCAATAATGATAACGATTAATAATAAATTGATTATTGATTATTTGGTTTTCCCAGGTAAATAATACGATCCCGGTATTTTTAAAAAGAAGAAGGTGTATCTTGGGGAGATGCCATGTTTGACATCTATATTGCTCTTATGATACATATAGCCATATGAAAACAACTGTAGATATTCAAGACGCTTTGCTAGAGGAGGTTCGGAAAATAGCCTCCCGTGAGAATACGACGGTCAGGGCCATGGTCGAAGAAGGGCTGCGCCAGGTTTTGGCTCGGCGTAAAGGGGAGAAATCTTTTCGACTTCGAAAGGTTACTTTTAAAGGCGATGGGATTCAGCCTCCGTTGTCCGGGAAATCATGGGGTGAAATCAGGGACTTGGCCTATGAGGGCCGGGGATCATGATCGCCGTCGATACCAACCTGCTCGTCTATGCCCATCGAGAGGATTCCCCCTGGCATGAAGCGGCCTGGGCCCGTTTAAGTGAACTGGCTGAGGGACGGGCCCTCTGGGCAATCCCCTGGCCTTGCCTCCATGAATTCCTGGCCATTGTCACCCATCCCAGGATTTATGCCACCGCGACGCCTTTAGACACCGCCCTGGATCAGGTGGAAGCCTGGCTGGAATCTCCGAGTCTGGTGCTGTTGACCGAAACGGAAGGATACTGGCCGGCCTTGCGAAACATGGTCCACGCCGGTTTGGTGACCGGCCCCCAAATTCATGACGCCCGGGTAGCGGTTCTGTGCCAAGTTCACGGGGTCCGGGAATTATGGACAGCAGATCGGGATTTCAACCGATTTCCCGGTCTGGCGGTTCGAAACCCGCTCATCGGATAGAAAGTTCAAATTTATTCATCATCTTAAAAAATTGACTTTATCCGGCTGATCCCATTATAAAGATTCATTAATAATAAACCATAAACCGCAAAAAGATGACCAGCCATGATAAAACGCCTTGAAATTGCTTTAAAACCAGAACTAAAGGACGCCGAGGGGGAAGCCCTCCGGAAGAAGGGCCGGAATTACCTGGGCCTGGCTCTGGAGGAGGTCCGGGTCGTGCAGACGCTGACCTTCGATACCTCGCTGAGCGCCGAACAGTTGGAAGACGTCCGGGGCCGGATCTTTACCAACCCGGTGACCCAGGTTTCCGCCTTCCAGCCGCTGGCCGGGGATTTTGACTGGCTGATCTGGGTGGGCTTCCTGCCCGGAGTCCGGGACAATGCCGGCGCTACGGGCCGGGAGGCCATTGAAGCCCTGCTGGGGGTACGGTTGCCGAAAGGCGAAGCCCTCTATACCTCCAAACAATACCGGATCAGGGCGCCGCGCCTGAAAAAGGACCAGGCGGACCGCATCGCCCGGGAGCTGCTGGCCAACGATCTGATCCAGCAATGGAAGATCATCCACCGCTCGGAGTGGGACCCCCGGGAAGGGACCCCCGGCTATATCCCCAAGGTCATTTTGAAACACGAGCCGTCGGTTTCGATCATCCCGATCGATTCGCTGGCCGAACTGCTGAAAATCAACAAAGAAAGGTCCTGGGCCCTGCCGGGAGGGGACCTGAAAGTCATCCAGGACTACTTCAACCGGCCGGAAGTAAGGGAAGCCCGAAAAAAGGTTGGCCTGGATCAACCCACGGACGTGGAGTTGGAATACATCTCCCAGGCCCGCAGCGACCACTGCAATCACAATACCTTCCGGGGACTTTTTCTTTACCGGGACCTTTCAACCGGGGAAACGGTCCGGGTGGACAACCTGTTCAAGACCTGCATCGAAGCCCCGACCTTAAAGATTCAAAAAGAAAAAGACTGGGTGGTTTCCGTGCTCTGGGACAATGCCGGGGTGGCCCGCTTCGATGCCGATCATAATTATGTGATCACGGCCGAAACCCATAACAGCCCCTCCAACATGGAGCCCTACGGCGGGGCCCTGACCGGAATCGTGGGCGTGTACCGCGATCCCCTGGGGACAGGCAAAGGGGCCCGCATCATCATGGGCAGCTACGGCTACTGCGTCGGTCCCCGGGATTACCCGGGGCCCCTGACGCCGCGTCTGCACCCGCGCCGCCTGCTGGACGGGGTCATCGAAGGGGTGAAGGACGGGGGCAACAAGAGCGGGATCCCGACCCCTTTCGGCCAGGTCTTCTTCCATCCCGCCTACCTGGGCAAATGCCTGGTTTTCGTGGCCGCCGTAGGTTTCATGCCGGCCCGTATCGGCGCGGAACCGTCCGAGGTCAAAAAGACCGAACCGGGAGACCTGATCGTCATGTGCGGCGGCCGGGTTGGCAAGGACGGGATCCACGGGGTGACGGCTTCCTCGGAAGTCTACAGCGCCAGCACCCCGGCCGGGCACGTCCAGATCGGCGACCCCTACACCCAGAAAAAGATGCACGATTTCCTCCTGGAAGCCCGGGATGCCGGGCTGATCGCCTACATCACCGACAACGGCGGCGGCGGGCTTTCCTCCTCGGTGGGGGAATCGGCCCGTTCCAGCAAGGGCTGCGAAGTCCACCTGGACCGGGTGCCGTTGAAATACGAGGGCCTGGACCAGTGGGAGATCTGGATCTCCGAATCCCAGGAGCGGATGACCGTGGGGCTGAAGCCGGAAAACTGGGACCGCTTTCAAGCCCTGGCCCGCAAGCATGACGTGGAGAGCACGGTCATCGGGGATTACACCGCCTCCGGAAAGGTCCATCTGCTTTACCGGGGCCGGACCTGCGGCTACGTGGATCTGGAATTTTTAGAGGCCGATTTTCCCCAGTGGACCTTCGAGGCGGAGTGGCAGCCGCCGGAGCAAAGGGGCTTCTGCGAGCCGGTTTTTCAGGAACCCGACGACTACGGCACCCTGCTGCAAAACATCCTGGCCCGGCCCAACATCGCCTCCAAGAGCTGGATCGCCCGGCAATACGACCACGAGGTGCAGGGGGGCAGCGTCCTGAAACCCCTGACCGGCCGCTACCGGGACGTTCCCGGCGACGCGGTGGTCCTACGGCCGCACCTGCCTTCCCTGCAGGGGCTGGCCTTCACCCAGGCCCTGCTGCCGACCTATGCGGCGATCGATACGTATGCCATGGTGGCCGCCACCATCGACGAGGCCGTCCGCCGGCTGGTAACGGTCGGCGGGGACCTGGAGCAGATCGGCGGGGTGGATAATTTCTGCTGGCCCAGCGTCCGCTATGATCCGCGGGAGAACCCCGACGGCAAGTTCAAAGCGGCCCAGTTGGTGCGGGCCAACTGGGCCTTGCGCGAGGTGTGCCTCCATTTCGGGATCCCGCTCCTTTCCGGAAAAGACAGCATGTACGTGGACGGGTATATCCCCGGACCCTTCGGGGAAAGGCACCGGATCTCCGGGCTGCCCACGTTTCAGTTTTCGGCCACGACGATCGTGGCAGACCTGGAGCGTTGCGTCTCCCCGGATCTGAAATTCCCCGGGGACCTGATCTACCTGCTGGGCGAGACCCAAGACGAGCTCGGCGGATCCGAATATTACGAGCTTATGGGTTACCTGGGCCTGCAGGTCCCCCGCTTCCAGGGAAACGGGGAACTGGCCCGCTACCGGGCCCTCCAGGCGGCCATCGCGGCCGGCCTGGTGTCCGCGGCCCACGGAGTCTATCGCGGCGGACTGGGCGTTCATTTGTCCCTGATGGCCCTGGCCGGAGACCTGGGGCTGGAAGTGGACCTGTCCCGGGTGCCGGGAGCGGAAAATTTACGGCCGGATAAGGTCTTGTTTTCCGAATCCTGCGGCCGGGTGATCCTGGCGGTGGACCCCCGGAAGCGAAAGGAGTTCGAAAAAGTGATGCCAGGCGCCCTCTGCGCCCGGATCGGGCAGGTTTTAAAAGGACCCCGGGTGGTTTTAAAGGACCAAAGCCGCCCCCTGGCCGAAGTCCGGCTGAAGGACTTGCGGGCCGCCTTCCATCGTCCTTTTGGAGGTCTGGTATGAATACTCCCCGCGCTTTGGTGCTGACCGGCTATGGTTTGAACTGTGACGGGGAAACCCAATACGCCCTAACGCTCGCCGGCTTCCAGGCCGATTTGGTGCATATCAGCCAGTTGATCGATCCGGAAGCGGGAAGCCCCCCCACCCGGTTGGAGGACTACCACCTGCTGGCCGTGATCGGGGGCTTCAGTTGGGGGGACGACCACGGGGCCGGCGTTATTCTGGGCACCCGGCTCCGGTACCGGTTGAAAGAGGAACTGGACCGCTTTATAGCCGCCGGAAAACTGGTGATCGGGATCTGCAACGGCTTTCAGTGCCTGGTCAATATGGGCCTGCTGCCCGGACTGGACGGGGACTACGGGAGCCGCCGGGTGGCCCTGATCCATAACGACAGCGGAAATTTCCGGGACGACTGGGTCCGGCTTAAGGCCAATCCCGCCTCCCCCTGCATCTTCACCAAAGGCCTGGATACCCTGGATCTGCCCGTTCGTCACGGGGAGGGCAAGTTCGTGGCCCCGCCGGAGGTCCTGGACCGCCTCCAGGCCGATAACCAGTTGGCCCTTTATTACGCCCTGGCCTCGGGGGAAAAGGCCGGGGGCCGGTTTCCCGATAATCCCAACGGTTCGCTCCTGGATGTGGCCGGCCTCTGCGACCCTTCCGGACGTCTGTTCGGGCTGATGCCCCACCCGGAGGCCTATCATCACTGGACCAACCATCCCGACTGGACCTACCTAAGGGAGCGGGCCCGGCGGGAGGGAAAAACGATCGAAAAAGAGGGCGCGGGGCTGAAGCTGTTTCGCAACGCCTGCGCGTATGTGAAAGAAAATTTTTGAATGGAGTAATGGAGTGATGGAGTATTGGAGTATTGTAAAAAAACCGGTTGGGCGGCTGCTTAACCAATGCTCCAATACTCCAATGCTCCAATACTCCAATTTTTTTTGTAGTCGCTATGTTCATTACTTTTGAAGGCATTGAAGGCTGCGGGAAATCAACCCAGATACGCCGCCTCCGCCGGGTACTGAAAGATAAAGGCCTCCCCTTTCTGATCACCCGGGAGCCCGGCGGGACGGCCATCGGCAAACAGATCCGGGCTATCCTGCTGGACCCGCGCCACAAAAAATTAAGGCCCAAGGCCGAGTTGTTCCTTTACCTGGCCGATCGCTGCCAGCACCTGGCTGAAAAGATCCAACCAGCCCTGGAGCGGGGCGAATGGGTGATTTGCGACCGCTTCTGGGATGCTACGGTGGTTTACCAGGGCTGGGCCCGGGGGCTGGATTTGAAAATACTGGAACGGCTGCGGCCCCTGGTCCTGAATACCACGATCCCGGATCGGACCTTCCTGCTCGACTGCCCGGTGGAAATCGGCCTGGCCCGGGCCTGGGAAAGGATCCATCATTCCAGCGGGGTGAACCGGGAATCCCGCTTTGAAGCGGAATCCCTGGCCTTTCATGAAAAAATCCGTCAGGGCTACCTGCTGCTGGCCCGTAAGGAACCCCGCCGTTTCCGGATCGTGGACGCCGCGCAGAGCCCCCAGGACATTTTCCGGGACATCCTGGAGCAACTGTTTCAAGTTTTGGGCGCTCCAGTGTCCCCTCAGAAAAGGCTTAAAGGCTGATAATCAATAATCAATTCTTAGTTAGTTTCCATCCGGAAACTGTAATTTACTGAAAACAATTAACAAATAGTATTTTTCTTCTTGCAATTTGTTTCAAATTTTGGCACATTGTTGACGCAACATGCTGATATTATTTACTGAAATTGTATGGAGCGGGCAACG
>JACRCK010000165.1 GCA_016219065.1 Deltaproteobacteria bacterium
GAGTGTTGGAGTAATGGAGTATTGGAGTGTTGCTTTAAAACCATTACTCCATGACTCCGGCACTCCCTTACTCCAATTTCAGAAACATTCGGCCGGTTTTCATCTTAGGAAATGGCCGAAAAGCTGTCAAGCAAAAAGCCCACGGGACAGGGGCGCCACGGAGATCCCGGCTTCGTCCAGGGCCTCGCGGATCGTTTGGGCCAATTTCCAGGCGCCGGGCGTGTCGCCGTGGATGCAGAGCGTATCGGCCTGCAGGGGGACTTCCTTCCCGTCGATACTGGTCAGGGCGCCTTCGGCGATCAGTTTGACCACCCGGCGGCGCACCTGTTCCGGGTCATGGACGACCGCACCGGGGAGCGAGCGGGGGGCCAGGCGTCCATCCTCCAGATAAGCCCGGTCCGGAAACACCTCCCGGGCGATTTTAAGCCCTTCCTTTTCGGCCAATTCGGCCAACCGGGAGCCGGCCAACACGACCAGGATCAATTCCGGATCGTAGGCCTGCACCGCTCCGATGACCTCGGCGGCGGTTTTCTCGTCCCGGGCCGCCAGGTTGTACAGGGCGCCATGGGGCTTGAGGTGCTGCATGGCCACCTGGTGGGCCCGGCAGAAGGCCGCTAGGGCCCCCACCTGGTAGAGCACGTATTGTTGGACCTCCCCCGGGCAGGTCTCCATCATCCGGCGGCCGTAACCGAGCAGGTCGGGAAACCCGGGATGGGCGCCCACGCCGACGCCATGGTCTTTGGCCAGTTTTACGGTTTTCTCCATCACCACCGGGTCGCCGGCGTGAAAGCCGCAGGCGATATTGGCGGAGGTGATATATTCGATGATCTTTTCATCCTCCCCTATTTTATACGCGCCGAAGCTCTCGCCCATGTCGCAGTTGATGTCGATAAACATCCGAATGACTCCTCCCGGCAGCAGCCGGCATTGATAATTAACAATTGATTATTGATAATTGATGAAGTCATGCATAACGGAAATCTTCGTATTTACCGCCCAGGCTTGGGGTAAGCACCCGCGAAGCCTGAAAATCCCCCCCAACCCCCCTTTCCTAAAGGGGGGAGCCAAGTCCCCTTTTTTCAAAGGGGGATTTAGGAAGATTTCTTAAGGAACCGGAATAGGCACCCAAATCTTTATTTCCGTATTCCATTCGACGTTCGATATTGGATGTTCGATGTAGGACGTTCGTCTTTATATCACCGCCAGCGTCTCATTGGGAACGTCCGTAATAAACATATGTCCCGGGGCGTGGGTGATACACAGCTCCGGTTTGGCCGACAGGGCGGCCAGGGTCGAGGTCACGCCGCAGGCCCAGAAGACCGGAGTTTCCCCTTTTTTCAGGGTCACCGGGTCGCCGAAATCGGGGCGGTCCAGATTTTTGATCCCCAGGACCCGGGGGTGACCGATATGCACCGGGGCCCCGTGGACCGAAGCATAGCGGGAGGTGATCTGCACGGCCCGGGGCACCAGGGGATCCGGGATGGGGCGCATGGTCACCACCAGGCGGCTCGAAAAAGGGCCGGCCGGGTCACAGGCCCGGTTGGTGGTGTACATGGATACGTTTTTATGCTCTTCGATATTGCGCACCGGGACCCCGGCCTGGAGCAAGGCCTCCTCAAAACTGAAACTGCAGCCCAGCAGGAAGGCAACCAGGTCGGCATTAAAGCAGGCCTGAATATCCGTCACTTCCCGGTCCGGTTTTCCCTTGGTCCAGATCCGGTACCGGGGCAGGTCCCGGGTGATGTCGGCACCCGGCGCGGTCCGGCGGGGCTCTTTTTGCCCCGGCTCCAGGACTTCCAGGATGGGGCAGGGTTTGGGATTCCGCTGGCAGAAGAGGAGAAAGTCAAAGGCGTAGCGCCGGTCCAGGATGACCATATTGGCCTGGGCAAAGCCCGGCGCCAGTCCCGAAGTCGGCTGATCCCAATTCCCCTGGCGGCAGTGCTGTCTTACGGCGGCGGGACGCAGCCGCCACTCCTTCGCTCGAGCCATAGCATCCTTCCATAATCGGGATTTCTTTCCTTGCCCAAAAACCTTATAATATTTTCAAAAGAAAGCAAGGCCATTATTCATGAAAATCCTGCTGATCTACCCTTATTTCCTCGTGGAACGAATCCACGAGGAGGAAGTAGCCGTTCCGCCCATCGGCCTCTATTCCGTCGCCGCTCTGCTTCTGGAGAACGGTTACGAGGTTGAAATCCTGAACTGGCAAAATATCGATAAAACCCCCGGGCAAATCCAGGAGGTTTTAAAGGAAAAGAACCCGGAGGTCGTCGGTTTTTCCATTTTGAACGCCAACCGCTGGGGCGCTATCGAAATTGCCCGGGCCGCCCGGGAATTAAACCCCCGGGTGCGCATTGTTTTCGGGGGGGTGGGGGCCACCTTTCTCTGGGAGCATCTGCTGACCCACTTCCCGGAAATCGATGCCGTGGTGCTCGGGGAAGGCGAATACCCTTTTCTGCACCTGATCCGGCAAGGGGCCAACGATCCGGAAGCCGGGCTGGAAAAAATCGCGGGAATTGCCTTCCGGAAAGACGGGCAGCCTTTGCGGACCCCCCGCCCCGCACCCATTTTGGACCTGGACAGCCTGCCCGACCCGGCGCAGTATTTCACCTTCCAGCACGTGGTTTCCAGCCGCGGCTGCGCCTGGAACTGCACCTTCTGCGGGTCACCGGGGTTCTGGGGCCGCCGGGTCCGGTTCCATTCCCCGGAATATTTCGTCGCTCAACTGGAAAGGCTTTATTGCCGCGGGGTCCGGTTTTTCTTTGTCTCGGATGACACCCTGACCATGGACAAGGAGCGCCTGCTGGCCATCTGCCGGGGCATCCTCGAGCGGGGGCTGGCGATTTCCTGGAACGCCATCTCCCGGGTGGATCGGGTGGATGAGGAGATCCTGTACTGGATGCGGCAGGCGGGCTGCATCCAGATCAGTTATGGCCTCGAAAGCGGGAGCGAACAGATTCGCCGGATTTTCAACAAAAAGATCAAGACTCCGGATATCCAGCGGGCTTTTACCCTGACCCAGGCCTACGGGATCCTGGCCCGGGCTTATTTTATTTACGGTTCCCCGGGGGAAACGGACGGGACCATCCGGGAAACGCTGGACCTGCTTAGGGAAATCAAACCGCTGAGCGCCATCTTTTATATGCTGGATCTCTTTCCGGGAACGGAATTGTACAGCAGACTCAAGGCCGCCGCCATTCTGGATGACGACATCTGGCTCAACCGGATCGAGGGGATCCTGTACGGGGAGCTGGATCTGGCCCTGTCCGCTGAAAAGCTCCTCGCCTTCGGCCGGACCCTGCGCACGGCCTTTTATGAAAACGTCCACACCTATGCCGACCAAGTCCGACTGGTCGATAAAAAAGACCTCTATCCGTTCCACGCCGATTTCCTCTCCCGCCTGGGTCTGACCTTCAGCCAGGGGGACTACGCCAAAAATGATTTAGTCCGGGAAAAAGAGCAAACGGCGGAACGGCTTTTTCAGCGGGCCCTGGGCTATGCTCCCGATCACCGGGCGTATCTGGGCTGGGGGATGCTGAAACAGAAAGCGGGGGCCTTTACGGATTCGATCCGGATCTTCCGCGAAGGACTGGAGCATTTCCCCGAAAATCCGGACCTGACCCTGGGTCTGGGGATCAGTCAGATGAACATTGGGAACTATCAGGAGGCCCTGGCCGCCTTCGAGCGCTTTCCGGACGCAGAGCCGTCCAGACAATACACCGCCCAATGCCGCCAGGCCATGAGAACCTACTAAACCGCCCTGCCCCGCAGGCCCCCGTGCCTGCCCACCTCCTTCCCGGCCAATAACCGTAGGGGCGGTTCGCGAACCGCCCCCTCCGCCGCAATCCCTTCTATTCAGGTCAACGGTTTCCAACGACATAAGCGAGACCCGCCCTATAGCCTAAAACCTAACCAAAAAAATTTGAAATTTTTTTGGTTGGGGAAAACCCGCTGAACAAGAACCCAAGAGAACGTAGTTTTTATATAGATTTTTACAGCCATTGTTAGAGACAAATTCCCAGAACAATGGCTGTAAGAATCTATATGAATTGGTCATTTCGATGAGGTTGGAACGAGCCGCGGCAGGTGAATTCTTCCCCCGGGCAAATCCTCCTTTCTCCCCCTTTGATAAAGCTCATCTTTACCCACAACCCTGGGGGCATGAGACCGCAGAGGGAGGGGGTTGAGGGGATAGGACAAAGGCGATATA
>JACRCK010000159.1 GCA_016219065.1 Deltaproteobacteria bacterium
AGTTGGGTGCTGAGCCAGCATTCCTGGGGCCCGATCCGAACCGGGTGCTCCAGGGCCTTGGGCCGCCCGCTGTCCCAGATTTGCGCCAAGGTTCGGGGGTCGAAAGGTTCCTCCGGATTAAAATAATTGAAAATCGACTGTCCCTGATATTCAACCGCAGTAGGTTCCGCTTCCCGGCCCTTCCCTGGTCCGGAGAAGTTTAATTGAAAGAGCTGCCCATCTAAAAATTGCACCCCAAAGCGGTTGAGGGAAAGCAGCTTACCTTCCCGGTCCACTGAAAAAATCAGGTCCTGGGCGTTTTCCACCAATTTCCGGTACCGTTCTTCGGATTCCCGCCAGTCCCGGGTTTTTTCCGTCACCTCTTTTTGGAGTGTCCGAGCGTACTGCCAGGAAAAGCTCAACAAGAGCACCCCGCCCAGAAGGATGGCAAAGATGATCACCCCTTGCATCAGGAATTGGCGGATATAGACCGCATGGATCGCTTCGTCCACCTCGCTTACCGGCGCCGCCACCGCCACCGATCCGCGCAGGCGGTCTCCCCCGATTTCTAACCGGAGGGGAGAATAAGCGATCAATTTTTTTATTTTCCCTTTTTCGCTGCCATGCCAGCCGGAAAAATACCAGGAAGTCCCCTGTTCGCCGCGCAGCATCTGATCCTTCTGCAGCCGGTTGATCTGATCGAAGGATACCAGGGCCCCTTTTTGTTCTCTGACCGTAAAGGCATTCTGGCCGATGAATTCCGGCAGGGGATGAAACAGAAACCTTCCTTCCTGGTCGATGACCCAGGCATACCCGGTACGGCCGGAGCGGATATTTTTGACTACCCGGGCCACCAACTGCTCTAGGTCCACCACGCCAAAGAGCGTCCCGGCGAAGTCCTGTTTAGCCGAGGGATGGGCCAGGTTGGTCGCTTCCAGATAAGTGGGGAGCGACAACCCGATTATCGGATGATTCCCGGCCACTCCCGGCACAGCCAGGTCTTTGGTAATTTTTATTTTACCCCGCTGGCCGGGGTCGCTGGCCCAGAGAAACGCTTCTTTTAAAGGCCCCACCGCCTCCCGATTCAGGCGTACCTGACGGTCGCGGGTAACCGAAAAAGCCGCTGAGCCGTCCCGGCTCACCCGGCCGATTTCCACCACCCCCAACTCGCGGACGACATCCAACGTTACCTGGACCCGGTTGGCCCAGGAAATGGGTTCCAAATATTGAACGGTGGGCGACTGGTTCAGGACGGCGAGTTCCTGAAAGATGATTTTCAGGTCGGTTTCTATCTGCCGGGAGGCTTGCTCGGCCAAGACCAACTGCTGTTTGTTGAACTGGTCGGTGACGACCTCTCGCATGGTGGACAACGAGTAAAAACCCAGCACCAGGCCCGCCACCAACAGCAGTAGGACCCCGACGCCGACTCCCAGAAAAAATTTTTTTTGAAAATCCAACAAAGGCTATTTTCTCGGCGACTTGGTTTCTTCTGTAGGCGGCCAGAAATCATGGCCCGGGAAATAAACCACGTCTTTCATGACATAAAAGGAATACTGGGGGTCTTTGGCGGTCGTCCCGAAAAAAAGGCCGGCATTGGCCAGATGATCCTGGGGACGAATCTTCAGCGGCCCCCGCAGGGAATCCCAGCTCAACCCGCCCAGGGCGTCGATCACCTTCTCCGTGTCCAGACTTTTCGCTTTTTCAGCCGCCTTGCGAATGGCCATGAGACTGTCGTAGGCCATGACCGCCCAGGCCGAAGGAAACTCACCGGTGCGGTTTTTGTATTTATTTAAAAAGGCCTTCATGAGGGGATTGTTCATGGCGTAAAAAGGAGCCCGGTCAAAACCGTGCAACCCTGCGATCATGTCGTTGCCCAGGCCCTTTAAAAGGTCATAGTCGATGGGGCTGATGAATTGGGTTTTCTGGAAAACACCGTGGGGCAGGGCCTGACGCAGGAAGCTGGCCAGGTCGCCCCCCCAGAGGATGGAATAGACGGCATCCGGTTTGGTGGACAATACGGCGGCGATGTACGGCGTATAATCCGGCTCCCCGAGGCGAGGCCAAAATTCTTTGACCACGGCGACGGCCGGATTCAGCTCGGCGATTTTCTTTTTAAAGGCCTCGGCCTGACTGTGCCCGTATTCCAGCTCCGGACCGATGATCATGATTTTTTTATAGGGTTTTTTGGAGACAAAAGCCGCCACGGCCTGCCCTTCCATGTAGGTGCTGGGGATCACCTGAAAAACATAGCGGTGGCCTTCTTCATTGATCAAGCGTTCATTGTTGGCGCCGTGCAGGGCCAGGAGCTTTTTCTGTGCTCGGCACACCCGGGAAACGGCCAGGGCCACTGAGGGGCTGGTCGGTCCGAGGATAAAATCCACCTTGTCCCGCGTGATCATTTCCTGGGCCAGCGCAGCGCCCAAATCCGGCCTTAACTGGGAATCCCGCACCATCAATTCCACCCGCCGTCCCAGCAGGCCGCCGGTAGAGTTGATTTCTTCCGCAGCCAACTCCAGGGCATTTTTCTGGGCCAGGGCAATTAAAAAACCCGCGCCGGTGATATCGGCAATAAATCCGATTTTTACCACCTTTTTATCGGCCCGGGCCGTCAGCGGCAGAAGACATAAAAGGACCACCAGAATACGCCCCCCGAGGGTCATTCTGTTTTTTTTCTTTAAAAAAGGCATGGAACACTCCTGATGCGGCATTATCAAGTTGCTTTTACGGATACTAGTACTTCCGTCCCAAGGCTTTATCATAAACGGCAGGGGTTTTGAATATTTTTTTCTCGTTTTGGCCTTTTTCGTGGGGATTAGCGGCGGGACCTACGGCCTCGGGGGCGGGTTATCAGCGCCCCCTATTGCGGGACCTTTTTTCCTTGGCCGGTGTGTACCGTGGCGGACGCGGCGCTGCTGGGACGTTTATTACCTTTCCCAGAAATGGATCAAAAGGCTTCTGGGCGTAATCATCAGCTAACTGGCCAGCCGCTGGATCATTCCGTATTTTTAATTTTTTTGATAATCTTGGGAATGAACAAGGAAAAAAGGAACAAGGCGATGGAAAAGGCGACCCTGAACGAAAGGAGCTTCGACCAGTCGCCGCCGGCCCAGACCTCTTTGAGGGTGCCCACAAAAAAAGTAATGATGAAGGTCCCGGCGATGATGCCCAGGACCGTACCCCAGAAATAGTCGCGGAATCGGACCCGGGTCAGGCCCATGCCGAAGTTCATGGCCGTGAAAGGGAAATAGATCAGCCGCAGATAAAGCACCGTGGCAAATCCGTTGCGCTCGATGGCCTCGTCATAATGCCGCAACCGATCACCGATGACCGAGGCGGCGAAGTCCCGCCCCAGGTAGCGGCCGATAAAAAAAGCTGCAGTAGCCCCCAAAACGGCCGCGATCAGGACGTAAAGAAAACCCCAGTAAGCCCCGAAGATCGCCGCCCCGAGGGTGGTCAGTAGTGTTCCGGGCACAAAGAGGCAGATACCGGCCGTATAAATAAGAATGAAGATCACCGGCGCCCAAAACCCGGAGGCCTCGAGGAACTGCCGCATCCGGTCCACGGTCAATAGATCTTTAACCGGGGTAAATCGAACGACAAACACCGCGGCGGCAATGAAAACCACCAGCAGCAGGGCCTTGAAGATAGCCCCTTTGCCGAGACTCGCTTTCTCTTTCATTGTTCCACCCTCATGATTTACTGGCCTTGATGACGACGAAGAGCCCTCGTCCCTAACCTTCTTCCACCGGCGCCGCTCGATCCGTTAACTCAGTCCCTTGCCTCAAGGTCTGGCGGTATTCGAATTCGTTGAACCCTATCTTTCGCCGCAGCAAGGCCACGGTTTCGACCGAATAAAAACGGGCTCCCTGGGCATAAAAATCCTCTCGCGTGAGCTTACCGACCGAATAGCTTACCCAGGACCCCTTTCTTTTCGGCCACGATGGGTTCCAGGCCCAGTTTGGCCCGGATGGCGTTCTCCAGCTTTTCCTCGGAGACGTCGGACCCTTCGACTAGGATCTCGTCCTCCACCATGATGGCCGGGGCTACCGGCAGTTCCAGCTCGAAATATTCATCCGTGTTGTATTCGGCCGGCGGTTTGGAGGTCACCTCGACTTCCAGATCATACTTTTGGCCCAACCTGGGCATCATATCCTTGAAATGCTTTCAGGGCTTCCCATTGGGCTCATTGTAAAAACAGCGGACTTTAATCATGGATTTGCTCCTTCCTTCTTTAAAATTTTTGTTCTTTGATGCCGGTATAGACCGCCTTGCAGATTCCGGAAACGCCGCCCTTCAATCCTTCCGGATTCTTGCAGCCTTCCGAATTTTGCAGGCTCAAGATATAATCCTCGGCCGAGGCCAGGGCCCGGTAATGGTCTTCCGACCAGGGCGTGGGCTTGACTTGGAACAGCCAGCCCTGGTTATAGGGATCCTGAGTAATGAGGGCTGCAGCTTCCTTCACCGGGTGGTTCAGTCGCAGGATCCCGGCCACCGGCGTGTCGATGTATTTGATTTTTCCGGTAATGGCGATGGCGATGGATTGACCCGGCCCCGCCTCCTCGCCATCCCGGACCAGCCACTCCAGGTCGTTGACGCCCCCGATCAAGACCAGTTCCGGTTCCGTCAAGCCCAAGCGCAATTCCAGCCCTTCAGGCTTGGCCCATAACCCCGGTTTGACTAGGTAGCGCCGGTCCTCCGGAATCTCCACTCTTTTACCCAAAAATTTTTCGATGTAGGCCATAAATTCCTCCCGACCAAGGTTTATTTACCCCGGACCAATTCCATCTTTTTGAGAAACGGTGCCGGAGGCAGGAAATCCACCTGACGCAGATCCAGCCGCTCTTTTCCGCCCGAATCCAGAAAAACCACGGCCGGCACACCCTTGACCCCGCTCGACGGCCTCCAAGCCAAGTTTAGTCCTTATGGCCTCTTCCAGTTTTTCTTCAGATATATCGGCCCGTTCCGCTATGGTTTCCCCGTCGATCCGGATAGCCGGAGCCACCGGCAGATTCGACTTGGCATATTCGATGGAATTGTATTCCTCCCGGGTTTGGGATGTTACTTCAATCTCAATTTCATATTTTTGGCCCAACCTGGACATCATTTCCTGGAAATGCTTTCAGGTTTTCCCCTGGGGCTCATTGTAAAAACAACTGACTTTAACCATTTTTCCCCCTTCCTTAAATCCGGTCTTCCCGTTTCAATTTGGTGATCAGGAAATTAACACCGGCCCGGGATAACCCCAATCCGCGGGCCAATTCCCCCAGGTCCCCGGAACCGGAACCGGACTTTTGGACCTGTTTAATGATTTCCTCTTCCAGTTCCTCCAGCCAGTCTTCAAAAAGAACCAAAATATCCGGTTCGGCCACGGTCCTCAATTGTTTGGATTGAAAGACTTTGTCCACCAGGCTCTGGCACATCTTGGTTGGATCGACACCTTCGTCCAGGCATTCCGCCAGTCAGAGGTTCACCAGGCTGGCCACCTTGTCCGCCCCGGCATCCCCGATCAGGCTGACCACAAAATTCAGCCGGGACTCCTGGTCCAGTAAAGGGAATAGAGTTTTGATCCCCAGAGCAATTTCATTCAAGGCTTTTTCGGGGTCCAGTTTCTCGATCAATTCCTGTATCGTTTTTCCAGGCATCGGTTTTTCTCCTGACTAAAAAGTTCGACGGTTGGCCAATAATTCTCCGGCCACGGTTTCCAGGTCTTTGATGATCTGGAGGATTCTTCTATCGGCCAGTTCGTAATAGATGAAAGGCCCGCTACGCTCTACCTTGACTAAAAGCGACCTTTTCAATTCCTTCAAATGATGAGAGATCAGCGGTTGAGACAATTGCAGAGCTTCTACCAAACTGGATACCGAGAGCCGGCCCTCGCGCAAACTGATGAGCACCCGCAAGCGGTTTTCATCCGACAGGCTTTTGGCTAAGAACGCCACGGTAGATCGGGACTGTTCCCATTCCCCTTGGGTTTCCAGCTCCAGCGGCTGCCCCTCTGTCCCTTTTTCCTTCACCATGTTCCTGCTTTTATTCATCATTATGAAATCCTAACCAAAAAAATTTGAAATTTTTTTGGTTGGAAAAAACCGCTGAACAAGGACCCAAAAGAACGTAGTTTTTTTATTTAGATTCTTACAGCCATTGTTAGAGACAAATTCTCAGAACAATGGCTGTAAGAATCTAAAAACCCCTGAAATCCGCTGGGGCTGTTTGAAGTAACCCATTATATAAATAAACATTTATATGTTGATTTCAAGAGAAATCAAGAAAAAAATTAAAAAAATAAAAATAATTTCCCCTGTCTCCCTTGCGCCTTCTTAGTGGCTGCTTTAAATTGTCAATATTATCAATTTTTTAACCAACAATTGCATTCCCGATCCATCTCGCTTTTTAAAATCCGTTTGTTGACTTAAATCAAGGCAATACGGCGGTTGGCACCTTAATATAAGCACAAATGAAGTTGCAACGGGCCCAGTCGGTTCCGAATTAATTTAAAATAGTTAAACCCAAGAAAGGAGATCGACCATGTTTTGTTACCAATGTGAACAAACGGCAAAAGGAGAAGGCTGCACCAAGATAGGGGTCTGCGGAAAGCTGCCCGAGGTGGCCGCTTTACAGGATCTGGTGGTTTACGCCCTGCGGGGCTTGTCCCAGGTGGCCGTGGAAGGGCGCAAAGTAGGCGTCAACGACCCGGAAGTCAATATTTTTACCGTACAAGCGATGTTTTCGACCTTGACCAATGTGGATTTCGATGCCGAACGTTTTTCCCCGCTTTTAAAGAAGGCGGTCGACCTGCGCGAAAAGCTGAAGGCCAAAGTAAAAGCCGCCGGGGGCAAAGTTGATTTCCCGGACGGGCCCGCCAATTTGGCCCTGGCCGACACCCTGGAAGGAATGACCGCCCAGGGAGAGCAGGTCGGTATCCAGGCGGATACGACGACGGATAGAGACATTCACGCCCTGATTTGGACCGTCACCTTCGGTATCAAGGGCATCGCCGCCTACGCCGATCACGCCCAGATACTCGGCAAGGAAGACGAGGCCATTTACGCCTTCATTCACGAAGGGCTGGCGGCCGCCTTGAACAAAGACCTGACCCTGAATGACTGGATCGGCCTGACCCTGAAAGCCGGCGAGATCAATCTGAGAACCATGGAAATCCTGGATGCCGCCAACACCGAGACCTACGGCCATCCCGTACCGACCAAGGTGCCCCTGGGCCATAAAAAGGGCCAGGCCATCCTGGTCTCCGGCCACGATCTGAAGGACATGGAAACGATCCTGAAGCAGACCGAAGGCAAGGGCATCACCGTCTATACCCACGGGGAGATGCTGCCCTTGCACGCTTATCCCGAACTAAAAAAATATGCCCACTTTTACGGGCACTACGGAACCGCCTGGCAGAATCAGGGCAAAGAATTCGCCGAATTCCCCGGGGCCATTATCATGACCACCAACTGCATCCAGAAACCGAAAGAGACCTATCAGGCCAATATTTTCACCACCGGGCTGGTCGGCTGGCCGGGAGTGGCCCACATTGCCGACAAGAACTTCGCCCCGGCCATCGAAAAGGCCCTGGCCCTGCCCGGTTTTGCGGAAGACAGCGACGGGAAATCGGTCATGGTCGGTTTTGCCCGGAATACCGTCATGGGCGTGGCGGGAACGGTCATCGAGGCGGTGAAGAACAAGGCCATTCGTCACTTTTTCCTGGTCGCCGGTTGCGACGGCGCCAAACCAGGCCGGAATTATTTTACCGAGTTCGTGGAAAAGGCGCCGCAGGATACGGTTATTCTCACCCTGGCCTGCGGCAAGTTCCGGTTTTTTGACAAGGAACTGGGAGACATCGGCGGGATTCCCCGGCTGTTGGATGTGGGCCAGTGCAATGACGCCTATTCGGCGGTCCAGATCGCCGTGGCCCTGGCCAAGGCCTTCAATGTGGGGGTCAACGACCTGCCCCTGTCCATGATCCTTTCCTGGTATGAACAGAAGGCCGTGGCCATTCTCCTGACCCTGCTTTACCTGGGGATTAAAAACATTCGCTTGGGGCCTTCCCTGCCGGCCTTCATTACGCCGAATGTCCTCGATTTCCTGGTCAAAAACTTCAACATCATGCCCATTTCGACCCCGGATGCAGATCTGAAAGCGATTTTGGGTTAATACCGTGAGGCGCGAGGCGTAAGGGGATTCTACCCTTTGCGCCTCGCGGCCTGCAGCTTGGATCTTCTTAGTAGGAAAATAAAGACGAACGTCCAACATCGAACATCCAACATTCAACATCGAATGGGGATGAAATCTTCATGCTTCGGGGGTTCTCCCCCCGCAAATGGCCGTTTAATAAAAAAGGATTAGACATGAAATGCCCCGGACAGGACAGCCGCTACTGGAAACCCGGCGCCATCTTTGAGACCCAATGCCCTCATTGCGGGGGCGAACTGGAGTTTTTCAAGGACGACACCACTCGCCTGTGCAAACGATGCGGAAAACGGATACTCAATCCCCAGATGGACTTCGGCTGCGCCTCCTATTGCCAGTATGCCGAGCAGTGTCTCGGCAACCTGCCGCCGGAACTGATCGCCCAGAAAGAGGACCTGCTCAAAGACCGGGTGGCGATTGAAATGAAGCGCTACTTCGGAACCGACTTCAAGCGGATCGGCCACGCCGGCCGGGTGGCCCGCTATGCGGAGGAGCTGGGCAAAAAGGAAAAAGGCAACCTGGCGGTCATCCTGCCCGCCGCCTATCTGCATGATATCGGGATCGTTGAGGCGGAACGGAAATACCAGAGCACGGCCGCCCGGTACCAGGAGGAAGAAGGGCCGCCCATCGCCCGGCAAATATTGATCAAGCTCGGGGCCCGGGGGGAACTGGTTGAGGAGGTCTGCGACATCGTCGGCCACCATCACCATCCCCGTCCCCAGGAAACGGTCAATTTCCAGGTCCTGTACGATGCCGACCTGATCGTCAACCTGGAGGAAAACCAAAAAGAAAAGACCTCTTCTCCGGAGCGCCTGGCTTCGATCATCGATCAATCTTTTTTAACGGACAGCGGCCGAGAACTGGCCATCCAGATATTTTTAACCACTTCACCCAGACCCTGACTCTCCCCCTCCCTCGAGGGAAGGGGGGTCGGGATGTGGGTGGATCAATTTTTATCGAGGAACCCCAATGAAAATTAAACGCAAAATCATAGAAATCGATCCGGAGCGCTGCGACGGCTGCGGATTGTGTGTCCCCTCCTGCGCCGAAGGCGCCATTCAGATCCTAGACGGCAAGGCGACCCTGACGGCTGAAAAATACTGCGATGGTCTGGGGGCCTGCCTGGGGGAATGCCCCAATGACGCCCTGCACATCATCGAACGGGACGCCGAGGATTTCGACGAGCACGCCGTGGAGGAACATTTGCAGGCTCTGAAACCCCCGGCCGCCCCGCAGGCGGAAACCAAGCTGCCCTGCGGTTGCCCCTCCACCACGCTGCAGACCTTGGTCCCCGTCTCCTCCTGTCAGGAAGCCAACCAGCCGCAGACCCAGACTCAGGGATCGGCCCTCAGCCACTGGCCGGTGCAGATCAAGCTGGTGCCCCCCACGGCGCCCTTCCTCAAAAAGGCCGACCTGTTGGTAGTCTCCGATTGTGCGCCCCTGGCCTATCCCGCCTTTCACCGGGATTTTCTCCAGGGCAAGGTGGTCATGATGGGCTGCCCCAAGTTTGACGATGTCCAGGAATATATTCAGAAGTTTACGGATATTTTTAGCACGGCCAACATCAACAGCGTAACCACCATTGTCATGGAGGTCCCCTGCTGCGCCGGCCTGCCCTGGATCGTCAAGCAGGCCATGGAAAAGGCCGGCAAGAACATTCCGCTGGCCGAAAGAGTGATCGGTGTTCGGGGAAACCTGATCAAATAACTTCGAGCCGGGGGGATCGTTCATCTCCCGGCACTCTCTCTTACGCTAGGGTATAACGAGCGGCCAGTCCATCGAGGGTCATGTTTTCGGCTAGGACATCGTGAGGTATTAATAGGTATTTCCAGGTTTTACCATTACAAGTCCGGCTGTAGTCCGAGGCCAATCGGCACCAGGTCACGACAGCCTCTTTTTTAGACTGAACCTCGGGAGTCTGGTGTATGGGTCAGATGGTTTTCTTTCCCGATCCAGGTCAATTCCAGTTTCTGCTTGTTCATCTCCGCTTAAGGTAAAACCTCAAGACCCTCTTTCAAGGCGGCCTCCCGCAGGTTCTGGACCAAGCAGACGATCTCCAGGCCCTGGGGCTTTTCTTCGGCCCAGATCAGGGCGGCCGCCAGTTGGAAGGCGGCGGCGGCCCGGAGGGGATGGACGGCCAACAGCCTTTCGGTCCTTTGACGAACCAGTTCGCCGGGGAGCACTTCCGACCAGCCCTTCACCAGGGCCAGCAATAAGCCCTTGGCCAGCCCTTCGGCCTCCACGGAAAGTTTTCCTTCTCGCCGGCGTCGCGCCAGGGCGGAAAGGCATTCGACCCGGGTGGCCCACCAGACGACCTGATCCTCATCTTCCTTGACCACGAGCTTGATTTTTTCCGAAGCCGCCTCTTTCAATATCAAGGGGATCACCGCCGAAGAATCCCAGAATTTCATCGACCCTGCTCCCGCTCTTCCAGCAGGGCCTGAAGGACCAGCCCTTGGGGGTCCTTGGCTCGGGGCCGAGTCCAGAAATCCGCCGGCAGTTGGCCGGAACCTAGTTTGATCAAACCCTGTTTTTCCATCTTCTGGAGGGCGCCCCGAGTACGCGTTTTGCCCGAAACCGGAACGATTCGGGCCACGGGTTTCCCCCGATCGGTGACCATTACCTCCGTGCCGCTTTTGACCTGATTTAAATAGTCGCTCAGACGGGCCTTTAGGTCCGCTATGGCTGCTGTTTTCATCACGACTCCACCTTTGATTTTATCTCCATTATTATGACTATTGTGGTTATAAACAGATAACCTGTCAAATGATAAAATACCTGTGTTTTTTTCTTTAAAATAATTTAGAATCAGTGGTATGAAAATTTTTATCACCGGCGGAACCGGTTTTATCGGGGCCTTCCTGACCAAAGAGTTGACGGCCCGGGGCCACCAGGTGACCGTGTTGACCCGGGTGGTCAAACCGGGACGCGCGCTCCCGGCCGGGGCCATTTTTCTGGAGGGCAATCCCCTGCAGGCCGGGGCCTGGCAAAAAACCGTCCCGGAACACGAGGTTTTCATCAATCTGGCTGGGGCCTCCATCTTCAGCCGCTGGACCGAGGCGGCTAAAAAAGAAATCCGCGAAAGCCGGCTCCTGACCACCCGCAATCTGGTGGCCGCCCTGGCGGAACGGAAGGGGTCGGATAGCCTGCTGCTCAGCACCTCGGCCATCGGCTATTACGGTCCTCACGAGGACGAGGAAGTTACCGAGGAAACCCCCCCGGGAACCGATTTTTTAGCCCAGGTCTGCCGGGACTGGGAAACGGAGGCCCGACAGGCCGAAAACTTTGGTGTGCGGGTGATCTGCTGCCGCTTCGGGATCGTCCTGGGAGAACGGGGCGGGGCGCTGGACCAGATGGTGCCCCTGTTCAACAAAGGCCTGGGCAGCCCCCTGGGCAGCGGGCGGCAATGGTTTTCCTGGATCCACCAGCAGGACCTGTCCCGGATTTTTCTTTTTCTGCTCGAGCGGCAGGAGGTTTCCGGTCCGATCAACTGTACTGCCCCTCAGCCCGTGACCAATAAAGAATTGACCCGCCTTTTGGCCGAGGCCTTGGGCAAGCCCGCCTTTTTACCCGCCGTCCCCGGTTTTATGCTCAAGCTCGTCCTGGGGGAATTCGGAAACGTTTTGCTCACGGGACAAAAGGTCCTGCCCCGGAAACTGCTGTCCCTGGGGTTCGAGTTTCTCCATCCCGACTTAAAAAAAACCCTTCAGCACCTGCTTCTGAAATAAGGAGGATCGATGCTGGAAATAGAGATACCCGGATTCGGGCCGGTGCGACTGGCGCACCTGGTTTCTGATTTTACCGGAACCCTGTCGGTGGACGGGGAATTACTGCCGGGCCTCGGGGAACGCTTGAAGCGCATCGCCGCTTTGATGACGATTCACATTCTGACCGCCGACACCTTCGGGCGGGCCCGGGAAGCGCTCCAAGCAGTGGACTGCCGAATAAAAATCCTGACCGGGGAGGCCCATGACGTTCAAAAAGAGGTTTTCGTGCGGGAGTTGGGTCCGGAACAGGTCGTGGCTTTCGGCAACGGCAACAACGACCGCCTGATGCTTAAGCTGGCTAAAATCGGCATCGCCGTTTCCGAGGCCGAAGGTTGTGCGGTGGCGGCGCTGCTGAACGCCGACATTCATGTGGGCCGTGCCGTGGACGGCCTGGACCTGCTGCTGAATCCCAAACGCTGCAAGGCAACCCTGAGATTCTGATTACCGTTTTTATCCTTAAAGAAGAGGTTTTATCTCGAACAGTAAAATAACGGCATTTTTAAATTCGAAAGCCGAAGCACGAAATTCGAAACAATCAGGCAAAGTTCAAAATTCAAATGACCGAAAA
>JACRCK010000157.1 GCA_016219065.1 Deltaproteobacteria bacterium
CGAAGGGGACGTGCACCCCCAGGGGAACCCCCACTTCCACCTCGATCCGCATCATATCCCCATCCTGGCCCGGGCCGTTGCCGGACGATTGAGCGCCCTGGACCCTTCCGGCGTTGCCTCCTACCAACACCTCCTGGCCGGTTTTTTAAGCCGCTGGTCGGAAAAGCAGACGGAGTGGGACCGGCGGCTGGCGCCCTTGAAAGGAAAACGGGTTATTGAATATCATAAACTTTTTCATTATTTCCTCTCCCGCTATGGCCTCGACCAGATCGGTTCGATCGAGCCGAAACCGGGCATTCCCCCCACGGCCAGGCACCTGGAAGGTCTGGCCGAAACGGGCCGGTTGCAGGGACTGGATTTTTTAATCCAGGACCTCTACCACGAAGCCAAAAGCGCCCGCTATCTTTCCGAAAAGACCGGAGTCCCGGTAACGACCCTGCCCCACGATGTGGGGGCGGTTCCGGACGCGACGGACCTGGTTATGCTGTTTGAAACGATCGTCAAACGACTGGGGAGATAAATGGAAATTCTATTTTCAGCTTTTCTGCTCTCCCTGGTGTTGGTGGGTATCCACGCCTACTTCGGCCTGGAGATCATCCGCCGGGGGATCATCTTTACCGACCTGGCTGTCGGGCAGGGGGCCGCCCTGGGGGCGGCCGCCTCCCTGTTTTTCTGGGACGGCCGGTTTCAGTACGGGTGTTCCCTGCTGGCGGCTCTGCTATTCGCTCTCTGGATTTCCCTGGCCTCGAATCGGGGACGGTTTCCCGAAGCCTTCATCGGGCTGGTCTACGCCCTGGGCATCTCCGCCGTGTTCCTTTTGCTGTCCAAGTCCCCCCATGGGACGGAGGAATTCCAGCGGCTCCTGGTCAGCGATCTGCTGTACGTCTCGCTGGATCAAGTGGCTCACACGGCAGGATTGTATGCCCTGATCGGCCTGGCGCTTTGGGGTCTGACTCGACTTCCTGAGGGCCGCCTGCGTCACATCGGCTTTTTCCTGCTCTTTGCCCTGACTGTTACCAGTTCGGTGAAACTGGCCGGGGTCCTGGTGGTTTTCGCCCTTTTGGTGGGCCCAGCCCTTGTGGCAGTCACTCTTTGCAACCGGCGCCAGCTCTGGTTGGCCTGGATTTACGGCATTATCGTCAATTCCTGCGGAACGCTGGTTTCCTATCATGTCGATCTCCCAACCGGGCAGACCCTCGTTTTCTGCCAGGCCTTTCTGGGGACGCTCATCTATTTTCTCGGCTGCCGGCGGATGGATAGGAGTAAAAAAGGACCATTTTCACGATGATTTAGGGATTTTTACCTGTACTGACCCTTAAGAAGAAATTTATTGCCTTCTGACGAGGAGGGATGAACTTTTTCAAAGAGGCCGATGGAAATGATTTTTGTTCCGGTTTATGGTCTTCTTCAAGCCGCCCAACACCGGTCAATGGCCGTGCCGATGGTGCGTATCAGGGAAATGGTCGTGTACATGTGTCAGTGGAGCGTGACCGTGGCGGTGATGATGATTTTTGATAGTCAAGCCCGACTCTTCGTGCTCATGCTGGTGGTGTAGGCAGTCGAGGGAGTGTATATGCTCATGGGTCAACACTTGGTGAAAATGCTCGTGCACATGTCGTTCGGTCAAATGCAGCCAGAGCCCCAGTGCCATGAACGTTCCGGCGATAAGCAGCCGTCCGCCAACCGTTTCACCCAATAAGGGGACTGCTATAATCGATCCAAAAAACGGGGCCACCGAGAAGTAGGCGCCGGTTCTGGCTGTTCCCAGTTGGCGCAGAGCCGATACGAAAAGAACCAGACTGATACCAAAGGAAAAACATCCTACCAGCAGCATTGCGCCTAGGCCTGTCCATGGGGGCCAATCCGCACCCGACAGGATGGCGATACCCAGGTTGATTCCACCGGCCGCCAAACCTTTGATGGAAGCTATCCAGGTCGCCTCGAAATGTGCTATTTTACAGGTCAGATTGTTGTCGATGCTCCAGGACAGGCAAGCCCCCACAACGGCCAGAGCCGGCAGGACCGTAGAGAAACGGGCGTCTCCGGGCCAACTGATAACGACCGCCCCCCCAACGATGGCGACCATCCCCAAAGCAATGCGCAGGTCGAAATTTTCCCGAAAAATAAACCAGGCTAATAGCGCGGTGAACACTCCTTCCATATTGAGGAGCAACGAAGCGCCGGAGGCCGGCATCCCCTTGAGTCCGAACAGCAATAAAACCGGCCCGGCCACCCCTCCGAAAAAGATCGCACCGACGAGCCACTTCCCTTCCTCAGATTTCAGCTTCCCGGTTGGCCTACGGTTGGCCAGACGATAGAGGGTGAGGCCTGAACCCGCCCCCAGATAGAGCATGCCGGCCAAAAGCCACGGATTGACGTCCTGTAACAGCAATTTCGCCAGCGGGGTACCTCCGCCGAAAAGCAGCGCCGCTCCCAATGCCGCTGCCACCCCCGGTTTGAAGATTTTGAGTTCCATGGTCTCTTCGATCTTTCCCATCTTTTCCA
>JACRCK010000158.1 GCA_016219065.1 Deltaproteobacteria bacterium
TAACCACCCCGCTGGAGGCTTTCCTGGCGCTGGCGGTTATAAAGACCGGTACCAACCGCACCGGTTATCAGCCCGGCCAGAAAAATAAGGAACAGCGCGCTGTACAATTTCCATTGCTTCAAATCCGTCCTCCGCCGCTAGCCAGACCGAAAGGATTGATATCCAAGCCGATCGGATCGGCGATCAACCATTGAACCCAATGAGGTTCCGGCCTCAGGCCGATGCCGGCCGCCAGCAAGACCAGCATTACAGCCAGCAGACAGGCGGCGGAGGCGAACCGCCAGATCAGATATTCCGGCCAGACGGTTTCCGAACCGGGTTTTTCCGTCCGGCACCGGCTTATGCTCTTCAACACCTCCTCCGGCCAGCCGGGGGGCGCCGGTTCCGGGATACGGTTTCGGTAGGCCTTTTTCAGCAGGGCCCAGTACCTTTCCTCCAATTCCTTTTTTGATTTCATCTGCCGCTCTCTTTGCCGAACAGTTCGGCCAGGCGTTGGCGCATCTTGGCTTTGGCCCGATAGGCCCGGACCTTGACCTTGATTATTGTCCATCCCAGAAGCCGGGCCGCTTCCTTTAAAGGCAACTCTTCCAGATAGACCAGGTTAATTACCATCCGATCCTCCGCCGAAAGCCCGGCCAGGGCCAAATCGATCAGTTCCCTGGCCTCCTCCTGGGACCGGACTTGACGAAAGGCTTCGTCCGCCTGATCCGCCAGCGCTTGTTTGAACCAGGCCCGCTGATCCTCGCTCAAGGAACCTACGGCCCTTTCCCGGCTCCGGTAGTGTTTCCGCCAATAATCACAACAACAGCGGACAGCGATGCCCGTCAACCAGCGGTCGAAGGTGCTGCGGGCCTCGTATTCCGGCAAGGCCAGATAAGCCCGAACAAACACCTCCCCGGCCACTTCGGAGACCACACCCGGCGGCACATGGCCGCTGACGACTTGGAATACCCGGGCCTGGTACCTTTGCAGCAGGATCTCGAAATCCTCCACCCGCCCCTGCAATACCTGCCGAATGATCCGGCTTTCTTCCAGGGCCTCAATTCGAGTTGACATGCAACCAATGATGCGGCATTCCGGTGTCCAGAGCTCACCCGGGGGAGATTTCATTGAGATCAGGGGTTGGCTTTTAAGGGTATAGTCGTTTGCGGGAGGCAAAAGGTTACAAAAAAATGTTACCAGAAATTAAGGTTTCCCGGGCGACCGGGATGGCTGGAGTGCCGTTTTTACATTTAAAAAATCGAGACCCCTCCCCAGGCCTGGGACCGGTGCCGCCTCCAGGGCGGCACCGATCTTTTCGTCAGCTTTAGGCTTTGTTAGACCTCCACCAACTTCGATCGCTTTGTGAAAAAAAGGTCTCACTGGCGGATAACCAGAGGCAGATGGATGGCATTGCTCCGGGTGAAAGGCACTCCCAAGCCTGAATCCAGTGTGATGTTGAAGGCGCAGGGCCCCGCCCCGCTGCAGCCGGCAGCCGAACCGCTCCCGCCGCTCCAGCCAGGAAAGTCCGCTCCGGGGGCCGGGAGTGGCCGTGAGGCTGACCGCCGTACCATAGTCCAGACTGACGCTACAGGTCCCGCTGCTGCCGCTCCCATTCCAGGTGCAGTCGATCCCGTTGCCCGTGACGCTGCCGCTGCCTGTCCCCGAGGGGGTGACCGTCAGGTTGCAGGTGCTCCGGCTGAAAGCGGCGGTTGCTGTCTGGTTGCCGTTCAACCCGGTATAGGTGCAGGTGGCCTGGCTGGACTTGGGGGTCTCTTTCCGGCAGCGCGGCCTGGCCCTGGATCCGGGGCTCCTGGGGCGGACCGGACTGCTGGCGGCCCTGCTGTTCGCCTTCGCCTACGGCAGCGAACACCTGCTGGAAAAGCTGTTCATCGTCGACTACCGTTTCATCTTTCCCTTTGCCAGCGATCTGACCTCGGAACGGGCCTGGATCGGTCTGCGCTATTTTCCTTTCATCCTGATCGGCACCCTGTTCCTGGGGCTTTTCATCCATGGCCCGCTACGTCTTCCGGCCCGGGGCGGGGGATTGAAAACCTTTTTCTTTTGGTCCTTTTATAACCTGCTGGCCTTGATCGTCCCCCTGCTGTTTTTACTGGCCGCCCAATACGTTCCCCTGCTCACGACCGGCTTCATCCCCTTCGAAGGCCCCGGCGGGATGTTCGTCACCTTCCTCCAGAGCCTTTTTCACCTGATCGTCGTTCTGCTGCTGACCATCCCCCTGTCCACCTGGTTTTTTCAGCTTACCGGGAAGATCTACCTGGGAGCCCTCCTCAACGCCGCCCTGATCACCTGGATGTTCGCCTCCTCCCAGGTCATCGCGCCGCTGCCGATTTAAACCGGTCCCTCCCGGGCAGACCTGAGGCGGGCCGGCAAGGGCCTGCCCCTACGCTTGTTTTCATTTTTTAGCCGCTTCGCCCTTTATAGTGGTACACACTCAAGTCCCCCCCCACCTATCCGGGTCGGTTAAAAAAATGACCGCGGAATAAAAAATTGCTTGCATTTAAATAAATTTACTATATTTTAAATACAAAATTATCTATTTTAATATATAGTAAAATCTTTTTAAATAGGGCGGTACCGATGAAAATCAGCAATGAAAAAAAATTGGAAACCCGGCTTAAACTAATCAAAGTCGCCGTGGAAATCGTCAGCGAAAAAGGCCTCAAGGGTACCACCATGAAGGCCATCGCCAAAGCAGCTCATATCGGAGAGGCCACGATCTACAATTATTTTCCGACCAAGGAAGCGATCCTTTTTGCCTATTATGAGCACCAACTTCAGACCGGCGCCGAGCGGCTGAAATCCATCCCGGGTTTTAATAAATTTACCCTGCAGGAGCAACTGCAAGCCTTCCTGGAAACCAACCTGGAGCTCTTTCTGCCGGACCGGGAGTTCATCCAAGAAACCTTCAAAATGGTTTTCTTTTCCTTATTTCAACAAGTCAAACAGATGCAAGCCATCCGGGACCTTTTTTCCAAAATCATCAATGACCTGTTTGAGGCCGCCGTGGAGGTGGGAGAAATTCCCAAGCAAGCCTTCCAAGAAATACTGCTGCAATTTGTTTGGGACTATTATATCGGCATCATCATCTATTGGTCCAAAGACAGTTCCGACCAGTTCAACAATACCAGTATATTGATAGATAAGAGCCTCCATCTGGCCTGCAGCTTGCTGAAAGCCGGGATCGTGAATAAACTATTTGATATCACCCAATTTTTATTCAAACAACATATTTTGAGCCGTTTCGATTTTTTCTGTCGGCAGGTTGATACCCTTCATCAGATAAAACGCGAATTTATGAGTGAACCCGATGAAAAACGAAATACCCCAAGGAAAATGGCAAAGAAGCGTCGCCGGGAGTAAAACCGCGGCCCAAGTGGGGAGTCGGTTATTAAAGTACTACGCCCAGAAGCCGTTTTTATCCGAAGTCGGTCGCGAAAAGGCCAGAGCCGAGTTGGAAGGCGAAAGCGCCAAAATCCTCTTTAAAGGCCTGAGTTTATTGAAGGGCACGGCCATCAAAATCGCCCAACTACTGAGCCTTGAGCTGGACCTTTTCCCGGCCGCGGTTCGGCAAGAACTGGAAAAATCCTATAATCAGGTGCCGGCCATGAATCAGGCCCTGGTTCGCAAAGCCATCCAAAATGCCTTTGGCCGACCGCCGGAAGAGGTTTTTCGTTCCTTCGCCCCCCAAGCCTTTGCCGCGGCCAGCCTGGGCCAGGTCCATCGGGCCACGGATCGAGACGGCGTCGATTTGGCGGTAAAGGTGCAGTATCCCGGCATTCGCAACACCATCGCCAGTGATATCCAATTGATCCGGAACCTGACCCGGCCCTGGGCCGAGTTCGACCTGATCGGCCCGGCCTTGCAGGAAATTGAAGAACGGCTTTTAGAGGAAGTCGACTACGAGCAGGAAGCCCGTCATATCATTTTTTTCGCCGATCACCTGAAAATGGACCGACTCCGTATTCCGGAGATCCGGCCCGCCACCTCCACCGCCGGTGTTTTGAGCACGACCTTTTTATCCGGAAAGCCGCTTAATATATGGCTGAAGGCCGACCCCGGCCGGAAGGCCCGCGATGCCGTAGCCCAGCAGATGTATGATCTGTTCATAAAAAGTCTCTATGATCTTCACTGTTTCCATGCCGATCCCAATCCGGGTAATTTCATCATCGATCGGGACTTGACCGTCGGCCTGATCGATTTCGGCTGCGTCAAAAAGCTGAGCCCCGATTTTGTCCGTTGTTACCGGCAACTGCCCCGGGCCATCCTGCACCATGACCAGAAAACCCATTTTCATTTGTTTAAGAAATTGAAACTACTTCGACCGGGTCTCGAACCGGAGGTCCAGGAACGGCTATTCCAGGTAATGCACCGTTTCGGGGAATGGTTTGGAAAACTGTATCGGCAAGAGGTGTTCGATTTTAAAACCAACAGCGACTTTATTCGCGAGGGCCGGGCCCTGACCAACGAAACCTTTAAATTGCGCCGGCACATGGTTATGAACCCGGATTTTCTTTTTTTGGATCGAAACCGTTACGGCCTTTTTCGTTTGTTCGAACAAATGGGCGCCCGAGTGCGGATTCGTAATCCCTATGAATGGGAATAGGAAAGCACCTCCTGGAAGGGAAAAATTATGAAACGTTCCGTCAACTATGCGTTGCTTTTGGGCGGCGGGCTGAGCCTGCTGGCCGGTTTGCTGCACCTTGTCATCATGGTCGGCGGGGCCGACTGGTATCGTTTTTTCGGAGCCGGCGAACGATTGTCCACCCTGGCCGCCAACGGATCCCTCGTGCCGGGGCTGCTGGCGGCCGGCCTGACCGTGATCCTGTTTCTCTGGGCGGCCTATGCCTTCGCCGGGGCAGGGCTCCTCTCCCCGCTGCCGCTCCTCAAACCGGCCCTGATCATCATTTCGGCCATCTATCTGGCTCGGGGATTGGTCCTGATCCCGGCGGCCCTTTTTCGTCCGGAAGCCTTAAACAACGTCAAGATCTGGTCCTCGCTGGTTTGCCTGCTCATGGGTCTGTCCTATGCGGTCGGCACCCGGCAGGTAAAAAAAATCCCGAACAGCGTTAACGGCATGGGATGATCCCCGCATCCTGGCCAGGGCTAGATTTTGGTAGGAAATCTGTCCCCTTTGCCGATACGCCCGTAAAAAAGGGCGGGGTCTGTTATTCCAACGGGTACGGTTGGAACGCCGTCTGTGCCCCTTTTGTCGCGCCTAGGTGCAGGTCTACCGCGAGCCGGCCTTTCGGTAGGGTTATTCTATTGTTGGCCGTATTTGCCGGCGATACGTTCTCGCTTTGGCTAATGGAGGTTGCTGAATCACGATGGTGAATATTAAGAGATCTCTTTTACTCTTCATCGCTATAATCGTTATTCAATTAATGGGTTATGCTTTTTTTCTGCGCCCTTCGATCCTGACCTGGGGAGCATCAGATGATGAAATAAAAATGCCTTTGGTTGGTGATAACCTGGCACCACACCTATGTTCCACCCGGGCCATAACGATAAACGCTCCGGCCTCTGAAGTCTGGAAGTTGCTGACTCAACTGGGCGCGGATCGGGGAGGTTTTTTCAGCTATGATTTTATTGAAAGGGCCCTGGGCTATGAGACTCGCAACGCAGATAAGACTGTAACCGGGACCCTGGAGATGAAAGTCGGTCGTATTGTCCCGGGATCGCTTGATGAGTCAAAAAGCATAATAAAATATAGCTTCCCAGTGGTCCAGGTCGATCCTGGAAATTCTTTTGTTTTGCAGAACTGGGGAGCTTTTGTTCTGAAAAAGGTCAATCCGGAACAAACCCGCTTGATCGTACGAACTCATGGGCAGGCCTTGCCAACCCTAAAAAGTAAGATCGGCGACTTTGTCGGGACGCCACTGCACTACATTATGGAAAGAAGAATGCTCATGGGAATCAAAGCTCGGGCCGAAGCCGGTCGTGGTGTTGATTTACCCGCGACAGGGGACCTTTTCTGGTTTTTGGGTGTTTTTCTCTCGGGAATCGGCATAGTCATAATGGTCCTGATCGACCAGGGCATACCAAGCCTTTTGCTATCGGCACTATATGGCATTTTCTGGCTTTGGCCCTTGTTGATTTTTGAGCCACGGCCCGCATACAGCATGATTCTGTTGCTGGCAGTGGCTCTGACCATAACCTGGTTCGTTTCCAAACGCGGATGGAAGCAGAAAGGACGAGAGAATGACTTACCACGATAATTGGATCAAGAGGCTTCTTCTGATTGCAGGGATAGTTGAAATTATCCTGATCCGGTTGCGATACCCCTGTTCTTCATAGAACGAGCAACGTCGGTGATCATGCCTTCATTGATCTTCGAATGGATGTTGTTTGTTTCATCAACCATTTTGATCACCTTGAAGACAAGAGTGCCAACAAGTCGCTGAAGCGGGTCCGCCATAAGGCCGGCTTCCGCTTAGCTCTGTGAAATTCATATCAATAGATAGGAGGAAAATATGGATATCACCCCTCATTGGCCGGCCATAAAAAAGGTGTTCGGGGACGCCCTGAACACCTCCCTGCATTACGCCGTCGCCACCGTTAATTCGGACGGCACCCCGCATCTGACCCCCGTCGGGTCTTTAATACTGCGGGACAATCCCAGCGGCTTTTTCTTTGATGAGTTTCTTCAGACCCTGGCCGGAAATATAAAGCAGAACCCGCGGGTCTGTGTGCTGGCCGTCAATAGCAGCCGTTTGTTCTGGTATCGATCCCTGTGGCAGGGCCGGTTCCGCCAGGCCCCGGCCATACGGCTCACCGGAACGGTCGGGGACCGGCGCCCGGCCACCCCGGCCGAACTCGAAATGTTCCAGCGACGGTTGAGACCTTTCCGGCGGCTGAAAGGCTATAAAATATTATGGCAGAACATGAGCAAGGTACGCGATATCACCTTTGACGGGTTTAGGCCGGTGGAAGCCGGCGCTATGTCCCGGGGGATCTGGTAGGCCGGTGGGGTCGGCTCCCCTTCGGATGAAGATCGCCGCCTTCAGGCCGATCTCTCGGGACGCGCCCGCCGTTCACCTGCCCCTGCCCAGACCTTTCCACGTCGAGTGGATGCTCCGGCATATCCGCACTTCCTCTTACGGGGCGCCCTTCCGTTTTGTCGATCGGCGCCTCCTGCGCCGACCCCTCCGGCTGGCGGGGTTTCCCGCCGTGGCCGAGTTCGACCTGACCGTTGCCGGTAGCCTGGGCATCCGCCTCCTGTCCTTCCCGAGTCAGGACGCCCGGCCCCGGAAGACGAAAGCCGCCTGGCTCGAGGAACTCGCCGGGCAGACCCGCTTCCTGTGGGGTCTCGATCAGGACGCGACAGGGTACTTATCGGCTATGGCCGCCGATCCCGACCTGACTCCGCTCCGGAAACGGTTCGGGGGCCTGCGGATCGTGCGGGCCCCCGATATGTACGAGGCCCTGCTGGTCGCCATCCTCGGGCAGCAGGTCAGCGTGCGGTCGGCCCAGGCCACCCGCTACCAACTGATGGCGAATCTGGGAACCCAAATCACCGTCTCCGCTGCCCGCGGTGAGGAGCGTTACGGCTTCTATCCTGCCCCGCAGCAGTTGATCGCGGCCGGTGCAGGGGGCTTGCGCGCTCTGGGCGTCTCGAGGCAGAAGGCGGCGTATTTGCTGGGAATTGCCGATCTTGCGGCGGCGGGCGAACTCGACCGGGCCGCCTGGGCGGCGCTCTCCGACGAGGAGGCGCTGAAGCGTCTAGTCGAAATCAAAGGGGTGGGTCGCTGGACGGCGGAGATCGTCCTCATGCGCGGCCTGGGCCGGCCCGATATCTTTACGGCCGGGGACCTGGGCTTGCAGGCGGCCATGCAGGAGTTGCAGGGGCTGCCGGAGAGGCCCGCGGAGAGCGCCCTCCGGGAAATCGCCGCACGCTGGACCGGCTGGCGCAGCTACGCCGCCTTTTACCTGTGGATGATCCTCCAGAGCCGGGCGCTGTGATTTGGGTGCCGTTTAGTACGAAAATAGAATGCAAAATGCAAATTTCAAAATGCAAAATGCAAAATTAAAATACAAAGACTTTTTTCATATTTCTTGGGTGTTTGCCCCGCGCATGGCGGTTTAATAGGTTGTTTCGAACTCCGTCCGGTTAAGAATAGCGTTCCGGGGCCGCCGTCGTTTTAGGGGCCTGGGAACCGGCCAAGGGCTGCGCTTTCCGGCAGGTTGGTCCGAAAAATCCAAAACCAGTTGGTCTGCTTAACCGGGATCAAATATTTTTTCAATTCATCGATCGTGCTCTGGTCCTCCAAGGTTATGGATTTCTCCAGCCGGGAGATATCCTGCGGCAACCTGGTCAGCTCTTTTTGTTCTTTGCCTTTGACCACCACCACCTGGACGCCCTGGGCAATATACCAGTTCACCCAAGCCAGGGAATATTTTTCCCGCTCCAGATGCCACCCTTTACGATGGGCATAATATAAAACCTCCGGTTGCCCGTCACTGATCACCAAGGCCCGGTCTTGCTTCCCGGATACGGCCGCCAAAGATTCCCCGGCCATTTGGTAGGTAATATCAAATTTCATCCGGCTCAGGCTTTTGGTATATCCGCAAACCGGAAGCCAGGCCACGGCCGCGATGGTCAGCAGCCAAGCAGCGGGGTTTTTCCATTGAGACGTTTTCTCCAGACAGAGGGCCATCCCCCGCCCGACCAATACCGATCCCGGGATTAACACCACCAACTGGTAGTACTCATGAACGTAGTTCCCGACGGCGATGAGCAGGATATAGGCGAAAACCGCCCCCATCCAGATCCCGAAGACTTTGGCTTTTTCAGGAAGCTTGACGACCCAGCCGACGAAGAGGAACGCATACCCGGTAAAGGCGAAATGCTGTTCCCCGAGATATTGCAGCCAAACCTTTTGATAAAAATCCGGATTCAACAAGATGGCTTGATTGAACCATTTATCGTTGCCGATATCAAAGATACTGGTTCCCCAGCTCGCGGCCTTAAATAGTTGGTGCTGATAGCCATACCAGAGCAGCGGCGGAACCAAGGCCACGAGTCCAAACAGGTAAACCGAGGGCCGGGAGAATATTTTTTTACCAAGCCTTTGCCAAAGGACATACCAAACCGGTCCGGATAGATACAGCGAAGTTAGCTTGATCAAAATCGCACCGGAAAGCAAGCCGGCGGACAGCAGCAGGAAGCGGGCTTCTTCGGTTTCCGACCAGCGCAGCAGCCAGTACATCCCGGCCGCGGAACAGACCAGCATCATGGATTCCGGCAGGAAGGCCCGGTTGTAAAATACCGCCATGGGGCTGGAAGCCCAAAAAAAAGCGGCATAGAACGCGGAGGTTTCGTTGACATATTTCCTGGTTAGCAGAAAGATAAACCATAACGTTCCCAGCCCGCAAAGAATGGACACCACCCGACCCCAAACTTCGTGAAACCCGAAGAGCGTATACAACAGGGCCACGGTGTACGGATAGAGGTGGAACTCCAGTTCCCGGATTTCCGGCAAAACATCCAGCCGCGGCTGAAAAATATTCAGGCCGGAAGTGTAGTAATTATAGGCCACGGCCGCCGTATCCGTCTGCCGCCAGGAATGCTTATCCAGCAAGGGGTTGAACAGGCCCTGGCAGCGGAGGACGATGGCCAGGGCCAGGATGAGTAGAAAATAAAGGTTGGTTCGTTTCGCACCGATCATGGTTTGCCGGGCTTTCCGTCCATCGATCTTCCCTGTGGCAGCGGTGGGTGATATACCAAACCTGGTCGGGGACAATGTATTTATCCGCTCAGGGCCGGGGTTGTCAGCTTAGAAGCCTCTTTGGGGGGGCAAACACTTTAAGGAGAATTACCCGGTCCTCACCGTCACCCCGGTGAAAACCGGGGTCCGGGGCTTCTCTCAAGCAGAGAAATTATTCAGCCCACTCCGCACGAATGGTCGTACCTTTCCCGGTCTCCGCTTCGAGATCGAAAGAACCGCCCGACAATTCGGCCCGTTCCCTCATGGTGGAAAGCCCCAGTCCTCTGCGGATCGTCTCCGGATCAAATCCCCGCCCGTTATCCGCTATCGTCAGACGGATCTTGGCACCTTCTTTGCGGAGAAACATTTTCACCAGGGAGGCGCAACTGTATTTGGCAATGTTGTTCATGGCTTCCTGGGATATCCGAAAAATGGGCGTTTTTATGGAATCGGGCACCTCGTCTTCCAACACGCTGATCCGATTTTCCACGGCAAAAGCAGGGTAGGTTTTTTGATATTCCCGGCAGAACCAATTCAAGGCGGCCACAATGCCCAGATCATCCAGGATGGCCGGCCGCAGATCGACCATCAGGCGCCGGACCTCGTTATTGATCCCCAGCACTTTCAAGCCCAGGTCCTGGAGGGCGGCCGGATCACCGGCCCCGGGTTTCAGTTCCTCGACTAGTTGGTCAATTCTGATTTTAACGGCCATCAGCGAGGAGGCGATGCCGTCATGCAGCTCTCCGGCGATCCGCTTGCGCTCCATTTCCTGGGCGGTCAGACTTTGAGCGGCAAAAAATTTTATCTTATTATGGGCCTGGCGCAATTCTTCCTCGGCCTGTTTCCGGGCGGTGATGTCTGTGTGCATCTCCAGGATCAAGCGGGAACCATCGGCATCGGTGAAGGGGAAATCGTAGGCATCGATCGTGCTGCCGTCCGGAGACAGGACTTCCCAATGATGGGGTTGGCCGGTTGTAAGGACCTGGAACGATTCACAGAAATCGCAGGGTTCATTAAATCCGAAAGCATATTCATAGCAGTGCCGGCCGTCCAACTCACCGAAGCGGTTTCGAAAAGACCGATTGGCAAAAATCACCTGATAATCGGGCGTCA
>JACRCK010000164.1 GCA_016219065.1 Deltaproteobacteria bacterium
AAAACCTTCCGACCGGGCTGGATGGGCATTGTCTTATGCCGGGGATGTAAACGGAGACGGCTATAATGATTTACTCATCGGCGCTCCGGGATCGAAGGGCAACGGCCTGCATTCCGGGCTGGTGTACATAATTTTCGGCAAGCCGGGCGGATGGCCAAAAATCAAGTAGGTCCGTACGCAGAAATCCTTGGCTCCCGTATGATCGGGTGCGCCGTTGAGGAAATCATCATAGCCGTCACCGTTCACATCCCCGGCATAAGAAACCGCCCGGCAAGCCACATCGCGGGTGGCCTCCCCCGCAAATGAAGCGTCCGCATCCGACAGCGGCAAATTCTTCCCCCAGCCGTCCGGCTTGCCGAAAATTATGTATACCTGCCCGGAATGCAGGCCGCTGCCCTTCGATCCCGGAGCGCCGACCAGGATATCATTATAACCGTCGCCGTTTACATCCCCGGCATAAGACAGGGCATATCCCGCCCGGTCGGAGGGTCTTTCCCCGATAAAGGTGGCCGGGGCGGCCTCATCCAGCGGCGTCCGCATCTTCCAGCCGACGGCCTTGCCGGTAATCAGATATATCTTGCCCGCCTTATCCCCGGCCTGGCTGTTACCGGGCGCGCCAATCACGAAGCTGTCGAACCCGCTTCCGTTTACATCTCCGACTCCCGCCACCGCATATCCGGCCTCATTCCCGGCGGCTTCGCCCACAAACGAGGCATCGGCCCTGGACAAATCCGGCCCCTTGAAGGGGATCAGCCCCTTGAAGGGGATCATCCCCTTTTCCCACCCGCCCGGACGGCCGAAAAACAGGTATACCTGCCCGGCCCCGCTTCCCCCGGCCCCGCTGTTTTTGGCCGCCACCGCAAAATCGTCATACCCGTCCCCGTTCACATCGCCTACGCCGGTCACCGTCCAGCCGGAAAAATCATGGGGGGCTTCGCCCACAAACGAAGCCGCAGCATTGTCCAACTGCCAGCGGGGGGGCAGCTTTACGGTAATTTCCTGATCCTTTTGGGCGCTTATCCGCGATTTCCAGAACAGATACCCGCCGGCGCCAACCCGCAGCAGCGCCGGCTTGTCGCTTTGCGGAAGGTGCAGGGTAAAACTGCCGTCGGGCCTGGCCGCAATGGTTTGCTTGCCGTAGAATATTTTAGCCTTGGCCACCGGCTGATTGCTGTATCTATCGCTGATATGTCCCCGGATGGCAACCATCCGGCTGATTTTTAAGGTGAAATCCTCCTGCCAGCTCAGGTCGGGCTGCGCCTGGATCAGCAATTTAAGGCTCGGCTGGTGATCCGGGGGATAATTATCCGCCACGGAGACCACCAATTTTTCCTTATTGGCCTGGCTCTCGCCTATGCCTATATTCCCCACCGATGCGCCGGGTTTAATCAGCTTGATATAGGGGTCTGACCCTGACAGGGTTACTTTAACCCCTTTCAGCGGCTGGAAATAATAATTGGCAACCTTAAGGGCAAGCTCCGCGGTCTCTCCGGCTTTCAAAAATCCGTTGCCATCTTGTAGCGCGGGGGCTTGTCCCCCGCCAGAATTGCCGGGGACAAGCCCCGGCGCTACGGAGTAACCCATCAAAGTGGGACGTAAACCTACCTGAATGGATTTCCTGGGATCAGTCTTAGAGGCTATCTTAATGATATCCCCCGGACGAACCGCCAGTCGCCGGGCGAAGCGCTCGGTGCCGGTGCGGGTTAACTTTACCCTGCCCCTGAAAATACCGCTGTTGGGAGCCGTTTCAGTGAGCCTTACCGCCAGTTTATTGGCCGGGGAGGCGCTTACCTCCACGGCGGCGGCATTGACGGCCTGGCTGTCCGGGTGCGGGCCGGTCAGTTGAATGAACAATTCCTCGCCGGTTTTTAACTGGGTGGCAAGCTCCTGCCGGAAAGACTGGTCGGCCATCAGCTTCAACTGGCTGATTTGGGTGGGCTGGGAATTAATCCTGGGCGTGACCAGATAGGTCTTGCCGGCGGAATGGGCCGCCTGGCCGCTGGAATCGGCCCCGATAACAAATCCCGCCAGGCTGCTTCCATTCACATCCCCGGCATAGGCGATATATCCGCCGCAGAGGTCATTTCTCTGTTCGCCCAGATATTGTATATCGGCATCCCTGGCCTCTGTACCTTCAGGCCAGGGGGCCCGCCCGTAAAACAGGTAAACCTTGCCCGCCTTGTTATTGGCCTCGGAGTTCCGGTTTGCGCCCGCCAGAAAATCACTCAAACCGTCACCGTTCACATCCCCGGCGTAAGCCAGGGAGGTTCCAAAATGGTCGCCATCATTTTCGCCGGTTATTGAGACCGGGTTTTGGGCCAGGGGGGTGTGTATCTTCCAGCCGGTTTTCCGGCCCAGAATGACATAGCATTTGCCGGCCTTGCTTCCCGCCTGGCTGTTGCCCGGCGCGCCGATCACAAAGTCACTCAAACCGTCGCCGTTTACATCCCCGGCATAGGATATGGCGAAGGCGGCGTTATTGTCTTCGCCCTCGCCGGTAAAGCTGGCATCTGCATGGGAGAGAATGACGCCGGTTTTCCAGCCGGTTTTACGTCCCAGGACAAGATAGGCTTGCCCCGATTCCGCGCCGTTTATACCGCTGTTCGGCGCGCCGATCAGGATATCATCATACCCGTCCCCGTTCACGTCCCCCGCAAAAGCCAGGCTGCCGCCGGCCTTGTCATCCTTGTCCTCGCCGGTGAAGCTGGCATCCGCATAATATAACCGGATACGCTTCGGCCAATCCTTGCGTCCCAGCAGCAGATAGGCTTTCCCGGCGCTTTCCCCGCCCTCCCGGTTTTCCGGCGCCCCGATCAGGAAATCGGACAGGCCGTCACCGTTTACATCACCGGCATAGCTTACGGCCGCCCCGGACCGGTCGCCCTCCCGTTCTCCCAGAAAGACCACATCCGCTTTGGAAAGGTTATATGCGGATTCCCACGATTTGCGGCCCAGAAAGAGGTAACATTTGCCGGTGTGCACCCCGTTCTCGCTGTTATTGGGCGCGCCGATCAGGATATCATCCAGACCGTCCCCGTTTACATCGCCGATAAACCCGATAGCCAGACCGGCATTATCGTTAGCCTCCTCGCCGATGAAAATTACCGGAGCCGCCGAGGCCAGGGACTGGTTGGCCTGCCAGCCCCGGGGACTGCCCAGCATCAGGTAGACCTTGCCGGCATTGTTGCCCCCCTCGCCGTTATTGGGGGCGGCAATCATAAAATCTTCATACCCGTCCCGGTTCACATCCCCGGCATAAGCCACCCGCATCCCGGAGTGGTCGAACTTCGCCTCGCCCAGAAAGGAGGGGACATCCCCCAACCTTACCTTATCGGCAGCCCAGGCTGCGGCGCAGGTGGATATGAGGCATATGAATAATAAGAGAATCTTCTTTAGCATGTCGGCAATTTCAGGCGTAGGGGCGGACGTCCCTGTCCGCCCCCGGATTGGGTACGAATCACCCGGATCGGGGGCGGACAGAGACGTCCGCCCCTACGTTTTTAAAACAGCCCCAGACATCCCCAACTGAATCTGCCGCCGGTATCGGCTTTGCCTGGTGCGGGGGCATGGGTGGCGTGTTCTTCGGAATCTCCTGCATCATGGGGGCTATCCGTATCTTCCCGTTCTGTATGCCCTGTATGTTCCA
>JACRCK010000163.1 GCA_016219065.1 Deltaproteobacteria bacterium
AAAAATTATTTTCTGGTTTGAGGAACTGGACGAAAAGCACAATGATTTGGTGGGGAAAAAATGTGCCAATCTGGGTCAAATGATCCACCTCGGCATGCGCGTTCCCCCCGGTTTCGCCATTTCGCTGGAGCTGTATAAGCAATTTCTGGCCCAGACCGGTGCCGGCCGGGAGATGGAGGCTTATGTAAAGAGTCTGGGTGACCTGAAAGGGGCCGGAATCGCGACCTTCGATGAAGTGAGTGAGAGATGCCAGACCATGATCCTCAGCCGGTCGCTGCCTCCCGGGATCGACCAACTGGTAAAGGAATATTACGAAAAGCTTTGTAAAAAACTGGGGTTACCGGATGCGGCGGTTTCGGTCCGGTCCGCCGGCACCGAAAGCCGCCCGGGCATGTTTGAAACCTATCTCAATGTTCGGGGTTTGCCCGACCTGTTGAATAAAATAAAAAAAGTTTGGGCCAGCGCCTTTACCACGAGGGCCGTGGCCTTTCGGGTCAACAAGGGGCTGCCGATCATCGGCGATGAATTGGGCGTTGCCATACCCAAAATGGTGAATTCCAGATCTTCCGGCGTCACCTTCACGGTAGATCCGGTTACCGGCGATACCAGCAAAGTCATTTTAGAGTCCAATTGGGGATTGGGGGAAGGCGTAGTAAGCGGCTCGGGCAGCGTAGACGGCTTTATAGTAGATAAAGATTCCCTGGCTATCCTTACCCGACACATCGGCCACAAGACCCAATGTGTGGTCAACCAGAAAAGAGGAGCGGAATGGGTGAATGTCCCGGCGGAAATGCAACAAATGGCCTCTCTGGACGACGCCGAAGTATTGGAAATCTCCAAGATCGCCAAAACCGTCGAAGAACGATTGGGGCGTCCCCAGGATATGGAATGGGCCGTCGATGTGGATTTGCCTTTCCCCGAAAATATTTTCTGGTTGCAGACCCGACCAGCCAAAGTGCAAATCAAGAAAACGGTTTCCACCACCGATCGGATCATAGACCTTTTGACTAAACGTTATCAATGATCAGAGGGTCATTCCATGGCAACCAGGTACTGGGGAAAGGAACCTCGCCAATGAGCAATACACCGAATCTACTGCAGGGCAAACGAATATTGATTGTCGATGATGAACCGGATGTCCTGGACGTGCTCGAAGAAATCTTGCGTTTGTGCCACGTGGACCGGGCGGCTGATTTCGCCACCGCGGAAAGGTTGTTAAACGGTGAAGTTTATGACGCCGTAATCCTGGACATCCAGGGAGTGGACGGATTTAAACTTTTGAGACAATCCGTTGCCAAAGATTTTCCCACGGTGATGCTGACCGCCCACGCGGCTACGCCGGAATCGTTAAAGAAATCCATAGAACTGGGGGCGGCGGGTTTTCTTCCGAAAGAGTCGATGCCGGAACTCGAAGAGATACTTAGCGCCATCCTTAGCGGAGGAGGCGTGCGGTTCTGGTGGATGAAGTCCTTTGAACGGACGAACTCCTTTTTCGAAAAGCGATACGGATCGGATTGGCGAGAAAAGGATGCCTTCTTTAAAGCCTTTCAAGAATCGCTGCGGCAGGAAGAAAATCAGCCGAAATAACCTGGGCCTGTGCTGAAGAGTTGCCCTTCATGATAAAGAACATCATCCCGGTGGGTCCCACCAGCACTTCCGATTACCGTCACCCGCTCAGTCGGCATGAGGAGCGCCCACAACCAACCCTGGCGAAGATCAAGAAGAGTAAAGGCTTTCCCCCCAAACTTTCCGGAGAGGAATTCCTGCTTCGCGACTCTTTGAGAGAGGCTGAAGTGGAGCCCAAGCCGGCGGCCGGTCCGATACAGACCGCCTCTTCCGTTAAGCCAAGGAGATTCGAACAATGAAGGGTTCCAAAACATTCGACGTCATCGTGGTGGGGGCCGGTCCCGGCGGAGCAGCCGCCGCAAAACGCTGTGCCGACCGAGGCCTCCGTACTCTATTGATCGAAAAGAAAAAGCTGCCTCGTGACAAGGTCTGCTCGGGCATGATCATGGGGAAATGGGCCGGGGGAATTATCGAGGAAGAATTTGGGCCCATTCCGGCGGCGGTGCTCACCGATCCGCCGCAACTCACCGGGCATCGCTTCTACGTCGGGGCGGCTCCGGCTCAAACGCTCCCCTGGCCGACGGCTCTTTCCTGGCGGAAAGATCTGGACCACTGGCTGGTCCAGGGAGCCCTGCGGTGCGGAGTCGTCCTGCGGGACGGGGTCCGCGTCGCCGCCCTGGCGGGGGGACCGGGGGATCTCCAGATCACCCTCCAACAGGCAGGACCGCCCGAAACCCTGCGGACCCGTTATCTCATCGGCGCCGACGGAGCGACCTCGATGGTCCGCCGCTCGATCTTCCCGGAATTGAAGGTCCGTTATTCCGGTCCTATCCGGGAATGCTATCGGGGAGCTCTGCAGCTTGACCGGAATAGCTTTCACTGGTTTTTCCCCAAGGGCCTGCCGCGCCCGCGTTTTAACGTCAACCACAAGGGAGATGTCTTCCTGATCGAAGGTTCGGGGCTCCGGGAACTGCGGCGGGAAATCGCCGCGGTGCTCTCCCCCTACGGGTTTGACCCCGACCGCCAGCCGCTGTGGAAGGACGGCTGCACCATCGCCCTGTTGCACGAACCCCTACTATCGGGCGCCTTCCAGCCCGCCCGCAACAATGTCCTCCTGATCGGCGATGCGGCGGGACTGATCCTGCCCATCACCTTTGAGGGGATCGGCTCCGCCCTCCGGAGCGGCCTCCTGGCGGCCGAGGCCATCGCCCGGCATTTTGCTGATGCGCGGCAGGCAGGTACTTCCTATTTGGAAAGCCTGGGACCTCTTTTAGAGGTTATCGGCGAACTCTGCCAGGTGCAGGCGCAACTCCAGCAAGGCCCGGCCGACGCCGCCCGGATGGCGCAAGCGCTGAAAAAGGCCTACGAGCGGACATTGACTCTTCAGGAAGAATAACAGACTTTCAGGAGGTACCATGTCTTTAGAAGGAAAAATAGCCTTGGTGACCGGGGCCTCCCGCCCCAAAGGAATTGGCCGGCACGCTGCTTTGGCCCTCGCCGGACAAGGGGCGGACGTGGTGGTAACCGGTTTTCGTAACCTGGAGGGGGCGGCGGCCCTGGCCGAGGAGATTAAGGCCCTCGGCCGGAAATCTTTGGCCATCCAAATGGATGCCAGCCTGGCCGGTGAGGTGGCCCGAGGCTTTGCCGCCATCAAGCAGGAACTGGGTCCCATTGATATTGTGGTGAACAACGCCGCCCTGATGGGCCACAACATCAGCATTGCCAAGACGACCCCGGAAGAGTGGGATTACGAGATCAAGCTCTGCCTCAACTCCGCCTTTTACTGCATCAAGGAGGCCTGGGCCGACATGTGCGCCCGGAAATGGGGTCGCATCATCAATATGACCTCCGTAGCCGGCGTTCTGGGCGGCGCGGGGCAGTCGAGTTATGGGGCGGCCAAGGCGGGACTCATCGCCCTGGCCAAGACGGCGGCTCTGGAAGGTGCGCGCTTCAATATCACGGCCAACAGCGTGCTGGTCGGCATCTGCGCTACGGACGGCTATGATCTGCTCCCCGAGGCGGTCCGTCAGGCCGTGGAGAAAAAGACGGTCTTCCGTCGGCCGGCCCAGCCCGAAGAAATTGCCGGCGCCATCGCCTACCTGTGCTCGGACAGCGCCGCCTACATGACGGGCGCCGTCATGAATATGATGGGCGGTCTGGATCTGTTTGTCTTTTAAAGGGCGCCGGACATCCCGCCGCCGGGCGGAACACCCGGGTTGCACCGGATTAACTACTTAACGGGGGAGAAGCTATGGATTATGAAACCCTGCTGCTTGAAAAAGATGGAAACGTTGCGGTGGTCCGGTTAAATCGCCCGCCGGTCAATTCTCTCAATGAGAAAGCCTACCGGGAGATCTATCACGCCTTCTGCGATCTCGAAATCGACCCATCGGTCTCCGTAGTGATCCTGACCGGTTCCGGGGAAAAAGCCTTTGCGGCGGGCCTCGATGTTAAAGAAGTGGCGGGAAAATCGATACCGGATTATTTGGCCTTCCGGAATATCACCCGATTATGTCTCGACAAGGTCGCCGGAATTGAAAAACCAACCATCGCGGCCGTCTTCGGCTTTGTTTTGGGCGGTGGCTGTGAGCTGGCTCTCGCTTGTGACCTGAGGATTGCAGCGGACAATGCGACGCTAGGTTGTCCGGAGATCAATTTGGGAATCATACCGGGATCGGGCGGGACCCAAAGGCTCCCCCGCCTGATCGGTACAGCCAAAGCCAAGGAATTGCTTTTTATGGGTGAATCGGTAGGTGCCGAGGAAGCCCGTTTGCTCGGCCTGGTGAATAAGGTGGTCGGTAAAGACAACTTGCTGGAAGAGGCGAAAACCTGGGCCAAAAAGTTGGCGGCCAAACCGCCGGTGGCCCTGCGCCTGCTTAAGAACACCATCGACCAGGGCATGAACCTCGATTTGCCGTCGGCGATCCATTATGAAAGCAATTGCTTTGTCGTCGCCTATGTATCGGAAGACGGCCGGGAGGGATTTCAGGCGTTTCTGGAAAAACGGAAACCCCTTTTCAAAGGAAAATGAGGTTGGCCGGGAGCGGAGCGAGAGCGGATTCCAGGTCCGGTTACAACAGGTCCTTTAACTGCTCCAGCATCCGGAGGAAAGCCAGGGAAGCCCGCGACAGATTATTGCGATTCAGATAACCGATGCCGTATTCGATAAAAAGCGGGCCTTCCCGGAGTTGAATCTCCTTGAGAACCCCTTTCGCCAACTCCTCTTCCACGACATCCCGGCAGAGGAAGCTGACCCCTTCGTCCTCCCGGACCAGCTTTTTGATCAAAGCCGTGCTGGAGGACTCCATGACCACCTGGGGCGCTACCTGGAATCGCTTCAAATACTCATGAACGATCTCACGGGTGGCCGACCCTTTAAGGGGAACGATGAGCGGGATTTTACCCAATTCGGCGACAGGAATGGTCTCCCGGGTCAACAGGTTGCTTTCCTGGGAGGCGACCAGCAGGATTTCCTGGCGCCCCATGTGACGCATCTTCAGTCTTTTATCTTCCGGCCGGTGACGAACGATTAGAAGCTCATGCTTGTGCTCCAACAGGCTTCTGATCATATCCTCGTTGGTCCCCCGATCGATAATGACCTTTATGTCCGGATAGGTTTGTTTGAAAATCTTGATCAGCCGGGGCATGACATAGACGGCGGCTGTCTCCGAACACCCTATTTTCAGGACTCCGGACTTCATCCTGCCGATGTCGGCCAGGAAGGTTTCCAGATTCTGAACATCTTCAAAAATTTTCCGCGCCCTCTCGAATACCCTTCCCCCCGCATCAGTGAGCTGCATGGAATTACCGGAACGGACCAGGAGTTTTATACCCAGGTTTTCTTCCAGTTGTTTTATCTGCAAGGTAACGGCGGCCGGAGTGACCAACAGTTCGTCGGCGGCCCTGGTGATACTCCCGGTTTTGGCGGCGGCGTGGAAGGATCGTAATTGGTTTAAATTTAAAATCAAACTTTTTCTTTTTTACAGTTTTAAGTTTTTCTTAACATTTTTAATCCTTTCGCATTACTTTGTCAATTTAAGAAGTTAATGGCGACAGGGGGAAGAAGTTGGGGGTCTGGGGTTAAAATAACCAGATCCCCCCCATTCTTCCCGGTTGCCCTTCCAATAGGATGGACTTTGCTTAATGGGCCGTCCACCCTCCATCGGACACAAAAACCTGGCCCGTGGTGTACGTGGAGGCATCGGAGGCCAGAAAAAGCAACAGGCCTTGGAGTTCAGCCAATTCCCCCCGCCGCTTCATGGGCGTCCAGTCCAACATCTTTTTTTCCCTTTGTTCCCTTTCCTCCGCCGATTGGTTATCCGACCTGGCTTTGCCCAAAGACGTACCCGTATGCCAGGCGGGGGCCATGGCGTTCACCCGAATGCCATTGGCGGCATACTCCACGGCGCCCTGTCTGGTGAGGCCGATCACGCCGTGCTTGGAAGCGATATAGTTGACCCGCGGGTTAAAATCTGGATCCAGACCCACCAATCCCAGGACCGAGGAAATATTGATAATACTGCCCCCCCTGGGCTGCTTCAACATCACCGCAATTTCCTTCTGCATGCACAGAAATACACCCGTCAGATTTACCGAGATGACCTGCTGCCATTCCTCATAGGGCATTTCATGGAGCTGGACGGGTTTGGTGAGGATTCCGGCATTATTTACGGCAACATCGAGCCCTTTGAACCGGGAAACCGTTTCATCGATCATCTTAGAGACGTCATCGGGTTTAGACATGTCTCCGACGATTTTTAGGACCTTAACGCCTGTCTTTTTTAGTAACCCTTCCGTTTCCGCCAGACGCTCCTCATTCCTGGCCGAAATGACCACATCAGCTCCGGCCTCGGCCAGGGTCAGCGCAAAACTCCGACCGAATCCCGAACTGGCGCCCGTCACCAGGGCCGTTTTCCCTTGCAGATTGAAAAGATCTTTCGCCGCAGACATGACCATCCCCCCTTTCCCCTATTCCGGCTGTCGCAGTCCGAAATCCTCGGCGATCACTTTGTAGCAGTTATAGCTGGAGCCGCGGCCGATCCCTCCGCCGCCGAACAAAGATGAAGAGCACATATAAAGATTTTTTACAAAGGTCCGGAAACCTCCGGGCAGGCCCCTGAACCGCCCATATTGAGAACCGGCCATGCTGCCCTCACTCCAAGACCCGTCTCTCATATCCAAATGGGTGTCCTGCAAATCCACCGGGGTGACGATACGCGATCCGATGATGTTGTCCTTCGTCATGTTGGGAGCGTAATTTTCCCATTGTTGGATTAACAAATCCATAAATTCATTAGCCAATTGCCGCCATTCTTTCCTGGAGAAAAAGGGAGTGGGACAAGTATAATCCTCAAAAAGGAGGGAGTGTTTTCCCTCCGGCACGCGGCTAGGATCCCAGATACTGTCCGGTGCCGACAGACAAAACAACTTGGACCCCATGCCGAAGAGAAAAATCTCGTGCATATACTTGTTTTCCATATAAGCCAGGTCCTTGGGTGCCCAATAAGTCCGCGGCGTGGCATTGATATCCGGATTGGACTTGGCCGCCTTGTACTGCGGAAGCTCGTGTACAACGATCGTTCCCCCCCAGACATGGCCGCGGTCATATAGGTTGGCATCCAGCCGGCGCTTCATTTCGGTGCTGACATGCTTCCCTTCGATCAGGCGGGCAAACACCTGGGGTGTGCCCACGTCCCCCACGACCATCTGTCTGGCCTCGATTTCAGTACCGTCGATCAGCCGTATGCCTTTGGCCTTTCCGTCGGCTATCATGATCTGGTTTACTTCCGAATTAATAAAATATTCGACCCCCCGCTTCTTGCCCGCCGAAACCAGGGCGTTGGTGATAGACTGGGTCCCTCCTTTAGCGATAGCCGCCGACTCCCAGCCGAGCGCCAGATGGATGGTCGCAATCATCATGCCGATGCCCGGCAGGTCGTCGGGAAAGATGCCGCTCGAGGTTAGAAATCCCCGGAGCGTCAACAGCCGGAGCTCCGGACTTTCAAAAAAATAGTGGGCAAACTGCTTGCAGTTCATGAACAGCATCGAGGGATCCAGCCCGCTTTTCGGATCCATCAGCAGCTCTTCAATGGAATCGGGAGTTCCCCAGGGTGTAGGCGGCGAGTAGCGGAATTGCTTGAAAGCCGGCCTCCATTTTTCTTTGTAAATTTCCGTCAAACGAAGATAGGTCTCGGCATCCGCCTTGGAAAACTGGAGAATCTGATCATAAGTCTTCTTGACGTTGGCTTCGCTGAATTCCGTTTCCCCGGTTTTGGGATCCACAACCCGCCAAGCGGCATACCCCAGATAGGACGTCTCGTCGTCAAAAACAATCGCCTCATTGGTGTCGGGGAAAACGTACTCCAGGCCTTCGTCACGAAGATTAAACTCTTTGTACGCCGGATGACCGAAAAACCGGGTAAAATTAGCACAGAAATTCATGCGAAAGCCCGGCGCCGGACCGTCTTCCGTCACGGCGCCCCCACCCAGATGATCCAACCGTTCGAACACCCCCACTTTCAAGCCGGCCTTGGCCAGGTAGGGAGCGATGATGGTGCCGTGATGGCCTCCGCCGATAATGACCGCATCGTACGTCTTGTCAGGCATGCTGATACCTCCGTCTTTTATAGTTTTTTGATAGGCTTTTGGAGTATTGGAGTGTTGGAGTATTGCCTTATAGCCCATTACTCCAATACTCCATTACTCCAGCACTCCGGGTTATCTTATTTCCATAATCACGGCCGCCAGCTTTTCCGCCTTTTCCGCCAGGGAAGCGCCCTCGATGATCAGGCATTCCCGCCTCATGTCCGGCGGCGGCGAAAGGGACAGCAATTGGATCGGCTTCAGCCGGGCGGGGTCTTCGACCAGGTCTTTGGCCCCCCAC
>JACRCK010000010.1 GCA_016219065.1 Deltaproteobacteria bacterium
CACCCTGGTCAAATCTTCGGTCGAATTCTTCATTATCTTTGGCCATGTTTTTCTTTTTCATATAATTCTTTCTCCTTTTTCCGGGAACGTCTGACCGAAATGATCCTTATGGCCCCTCTGCGCCAGGTGTAGACAGCGGTCCACAACTGGGATTTAACAGCCCCAATTAGGATAACCCGATTCTCTAAAGGATAGGGCGCAACAATTTCAATCCGGTCCGGATCTTCCCAGATCGTTTTAGAGGACTCAAAATCAAGTGCGTGTTTTTTCCGGTTGGATTGATCTTTGAGGGGGTCCCATTCAAATATCATGCATTTAAAATACAGATTTTGTACAAAATTACAACATATTTTTAAACAAGAAAGGGGGGAGTTAAGGGATGATTTCCACCTGGGTAGACCTGGAGGAATATTCGGCCCCGCCCTTCCGCCGAGGTGGATGGGATTACCTTCCGCCTTATTTGATGACAATCGGAATCCGGGCGGTCATCAGGAAAGGCATCAAATCGCCATCCGCCGCCTGGGTATCCATAAAGTTCACCGTGGCAAAGCCGCTGAAGGGGGTGGCCATCTTGAAGAGGGCATCGAAGCGCCGGGCGGTGCTGATCAGGATTGGATTGCCGGCCCGCAGCATGAAAGCCGAGTTGTAATTCCCAAAAGGCGGCACACCCAGGGCCCGGCCGTCAAAAGCGATGATCGCCACATCGACCGGGAAAGTCACCAGGGCACAATTATAGGCGCCATTAATGACCCTGACCAGGACCGTATCGCCTACCTTGGCGTTGATGGCGATCTGCGTCCCGGACTTGCCGCTGTTCAGGGCCGGAGGGATGAGCCCTCCCGGCAGTCATCCGCCTGCGGGCGGTGCCCCGGCCGGGTCGATTGTTCCGATGCCGGTGCCGCCCCGGTCCACGCGGGCCGCCGGCACGGGGACGCCGGTGACAAACCAGTAATCGGCGTTAAAGTCATTGAAAAACCCCCGGGCGAATTTGTCGTTGATGCCGGGCCTGTTACCGCGGCCGGCCAGAAAGGCCCTGGGGTCCGGCGCCAGGTCGCTCCAGACAGAATCCCGGTCGTCCACCACCCAGAGGGCCTCCACGTCGTAGGAGACGGTAAAGGCATGGGGGTCGAGGCTTTCAATGGGGTTGGTGTTGAAATTGTGGAAATTGAATCGGGCCTGGACAGGGGCAACGTTGGCCGCACAGCGGAATAGTCCGTCGATCCCGGCGCCGATGGGGACGCTGTTAAGCCTCACCAGGCCGTTCGTGGCCTCGATGGAGGCAAAGAAGGCGTCGGGCGGATCGATGATGAGGGCCCCGAAGAGGCCGAACTCGAAGTGCTGCACCGTGGCCACGTGGCAATGATAAAAGAAAGTCCCCATGAAGTTCGGCTGCCACTGGTAGGTATAGTGACCGATCTCCATGGAGCAGTGTCCCACGCCGTCGTTGATGGCGGTCGGTTCGATGCCGTGCCAGTGGATCGTATGCGGTGGAGGCCCATGGCCTTCACTCCGGCTATGGAAGACCACTCCCCTCGGCACTCTGATAGTGGCCGCGGGGTAGTTTCCGTTGGAAGCTGCCGGGACGTCCTTGTCTCTGAAGGTGAAGAATTCGAGGCGCTTTCCGTCCCAGCCGGGGAGCTTCAGACCGTGCAGGAGGTCCCGCTGGACCGTATGGGGCACGCTCACCGCGGCCAGGCCCGCCGCCTGCATCACCTCGGGCACAGGGTTGGCCTTGACCCCCAAGGGGAGGTGGAGAAGATCGAGGAGCTCGGGCGTGGGCGGGCTCTCGGTGGGTGGATCGAACATCTTGACCCAGAGCCCGGCCTCTCCGGCAGGCTGCTCGATCGACCGTCGCGGAATCCGGACTGCAGGATTTTCTACGGACATATTCTTTCTCCTTTCCGTTACAGGGTCTCATGGGCTGATCTCACCACCCGCTTCGTTTGAGTCCCCGAGGACCCGAGGCATTCAGGTGGAAGGGCCTGCGGGAAGGGCGGTGAGACGAGTCTCCTCTGCTTTGCCTCTTGCCTTCCGTCCCCTGCTTCAAACGCCGCCATGGCTAATGCTCCGGGAAGGGGGGCTCGGGCCCGGCGGGCGGCTGGACACTCACCGCATGATCGGGGCCGAAGACCTCGGGGGCGTGACCGAAGGTGATGACACCGCCCGGAAGTTTCCCCTCCTTGTTCCGGTCGCCGATGAAGTTTAGGCCTGAAATCATGCCCAAGGTATAATTGCCGCCTTGGGCCGTCTGAGTGGGCTCGGAGTGGTCATGCATCGGGTAGCAGAGAGGCGAGAGTGGTACATGAATCGGGAAGTTCCCAACCCTGGTTCCGACCTTGGGGATGAACATGTTCACCTCCTGAACAGGCGGCCAGGTCGTCTCCCCGGGGGGCGTGTCCCCGGGGCTCAGACTCCCGTCCGGCTCTTTAAAGGCGCCGAATCCAAGGATGGGCGCCGGGTTCACCGGCAGCGTTTGAGAAAGATCGGGCCTGCCGATTCCGAGGGAGTTCGGCACATCGGGCGGCCTGACATAGGGCACCAGCCAATCCCAGGTGTCCAGGGGTTTTGCCGTGAAGGTATCCACAAAAATGTGGTTGTCCACCTGGCCCGGGAGGATGTCCTGCTGGAAACCGAACTTGTTATTGGCTTGCAGCACGTATACGTGATTGGCGTGGATGTGGAGGGAGTGGGTCCAGAGCCCGGCGTTCAGCACCCGGATGAGGCAAGGTTCGCCCACACGCAGATGGGGACAGATGAAGGGAGTGGCGTGAGCGAAATGGCCCGACTGGCCGCTGATGGTAAAAAACTGGGGAGTGAAATTTTCCACCGGAGCCTTGTTCGCCCCACGGGTGACGAGACGGTCATTGAGGAACCTTTCGATGAAGATCTTCGTATCGAAATTCATGCCTCGATTAGCAAAGGAGAAGGTCCCCACCTCTTTGAAGAGGACCGGACTTGCCTGATGGAGGAGCCAGACATACTGCCGAAAAGCAGGGGTAGGGGGCAGGCCGTCGGGGTTAGCGGCCCCCTCACTCCAGGACAGGCCCGGCCACCACGGCCGGGTCCCCAGGTCGGCGAATAACCGGGCCATCCTCGGGTTGGCATTTACGGCGGCCGCGCTGTAAGGAGTCCCGGTCGCCGGATTCGGCATGACGATGAAGGCGCCATGCAGACCCATCATCCGATTCACCGGTCCGTTCATGGTGTCATAGTAGAGATAGGTCCCCGCGGGAAAATCGACCGTAAAGGTGAAGCTCTCGGACGTAGGCGCCTCCGGGGTACCCGGACCGAGGGTGGGGCTCGCCTTGCCGGCCGCAGGGATGGCGAAATTGTGTTCCTGCGGCAGGGTGTTCTTAAGGTTCACCGTAAAAGATTCCCCTTCAAAGGCGAAGATGAGGGGTCCCGGAACATCAGCGGCCAGGTCCGGAGAAGTCGATTTGTAGAGCCAGAAATAGCACTGGGCGATGTTAGCGTCGGCATTCAGGGCCGGATCCTGATGAGTGACCATGTCCTTGAGGCCGTCGGCAATCGTGAGGTTGAGGGCCTGGGTTGCGGCGTAGGCTTTGTTCCCCGTGATCCAGGAAGGCAGGTTCGATCCCACCGCCAGGACCGCCAATCCCGCCGTCCCATACTTGATGAACTCTCGTCTCGTGATCCCTTTCTTTTTCATACGTCCTCCCACCGTTTCACCAAAGAGAATGTTTGATAAAAAGTTGCAACAAACATCTAATTTCTTTTTTCTTTCTCCCGCAGTCTTTTCGAAGTTTAGAAGAAAAAGATATCAAAAAAAATAGAGGGAAGGCTGTATTTCAGGAGAAAAAAGACGGTAAATTTCTATGCCCTTTACTTGTTGTCGAGGGCTATTGTCTATCTCTACTTTTGTAACTTTTGTAAAGAGTTTCTGAATTGACTTAATTTTTTTCGGGACCGGCTACCCCTTAAAATCGGCTTTTTTATGTATTCCTTTGATTGAGGACGACCACACTAGTGGGTTTAATTCTCAATGAATTGCCCAGAAGAGGAGGGGTGAAAAGAGGCTTAAAAGGGGGACACCCTGCCGCCAGCCGGCCTCTCAATATAAATGATACCATCGTTTCGAAGTGACTTTAGCAACCTGTTAATGGCCCCCAGTTCCGGGCATCCAGAGGTAATAAAAGCCGGGATTAAGGTTCGGGATGATTTCCGGCAGGTTTAAATCCACCAGGGGCCCCCCGAAATCAGGGGGATGGGAGACGGCGGTATTGTAGGGGGTGTCGTTCGGATATATGCCGCGTCGATAAACCACGACCTTGGCCTCCGGGGAAAGGCCGGCCAGGTCCTTGGCTTCGGAAATGGCCTCATCCAGGTAGCCGATCCGGTCGATCAACTTCAGTTGCAAGGCTTCCTGAGCCAGATAGATACGGGCGGTGGCGATGCGGGCCAGGGCCTGGGGGTCCATTGGACGGTGTTTGGCCACCAGATCCACAAACCTTCCGCCTAATTTATCGGTCAGCTCCTGGAAGATCTTCTGCTCTTCAGGCGTTGAAGAACGGAAGGGAGAACCGATGTCCTTCTCCTGCCCGGATTTATTGACTTCCACACCCACCCCGAGTTTATCCATAAGACCGGCCATCTTAGGATTGATAAAAATAACCCCTACCGAGCCGGTAATGGTCGTGGGATGGGCCACAATGCGATCGGCCGGCAGGGCGATGTAATAGCCTCCCGAGGCCGCCACATCCATCAGGGCCGCCACGATTTTTGCCTTGGTCCTCTCCTTAAAAGCCGTGATTTCATGATAGAGGATATCGCTGGCCGTGATCGAACCGCCGGGCGAGTTGATTTCCAGGAGCAGGGCTTTGATTTCCTGATCCTTTTCGGCCAGGCGGAGTTGGGCAACCACTTCCTGAACCGTACCGCCCCGTTCATGGAGGAGGCCTCTCCTGGGAAGGTCAGAGAGAAATCCTCTGATCGGGAGGACCAGGACCTTGCCTGTTTCCTCCCCCTGGAGGGTGAATTCCTTGAGGGGCTTTTTGGAATCGGTCTCCAGGGAGACCTTCACCCCGACACATCCCCCGGCCAAGCAGGCGGCGAGGGTTAAAGCCAAGACGAACAGAAAAAATCGTTTATTCATGGTCCTCTCCTTGATGGTGGGGGGAAGCTCTCTCCTTTCCCGATATCCGTATTTTAGCCCCATTCCGTTCGGAAATAAAGCTTTTGGTGAACATCATCACCTTCCTCCGCCGGCCGGGACCTTGATCCTTCTTCCATCCATAAAGGGGGCGTCGGGTTTTAAGGTTTATCGAGCGGCCCTGGATGGTCCCACCCGAGGTCCAGAGCTTGACTCTTTTTCTCTTTCGATTTACTATTTTTAAGTTATTTTAAATTTCTGAAAAGTTAGCTCTAACATTTTTGTGCAATCGAACCCTATTGTAGGGGTTAAAACCGTAAGATTGGAACCAAAAGGAGTTTGATCGTGGGATTTTTATACGAACCGCCCATCAATCGAATTCTGGCTCTTCTGTTCCTGGGGGTCGCAGGGTTTGCCCTCTGGTTATCCCTGCGAAGGTTTATTGCCGCCTATCGGCAAGCCGGGCAGTATGACTGCGCGCTTTGGATAATCAGGGCTATTCGCTGCCTTCTGATTGCTTTAACCGCCGGGGCCTGGTCGGCCAGCTTTTTTTGGACCAAGCGCTGGCTATTTATAATCGGCTTGGTCATAATCGGCCAGGAATTATACGAAGGGGCCATTGTGAGTTTTGCCCTGAGAAGGGGAGCTAAGATCGAATCCGGTGAAAAGAACATCGATCGGGAGAAATAGAAAAGCGACTTACACAGAAAGGAAAAAAAATGACCCAGCGATTGCAGATCTATAAATGTGATATTTGCGGAAACATCGTCGAGGTCCTCCATGAAGGACAGGGCGAAGTGGTCTGTTGCGGCCAGCCGATGAAGCTGTCCCTTGAAAATTCCATAGAGGCCGCCAAGGAAAGGCATGTGCCGGTCATTGAAAAAACCGCCGACGGTTTTAAGGTCAGAATGGGGGCTATTGCCCACCCCATGGAAGACCAACATTTTATCGAATGGATAGAGGTGCTGGCTGACGGTGAGGAATACCGACAATTCCTGAAACCCGGTATGGCCCCTGAAGCCCATTTTGAGATCCAGGCCGACCGGATAACGGCCCGGGCCTATTGCAACCTGCATGGGCTGTGGAAGGAGTGAGAAAAATAATTGATCCCGTTCAGCGGTCAAACTCGCTAAAGGGGGACATCTTCATTCAATCCAAAAGTACTCCAAAGCCCAAATAATCTTCTTCAGTCATTGACGGCCCTATTACTCCCCCTGCTTGGTTTCTTCCCCTTTTTAGTTGGGCGGGGAAACCTTCTATTTTTTGTTTCTCAATCGCCTTGCCTTTTCCCTTCCAAGTATTTGATGGTTGATTGTAATTTACCTCTTCCGCACCAGCCATTTTTTTTAATCCCGAACTGGTCGGGCGACCTTCCCCGGACCCGGCGAAGATAGCTAAGCCAGCCCCGAGTATTCCACCTAAAGCAAAAAATAAGGCTGATGAACTGCCACCAAGACCCTTATTCACCATTCTCATGACCGATCCTCCTGCAGGTTTGTGTTCCCATCATATTGCCCCAAAAAGGATTGAAAAAGAATAGTAGCAAAACTTTATTTTTAGGGGAAAAATTATGTATTTTACGACAATAGAAAATTTCCCGGCAGAGCCGGGTGTTCGGTCTTTGGGCGAAGTTGGGGAAAGGACCGGCTATCTCCTGGCCCGATAGGCCGATGAGATTGTTACTACATGAAATTTCCCGCGCTTGCTGCGGGGAATTTCATTACTTTGGCCTTATGGACCCAGACTACTTCAACCGGGTATATCCCACAGGCGTGCCTGACCCCGATGACGATCAGGGGTTTCTTAGCTGAAAATCAGCCACCAGCGGGAGGTGGTCCGAGGCCAGGAGCGTCCTTCCGGAGCGGTAGACCGCCGCTCGTTTCAGCTCAAGCGAATCGTCGAAGTAGATGTGGTCGAGATGGAGAAAGGGAAAGGCCCCCGGATAGGTCCGCCGACGACCCAGACGGGTACGGAGGTCGACGCTCCCGAAATGTTCCCTGAAAAGTCGCGTCGAAAGCCCCGGAAGCCATTCATTAAAATCTCCCAGTAAAATGCGGGGACCGGTGACATCCAGACGGGTGAGTATATCGGATTCGACCAGTTTGCGCCCCTGATGGCGGCGTTCAAGGTAGGCCGTGCCGAGATGGACATTGTAAATATGGAGGACCTGTGCGTTCGAAAGAGCGATGTCGGCCCGCAGACATCCGCGCTCTTCACGCCCGGCGTGGCTCAGGTCGTAGTTTTCCTCCCTGATTAAAGGAAGCCGGCTGAGGATGGCGTTGCCGTATCCACTGCCTTTCAGCCGCCGGTTTTCTCCGAAGGCGTAATGGAGCCCCAGCTCTTCGGCGATGAAGCGTGCCTGGTTCTCGTCTCTCCGGCTATGGTCACCATTCAAAACTTCCTGCAGGGCGATAATATCGGCCTTTATCTGGCCAAGGATTTCCACGATCCTTTGCGGCCTGACCCGTCGGTCAAGGCCGCGGCACTTGTGGACATTGTAGGTCACTATTCGGAACGAGGCTTCTTGCGGGGCTTGCGGCTCAAGGTGGGCGCGCGGGGCTGTTGTGATTCTTGGTGGAGAGAAACGGCGGCCGGCCGGCCGGCTCGGAGCAACTTTCACGAACATCATTCTTTATCCCGACAACCTATAAGTCCAGGACCTTCAGGCCTCAAGGGGCGCAGGACGGAAGGTCATTCCCTGTCCGAAAGCCTCGTTCCGTCCCGGGTGTGCTTCTGGTATAGTTTATAGGCCCTGATCCCAAGGGCAATGGCCAGCCAGGTACCAAAGAAGGCCGCGGGTAGGCCGATCAGTCTCGGCCAAATTACAGAGACGGCAGACAGGACCAGAAGGGCGATGCTGACGAAAAGCATTATTTTGGCTTCCGTCGGTCCCAGTATCCTGTGGTTGGTGATCGCCGCCCCGACGGCGCTTCCGAGCCGAATCGCGCCGACGCCGGCGCGGCTCACGCTTCCTCCCCCCAGTTTTTTTGGCCCTCGGGACCAGCGGGGTCTCTTTTGTATCGGGCGGACCCTATGTTCGCTCAGGACGATTTCGGTCGCCCCGGTCAAATCCTCCAGATACATTTCCTCCATGGCCTCGGCAAAACCCTCATCTTCAACGGCGATGTCCAACTCGTAGTTCCCGATCCAACTGGCCAGATTAAGGTTGGTTGACCCGACACGGGCCCAGCGCCCGTCGGCGACCGCTGTCTTGGCGTGCATCATCGGACCGTTCCACTCAAAGACCCTGATGCCGGCCTCGAGAAGCGGATAATAGCCGGACCTGGACAGGGCGCGCAGGATGGGAATATCCGTACTTCCCGGGACCAGCAGCCGCACATCGACGCCGTCGAGGGCCGCCGATCGGAGGGCCTGAATATAGGGTGTGGCCCCGATGAAATAGGCATCGGTGAGCCAGAGGGAGTTGCGCGCCAGGGCGGCAATCAGTTGATCGAGGCGGTAAAGACCGGCCGTGTTCGGCATGCTGGCCACAACTCTTAAGGCCACATCTCCCGCCGCGGGGATAGTCTCCGGATCCCGCAGCTCGCCCTCCGGCAAGGGCGTACCGACAATCTCCCACATCTGGGAAAAGGCCAGATCCACAACAGCCACCGCCGGTCCGCGGATGACCACGCCGGTGTCGCGCCACGGGTCCAGGGAGCGTTCCGGATCCCCTACCCACATACGGCCGACGCAAAGACCGGTGACAAAGGCGATTTCTCCGTCAACGGCGATCATCTTCCGATGATCCCGCGTGAGCCAACTGAAGGGGCTGTCGATCCGGGGCGGATTAAAACAACGGACCTCGACCCCTGCGCCCCTCAGCCTGCTCCAGAAACGGCGCGAGGTCTTGCCGAAGGCCCCGAGCCAATCATAGAGCACCCTGACCCGGATTCCCTCCCGGGCTTTCCGGGCCAGCAGATCGGCGAAGCCGGCGCCGACGTCATCGTCGTGGATGATGTAGCACTCCACGTGAACGTAGGCCCTGGCCCTGCTTATGGCCTCGATCCAGGCCGGGTAGTTTTCCTTGGCGTCCTTCAGGATGCCGACGCTGTTACCCCGTTCGAGGGGAGCACAGGCCGTCCTGGAAAAGACCTGCTCGGCAAGGATACGAATGTGGGCCAGACCCTCGAAGTCCGGCTCTCTGACCGATATCTCACTCATTCTCTGCTCATTGTGGGCACAGCGCTCCCCGGTTCATAAATTTTCTTGTACCCCGGGGCATGGAAGGAGTATAGAAAAAGGTGAACCAAGGGTCAAGGATAAAGGGAAACATATTTGAAAAGGAATAGAAAAGGAGCAACTCCATGAAGGAATTATGTCAGGACCTGGCCGCCGAAGGGCAAGGGCTCGATGAGCTCGTTTCCCGAATCGGCGATGGAGACTGGAACAAAAAAACACCCTTTTATGATTGGACGGTCAAGGACGAAATCGCCCATGTCGCCTATTTCGACAGGCTGGCCAGGCTTTCGGCTTCCGATAAAGCGGCCTTTGACGAAGAAATGACCAAAATCGCCGCGCACCTGGAAGATTTATTTCTCTATACACGGGAGCCGGGGCTTAAAAAAAGCAATTCCGAACTCCTGACCTGGTGGCGCGCTGAAAGAAAAGGCATGATGGCCGCCTATGAAGGGCTCGACCCAAAAACCCGGCTGCCCTGGCATTTACCCATGAGCGCCAGATCGTCGGCTACCGCCAGAATCATGGAAACCTGGGCTCACGGACAAGATGTCGTCGACGCCCTGGGGATTAAACGTCCGGCCACCGACCGGCTTAAGCACATTGCCCACCTGGGAAACGTCACCTTTGGCTGGAGCTTTTCCTGCCGCGGACTGGAAGTCCCCGATTCTCCAGTCCGGGTGGAATTAACCAGTCCGAGCGGAAAATTATGGACCTGGGGGCCGGAAGAATCGGGGGAGCGGATCAGCGGGGAGGCGGAAGATTTTTGCCTGGTGGTGACCCAGCGGAGGCACTACCTGGACACCCAGCTATCCGTCCGGGGGGCGGTGGCCGAAAAATGGATGTCCGTAGCCCAGGTCTTTGCCGGTCCGCCGGCGGAAGGACCCAAACCCCGGAAGGTTGAAGCCGGAAGGGGAAGGGGGGAGTGACCTCGAAGGGAACACCTGTTATTCCCCCAGGGATAACCGACTTCAACTTCGCCGTCCATCATCCCGCAGCCCGATTTTAAAGTCCGAAAAAACCGGAGGAAGACCGGGTCTTTTTCCGCATTGACGCGGGGGTCGGGCTCTGGTTACAATGGCTTCCATTATCCGGCAGCAATGCCCGCAAGGAGGAGAGGGGATGGACGGTTTCGGTTCGGAGAAGGCGCTCAGTTTCACAGAATCGGTGATAAGGGACATGACCCGGGTTTGTATTGCCCACCAGGGTATTAACCTGGCCCAGGGGTTCCCCGATTTCCCCGCCCCGGCGGAGATAAAGGAGGCCGCCGTTCGGGCCATCCGGGAAGACTTCAACCAGTATGCCATTACCTGGGGGACGCCGGCCTTGCGCCGGGCCATTGCCGAGAAAGTTGCCTGTTACAACGGTCTGCGGGTGGACCCCGAGAGGGAAATCACGGTCTGCTGCGGGGCCACGGAGTGTATGATCGCCACCCTCATGGCCCTGGTGAATCCGGGCGAGGAGGTGATCGTTTTTGAACCCTTTTATGAAAACTACGGTCCCGATGCCATTCTCTGCGGGGCCGTCCCCCGGTTCATCACCCTCCATGAACCCGACTGGCGATTCGATGAGACCAAGCTGGCCGAGGCCTTCAACAACAAGACCCGGGCCATTATCATCAATACGCCCAATAACCCCACCGGCAAGGTCTTCTCACGGGAAGAGCTCAACTTTATCGCCCAACTCTGCCAGAAATGGGGCGTTGTGGCCGTAACTGATGAAATCTATGAACACATCCTCTATGACGGAGCCAAACACGTCAGCCCCGCCTCCCTTCCGGGTATGGAAGAGCGGAGCGTGACCATCAACTCCGTCTCGAAGACCTACAGCCTCACCGGATGGCGGGTCGGCTGGGCGATCGCCTCCCCGGCCATTACCGCCTCCATCCGCAAGGTCCATGATTTCCTCACCGTCGGTGCCCCTCATCCCCTTCAGGCGGCCGCGGCCGAAGCCCTGACTCTCGGCCAATCCTATTACGAACATCTGGCGGCGGAATACGGGCAAAAACGGGATTTCCTCTTTTCGGCCCTCACTGAGGCCGGTTTTAAGGCATTCAAGCCCCAGGGGGCCTATTACATCATGACCGATGTGAGTCATTGGGGGGTCAGCGATGATGTGGCCTTCGCCCTTAAGCTGATCAAGGAGGCCAAGGTGGCCACGGTACCGGGGAGTGCCTTTTACAGCAGCCCCGACCTGGGAAGGTCAAAGGTCCGGTTCTGTTTTCCGAAGAAGATGGAGACGCTGATGAAAGCCGCCGAAGGCCTCCGCAACTTCAGGAACCAATAGGCTCAAAGAAGAAGGCGGTCCGCTCCGCATCGTCCGTCGTCAATGATGAAAAATTTTTGACCAGGCAGGACGGTTAACATACTTTAAAGGTATCCATCTTTTTGGGGAATCAGCCATGGAAGAAATCCATAACATCCGGCTCCTGGTGGTGGATGACGAAAAAAACCAGCGGGAGCTGCTCCAGGGTTTTTTGCAGAAAAAAGGCTACGTCGTCCAGGCGGCCGAAAGCGGTGAGCAGGCCCTGGCCTGGCTGAAAGAAAATGTCTGTGACGTGGTCCTCACCGACCACAAGATGCCGGGCATGGACGGGACCGCCCTGCTTCAAGAAATCAAGGCCCTCTATCCGGAGACCTGGGTGGTGATGATGACCGCCTACGGCACGGTGGAAAAGGCCGTGGAGGCCATGAAACTGGGGGCTTTCGATTATCTAAGCAAACCCATCGACCTGGAGGAATTACTATTGCTCCTGGAGCGGGTCGAAAACAGCATCCTCCTGACCCGGGAAAACCGCCAACTCCGCCGGGAATTGAAAGAAAAATTCAGTTTCGAAGGGTTGATCACCCAGAGTCCCAAGATGGAGGAGGTCCTCTCCCTGGTGGCCCGGGTGGCCCCCAGCCAATCCACCGTCCTGATACGGGGAGAGTCCGGGACCGGTAAGGGCCTGATTGCTAAAATCATTCATTATCAAAGTTCAAGGTCAAAAGGTCCCTTGATCACCGTCAATTGCGCGGCCATACCGGAAACCCTCTTGGAAAGTGAACTCTTCGGCCATGAAAAAGGGGCCTTTACCGGGGCCTTATTCCAGCACCGGGGTAAATTTGAACAGGCCCAGGGAGGGACCCTTTTTTTGGATGAGATCGGGGACCTCTCACCGGCCCTCCAGGCCAAACTCCTCCGGGTGATTCAGGAGAAAACTTTCGAGAGGGTGGGCGGTAACAAAACCATCCAGGTGGATGTGCGGGTCATTTCAGCCACCCATCAGGACCTGGAAGGAAACATACGGGAAGGCCGGTTCCGCCAGGACCTCTATTTCCGGCTCAATGTGGTCTCCCTGCTCCTCCCTCCCTTGCGGGAACGCCGCGAGGATATCCCGCTGTTGATCGACCATTTTATAAAAAGATTCAGCCGTGAAAACAACAAAGAAGACCTGGAGGTTTCCAAAGAAGCCCGTGAACTCCTCCTCCGCTACCCCTATCCGGGTAATGTGCGGGAATTGGAAAATATCGTCGAACGGGCCGTAGTCCTCTGCCGGGGCCGGTTGATTACCAGTCGGGACCTGCCTTTTCATTTAACCGAAGGGGTGGGGGAATCGGCGGCCATGAGTGTCCCCTCCAATCTGTCCTTACCCCGGCAATTGGAGGAACTGGAAAGGCACTTGATCCAAAAAAGCCTGCAAGAGGCCGGGGGAATTCAAACCCGGGCGGCAGAAAAGCTGGGGATCAGCGAAAGGGTCTTGAGATACAAACTTCAGAAATATGGGCTCTAATACGAAAATACGGTTCAAGGTTCAGGGTTCAAGGTTCAAGGTCTGGAACAACCCAAAGCGGTAAAATCAAACAGGAGGAATTGCGATCATGCCGACCTACGAATACTTCTGCAAGAAATGTAAGGAAGCCTTTTCCCTGATCCTAAGCCTGAAAGATCACGAGGAGAAAAAGGCCCAGTGTCCGAAATGCGGAGGAAAAGAAATCGAGCAGCAGATCTCCTCTTTCATGACCAAGACTTCGAGAAAAAGCTGATTTGTCCTGCTAATCGGCCTCCCGGATAAGCCTCTTTTCCGTCCGGAAAGGGAGAGGGCTATCCTGTTCTTTTTCAAGGACCTCCCGACGCCTTCCTAAAACACTCAATTTCCCAGCCCTTTGTTTTTAAATCACAAGTAACAGCACCGTCCCGGTCGGTTCGGAAGAGGGCCGCACCCCGTTCCCGGTAGCGTTCGATAACTTCAGACCGGGGAAGGGGAAGACGGGGGGAGGGCCGGGCGGAAAAAATGGCATAAGCAGGCCGGACCGCCTCGATAAAAGGGATGGTGCTGGAAGTCAGGCTTCCATGATGGGGGACCTGAAGGATTTGACTCGGTAAAGAATCCGGCCTCTGCAAGAGGCTTTTCTCGGTTTCGGCTTCGATATCGGCCGGCAAAAGGACATGCTGGTCTTTATAGCTCAAGCGCAAGACCAGGGAGGCGTTGTTCTGACCGTGGAAAGAGAGGGAAGCGGATTCTTTCTTAATAGGTGATTCCAGGGGTGAGTGCAAAACTTCAACCCGGACGTTTGAATAGGACCTGGACCAACCGGGAGCAGGATAGACCACCGGGATCTTGTTCTGCTTAATCAACTCCTCCAGACGTTGAAAGGCCGGAGAATCCGCCCGGTCGCCGTTCATCCAGAGCTCCCTCACCTTGAATTTCGAGAGGATAAAAGGCAATCCATTCAAATGATCCGGGTGAGGATGGGTCAGGACCACCACCTCCAGGCGGGTTATTTTTTTATTCCAGAGAAAGGGCCCCACCACCCGCTCTCCCAGGTCGAATTCGGGATTGAAGGACCCCCCGCCGTCTACGAGCATCTTTTCCCCTTGCGGAAATTCCATCAGGATCGAGCTTCCATGGCCGACGTCCAAAAAGGTGGCCCGGAAGGGCGGAGAAAAGAAGTCCTTGATCTGGGGGGAGAAGAAAAAAAGGACCATCCCCAACGAGGAAAGAGAAACCCACCAGGCCGGCCTGGTAATTTTGGACCAGTTGAATAAAAACACCAGGGTCAGATAAAAAAAACCGATCTCCCCAAAGGCCGGCCGGGGCACGATCAGAAAGGCCAGGGGCAGGTCGGCAAAAAAACGGGTCAGCCCCAAGGTCCATTGGAGCATCAGTTGCATGACCCAGAAGAGGAGGGAAGACAGGGGCGAAAAAACAGGGGCCAAGATAAGGGCCAGAAGGCCCATGGGGGTAGCCAGGATACCGGTTAAAGGAACCAAAATTAGATTACTGATCAGGCCTATAAGCGAGACCTGATGAAACCACCAGGCCACTGCCGGAGCAGTGGCCAATTGACATACCAGGGAAACACAAAAGGTCCCCCAGAGGTAAAAAGCCCCACGCCGGATAAAGGAATTTCCCCGGCCGGCCCAAGGGGAATCAGGGTTGAATATCCTGGGCAGTAAGGTGCCGATGGCCCAGACCGCCAGAAAGGACAATTGAAAGGAGGGCAGGAAAAGGGCCTCCGGGGAAATAAGCAGAAGGATAAGGGCGGCCAGGGCCAGACTATTGAGCAGGTCGGAATATTTATTCAACAAAAGGGCCGTAATCACCATACCGACCATTACCAGGGCCCGGGCCGCCGATGGCCCCATCCCGGCCAGCAGGGTATACCCCAGGACAGGGAAGAAGGTGCCGATCAAGGCCCATTTCCGGACATTGATGATCAAAAGCAGGGTCTCCGACAGGCTGAAGAGAAATCGGAATAGATAATAAGACAGCCCGCCGACCAGGGTGAGGTTCAGTCCGGAAAAGGCCAGAAGATGGGAGACCCCGGCCCGGCTGAAGGCCTCCCGGACTTCCCGGGGGATTTTACTTTGATCTCCGGTGATCAAGGCCTGGGCCAGGCCATTGATCGGAAAAGGAATTTCTGAATCGATCCGATCGGAAACCCGGTTTCTAAGGACAAACAGATGATGCCACATCCGTGACCTTTTATTGGGTCCGCC
>JACRCK010000160.1 GCA_016219065.1 Deltaproteobacteria bacterium
CGTCGGGATTGATGGCGCAGGAACCCACCCGCACCAATTCCCCGGTGGGCAGGACCACCTCCATGCTGGTGATCTCCTGGCTGTTCAGCCCGTAGCGGGCGTTCAGACCGCCGATCCCGTGGGAGATGGCGCAGGAAGATACCGAGGCCGAGGGCGGTCCCACCGGCCAGCCGAAGCGCAGCTTGTGTTCATAAAGGGCCGTGGCCAACTGGGCGTGGGAGACGCCCGGCTCGATGACCGCGTAATGGGATTCGGTGTCGATCTTGATGATCTTATTCATGCGCTTGAGATCCATGATGATCCCGCCGCGCTCCGGGATGGTCAGCCCGCCGATGTTGGTGCCGGCCGTGTAGGGCACGACCGGGATCTTTTCCTGATTGGCGTAGCGCAGAACCTCCTGGACCTCTTCCACCGTGGAAACCAGGACCACATAATCCGGCAGCTTGGGCTGCACGAAAGACATGTCGTACGAATAGGCATAGCGGATATGTTTGGCGGCGGTGGCATTCTTGGGGCCCACGATAGAGGCTAACTTATTTAAAACAGCGTCTTTGTTGGTGACATGCATAAAATCCTCCTTTGTTTAGATTTTTTTCAGTCATTGTTCTGGGGATTTGTCTCTAACAATGGCTGAAAAAATCTAATATAAAACTACATTCCCTTGGGTCCTTTCTCAGTGGTTTTTCCCAACCAAAAAAAATTTGAAACTTTATTTGTTGGTAGCAAATTAAAAATTTTTTTGGTTGGGGACTATTTGCGGGCGATGGTCCCCTCCCAGGTGCTGATTTTGGTCTCTTTTTTCTCTTCTTCGCCGAACCAGCGGGAGGTGACACATTTGGATTCCGTGTAGAAGGCCACCCCGTCTCGGCCCATGACATGCAGGTCGCCGAAAAAGGACTGCTTGTGTCCGGAAAAGGGGAAGTAGGAGATGGGCACGGGAATGCCCACATTGACCCCGACCATGCCGGCGTCGGTCCTCCGGGTGAATTCCCTGGCGTAATAGCCGTTTTGAGTAAAGATGGCCGAACCGTTGGCAAAAGGGCTGGCGTTCATGATGGCCAGGCCTTCTTCGAAATCCTTGACCCGTTTGATACAGGTCACCGGACCGAAAATCTCGGAATCGCCCACGCTCATCCCCTGTTGGACGTGATCGAAAATGGTGGGGCCGATGAAGTGACCGTTTTCAAACCCGGGGACGACGATGTCCCTGCCGTCGAGAACCAGTTCGGCGCCCTCGGCGACACCCTGGTTGATCCAGTCGATAACCGATTGCTTATGCTCCGCGGAGACCACCGGTCCCAGTTCTGTAGCAGGATCGTAGGCGCAGCCGACCTTGCGCTCATTGGCGAACTTGATCAGGTAACCCAGGAATTCGTCGGCGCAGGCCTCTTCCACGCAGAGGACCGGCAAGGCCATGCAGCGCATGCCGGCGCAGCCGAAGGTCGAATTGATGATCCCTAAAGCGGAGCGCTCCAGTGCGGCATCGCGCAGGACCAGAGCGTGGTTTTTGGCCTCGCAAAGGGCTTGAACTCTTTTGCCGTGGGCGGCGGCCGTGGCATAAATATGGCGGCCCACCGCTGTGGACCCGACGTAAGAAATCCCCCGGACGTCGGGGTGCTTGAGCAGCAGTTCCGCTTCATCGCGGCTGCAGGTCACCAGGTTCACCACCCCGGGGGGCATCCCGGCTTGGATGAGCAGCTCCAAAACCCGCACCGCGGTCTGAGGCGTCAAACTGGCCGCTTTGAGGACAAAGGTGTTGCCCATGGTGATACACAGGGGAATCATCCAGCCGAAGGGGATCATGGACGGGAAGTTGAAGGGCACGATCCCCGCAAAAACGCCGAGCGGCTCGCGGTACATGACCGTATCGTGCCCCGTGGAAACGTTCATCAGGGCATCGCCCTGCATGAGCACCGGAGCGGCGCAGGCCAGCTCCACCACCTCGATGCTTTTAAGGATATCCCCCCGGGCTTCATCCAGGTTTTTGCCCAACTCCATGGAAACCGAAAGGGTCAACTCCTCCAGATGGGCCTCCATAAGCTGACGCAAACGGAACATGATGTCGGTTCGCTGTTGCACGGACTTGCTCGACCATTTCGGGAAGGCCGCTTTAGCCGCCGCCACGGCGCTTTCCACTTCGTCAACGGTACAGCAGGGGGCCTCAGCCATAATCTCCCCTGTGCTGGAATTCGTCACCGGCATACATTTGCCGGTGCGGGATTCCCGCCACTCGTTGTTGACACAATACTTTAAATTTTTGACTGCCATATTTTATCCTCCCCGTATGTGGTCTTTGTTTTTTTGGGCATTATTTAATCTCTTTCCAAATTTTTAATAACCGCTCTCCGCCTCCCTTTGCCGCACCCTTTGCCGCTGTTATCGTTTTTGGGTTGCGGAAATGAATTACTTTGATGAACGTTTGGTTATGCCGGTCGGGGGTTGGGAAGCCAGATACAGCGGGCTGGTCCCCACCCGCTTTAGAAAAACCCCTTCCTTTTTGGCCAGCGGGTCTCCCTCGGCCACAATACGGGCCCCGGGGTTCAAGAGCAGGTGCCAGTGGTCGGAGGCCCATAACTGGGGAAGTTCCCGGGGATCGAAAGGAGGGGTTTTAGTCACCCGGGCCAGGTAGTCACCTACTTCCACCAAGTCATTGGACATGGCTACCGCGGAAGCAATGGGATCCTTTTGGATCAGGCATTCCAGGATAAAGCGATGGGACCGGCGAACATTCCGGTAAAAATCCTCCCCCAGTTGCAGTTCGGTCTTTAGGGTCCGGAGGATGTTGTCCACAAAATCAATGATCAGGTTCAGCAGGGTGTTGTCCACCAGACGGGCCAGATAGCGGTGGAACCCGATCTCTTTGGAAACCTCATTTTTTCCGCTCCGGACGGTACGACCGATGATTTTTCTCAGATTGAAAATGTCTTTTTCCGTAATCTGGGTGGCGGCCATCCCGGCCACGGTGGGCTCGATCAGATAGCGAAACATGGTGATTTCCCGCACGGAAATCTTTTCAAAACGGAGGAAGTTGACCAGGCTGTTCAAGGTAGCCCGCATGTCGGCCTCGGCGACGAAAGCCCCTCCGGCTGTGCCTTTGCGGATTTCGATCAGGCCCATGGCCTCCAGGACCCGCAGGGCTTCCCGGAGCGTGGCCTTGCTGACGCCGAACTGCAGGATCAGTTCTTTTTCCGAGGCTACCCGTTCGCCGGGCTTCAGTTGGCCGGAAAGGATAGCGTCCCGAAACTGATCGATGATCTGGTCCGAGATTTTATGATATTTACTGGCCGCCTGGAACAAGGGGGTCCTTCCTGGTTTGCAGGGGAAATTTTGGGGCTATCTTAGACAGAGGCTTTGATCGGTGTCAAGTGAAATATTATAATAATTATATTTTTTATACTATTTTATTTGACATTTTTAAACTTCCTTAATATATAAGCTGAGATCCTTCGCACTGTCTGCCCGGCAGCAAAAAATCGGACTTTGCTTTTCGTTCACGGTTATTGAAAGGACCGGGCTGCGAGGAGTTGTTCATCAAACCGAAATAAGGAGACTGGACATGGGAGTGAAGATCGATCCATTGAAATGCACCGCCTGCATGGCCTGTGAAATGGCCTGCGGCTATCATCGGGACGACGCCTTTGCCCTGCTATCGTCCTGCATTGTAACCTATCGAACCAAGGAGAAAAAAGATTACTTCGGCGTGCTGCTCAAGGAGGAGGAAAACCTGGTCATCGCCCGGCCGGAAGGGTTGGAGGTGAAGAAAATCGGCGAAGTGGATGAGAAGGCCAAGGGGGATGCTTCGGCCAAGCCGATGCTGCTGCGCGAGCCGTGCGATCTCTGCCAGGACCGCGAGGGCGGCCCGTTGTGCCTGCGGTTCTGTCCGGTGGACGCCATTTATCTGGATTAAAGGAGAGCCCATGGAATATCTTGCTTCCAATAAAATAGTCATCGTGGATTTGGGGAAGGCCGAGGTCAAAGAAGAGGAACTGAACGACGCACTGGTCCAGGAAAGGATCGGCGGGGCCGGGATAACCACCTCCCTGTACCGTCGTTTCGAGGCCGAGGATCCTGTTGTAATTGGAACCGGGCTGCTGACCGGGACTCTGGTGCCCGGCTCGGCCCTGGGGCTGGTGACGGCCAAAAGCCCGCTTACGGGGAAAGTCTGCCACGCTCCTCTGACCCTGTACCTGGGCCTGGAGCTGAAATTTTCCGGATTTGATTATATCGTCATCAAGGGCGCTGCGGCCGAACCGGTGTACCTGTGGCTCCATGACGGGATCCTGGATATCCAATCCGCGGACGAGATCTGGGGCCGTGATACCGCGGCCGTTACGGACGACATCCGCCTGACCCTGGGCGACGACCTGATCCAGGTCCTGACCATCGGCCCGGCCGGAGAAACGGGATCCGCCCTGGCCCAGCTTATCGTCAATTACTGGGGTAGCGGGGACCGCTGGGGGTTCGGCGGGCTGTTCGGGTCCAAAAAGTTGAAAGGGATCGCGGTCCGGGGCATGGGACTGCTGGAAATATCCGACCCCGAGGGCTTTATCGCCCGCGGCCAGTCCCTGCTTTCCGAGATAAAACAGGGACCTTGGGCCAATAAAAAAGGCCTCCCCGACATGGCCGCGGCCCTGGGGGAGCCTGAGGTGGCCGACTGGCTGGGTCCTATTATCCACCGCCACAAATCCTGCTTCAACACCCCCTTTGCCACCAACACCTTCGTTTATCTGGACGAGGATCCCCGGCTGTATAAAGAACCCGATGGGGCCGACCCCGGGTTTTTGGTCAATGACCTGTACGGCCTGTTGGGTTTTAAAAAACTGGGACTTTCGGCCGTCGATTCCTGCCGCCTGTTGAAAGATTGCGCCCGTTTGGGTCTGGATCCGGCCGCCGTGGCCGAATTGAGTCTGCAAACCGGCATCAAAGAAGCTGAAGGCATCCGAAAATCCCTACCCGGACTGCAGGGGACCCTGGAGTGCATCGGACAGTCGCCTTTCAGTACCTGGACCCCGCTGCAGCCGATTTTTGCCGACTTCGGGGTCGCACCCGACGAGACCTGGTGGAGACGCCGGCAGGCCCTGGCCTATATTTTCGGCATTCATCCCATCTTTGCGCTCATGGCCCCGGAGCTGTCCGAGGAGGTTTTGCTGGAACTGGCCGGCCTGGGAACGGGGATGGAGTTTACGCCGGAAACGCTGGAACAAGTGATAAACGACGTCGGGTAACCGGCCGCCTTAATATAAAGATAGCTAAATCCGAAATTCGAAGCACGAAATTCGAAACAAACTCGAATGACCGAAATTCAAATAACCGAAACCAAACCCTTTAGGGCGGGGCCTGTTTTGAATTTCGAAAATTTGATCATTTGGATTTGTTTCGGATTTCGGATTTCGGATTTCGAATTTTAATAAATCCCCCTATGTGGTCAGACTGAATGGTCACCGAGGATTCTCATTTGGAGCACCACCCTATAGCCATCTACACCGGAGCGGGCAGTTCCCATTCCTGGCTCTGGTTCGTCGATATCTTCGAGCGGGCCGGCCTGACGGACCTGACCTTTTTCGATGAACAGGACCTCAAGGCCGGCAGGTTGAAGGAGTGCCGGGTCCTGGCCGTCTCGGGGGGGGATACCTTCGCCCTGGCGGAGGGCCTGGGCGGTGCAGGAGCCGCGGCCCTGGAGACCTGGGTCCGTGACGGGGGACTTTACCTGGGTTCCTGCGCCGGCGCTTACCTCCCTCTGCGTTCTTCCAAGGATCCGCTGAATCTTTTTAATTTCGTGGAAGCCAAAATCAGCAACCTGACCGCTTTCCTTCCCGAACCCCAAAAATTTAAAGAGAAGTTCAGCCAACCGTACGGCTGTTCCTTTATCTTTCACCCGGTCCGGGAAGCGGTCCGCATTTCCAGCTACGGCCATCCCCCTTTTTCCGGAACAGAAGATTTCCCGGCCCCCCTTTACGGAGGCCCGGCCATGATCCCCCGGGGGGACGTGGAAACCCTGGCCTGGTACAGCGGCTTCACCGAGAAAACGGCCTTTCTGGTGGCTCCGGAATTGGCCGGGGAAACCTTGATCGGGAAGTCGGCCGTGATTCGAAAAAGAATGGGCGCCGGGTCCTTCTATCTGTTCGGTCCCCATCTGGAACATCCCCATTACCGCAAGGCCAATCAACTGGTCATCGAGACGATCCGCTTCGAACAAAAACCGGAGCCGGGAATTTTGGATTCCGGGCCCACCGGGGAAACGGTCCTGGATCACCGCCGGACCGGGGAGTGGGTCCGGGCGATCAAACGGGAATTGAGCAACGCCCGGATCGTGGTGGCCGGCCTCGAAAACGAGCCGGTCTACTGGCAGATCGGCCGCAAGGCGTACGAACCGCTCAAGATGCGGGTTTTCCTGGAGGCCCTCTGGAAGCGGCTGCCGGCCCTGGAAAAAATCGGCCGCTTGGTCATCCCGGGCCGGAGCCGGGGTTTGATCGAAGACGCCAGTGCCCTGACCGGAAAAGTGCGCCGTCTGAAAAACCGGCTGGATCGGAAACAGGAGACCGCCCCGCTGGCGGAAGAAATCTTCGCTCAGTTGAAACAACTGGCTCCGGATTTTCTCACGGTTTATTTTAATGCGAACAAGGCCGCCGTTCATGCGCTGTAACAAAATCATTTGGTTGTCGCTGCTGGCCCAGATCCTGATCCTGGGCGGAAATCTATGGTTGGCCCGGCCGATCGAGGCCCGGGAGAGCCCTCCCGACGCCTCCTGGTTCATCGACCTGAGCCGCTTTTCCCGGTCCGCCCACGGGACCCTGGCCTGCGAGGCCTGTCACGGGACCATGAAAGAACCGGGAAAGGTCCACCCGGACCACCGGGACCCGCAATTCCTGAAGCGGGAAGCCACCCGGAGTTACGACTACGGCCGCTGCCGATCCTGTCACCGGTCGGCGTACGACCGCACGCTGTCCGGGGTTCACGCCCAGGCCCGGCAGCAGGAAAAGGAAGGCGCCCTTTCGGGAAAAACGGCCCCCTCCAGAAAATATCCGGCGCCGACCTGCGGCAGTTGCCATTCCGCCCATTACGAGCCGGCCCACCGCTTACGGCTGGAAATCGGGCGGGACCAGGTTGCCGGCTGCGGTTCCTGCCACCCGGCCCAGGCGGCCTCCTATCTGGAAAATCCCCACGGCAAAAAGGCCGTCTATCTGGGAAAGGTCAACTCGGCCTTTTGCACGGATTGTCACGGTGCGCACCAGTGCCGGTCCCTGAAAGACCGGCAGGCGGCCCTGGAGGCCTGCCGGCGCTGCCACCCCCAGGCCCGGGAGCAGTTGGCCGGCTTCGTGATCCACGCCACCGATCGGGATTTGACGGAAAAAGACCGGGACAAGCGGTTCCGGGTCGAGGTGCTTCGGACGGTAACCCTGGTCCTATTGGTCCTGGTTATCGGCCTGGTGGCCTTTTTCTACGGGCATAGTTTTATCTGGCTCCTGCGGGAGCTCCATGAAAAATTAAAGGGGCGCAAACCATGACCCGGACCGAACACCCGGCAGTCATCCGCTTCCCGGTCATTCACCGGCTGCTCCACTGGGTTATCATGGTGGGCTTTATCGCCCTGGCCGTGACCGGCTTTTCCCTGAAGTTCGGCTCCCAGGCCTGGGCCCAATGGCTCGTTGCCCTGCTGGGCGGGCCGGGCTGGACCGGCTACTGGCACCGCTTTTGGGCGGTCATCACCTACAGCGGCGTGGTCGTGCATCTGGGCTGGCTGATCTATTTCAAGGCCGTGCTGAAGGGCCGCCTCACGGGCCCGCAAGGGGCCTTTCCCAACGGCCAGGATGTCCGGGACCTGATTGCCCATATCAAATATTTCCTGGGGAAAGGACGGCCGCCGCAATTCAATCGTTTTGCCTACTGGGAAAAGTTGGATTACTGGGCCATGCTGGTGGGCATGAACACCATGGGCCTCACCGGGCTGTTTTTATGGTTTCCCCTTTTTTTCAGCGGCGGCCTGCCCGGTTATTTCATCAACCTGGCCCGGATACTGCACCTGTACGAAGCCCTGCTGGCCGTGGCTTTGAAGTTTGTGGTCCACTTGGTCACCGCCCATCTGCGGCCGGAGGTCTACCCCCTGGATAAGTCCATCTTTAACGGCCGGACGACGCTGGAGCGGATGCAACACGAGCATCCCGGGGAATGGCAGGAGTGGGTGCGAAGGAAAGACGGTTAGTACGAAAAAAAGACGAACGTCGAACATCGAACATCCAACGTCCAACATCGAATGGAAAAACATAGGGTAAGCGTCTCGCCGTGCAAAATACAAGAATAAAAATCCTGGCACTATTCCTAATCCTGCTGGCCGGCAGCCTGGGTGCCGATTTCGTCCAGGCGGCGGAGCCGGGATCCATGCCCTTGACGGTTGACGGGAAGGAGCGGGTTTGTCTCGATTGCCACCACCGGGCAAACATCCAGAGCAACGAAGGGGCCCTGGCTTCCCAGGCCCTGTGTTTCGAATGCCACGGCCGGGAGGGCCTGCAGCGGCAGGGGGGACAAGCCGCCGTTTCCCTGCGGGTGACCCCGGAATCCTTCGCCGGCAATCGTCATCAGGTGGCGGCCTGCGTGGCCTGCCATGTCGATGTGGCCCGATCCCCCCATCGCACCCGGGTCGGGGCCCAATGCCTTTCCTGCCACACCGTCCACGGTGAAGGGACCGCCCACGATCCCCATCTGCGGGTGAGCTGCCAGGCCTGTCACCGACAGTCCTCGGCCGTTACTTTGAACAGAACCACCGACCGGGTGGTTCTGTCCCGTTTGAGCGACCGGGGCCTCCCTCTTTCCCTGGCCGATCACCGGCTGCCGGATACCGGGGATCCGGAATTCTGTCAGCGCTGCCACGTGCCGGGGAACCAGGTCGGCGCCGCGGCGGCGGTACTCCCGGCCAAGAGCCTGCTCTGCCTGCCCTGCCATTACGCCCCCATCGCCGTCGGGCATTCCCTGTTCTGGACGGCCCTGGCGGTTTTCGGCCTGGGCCTCCTGTTGACCGGGATATTCTGGTTCAGCGGCAGCGTGCAGGGGGAGGAAAAATCGTTCCACCGGAAGCTCAGCCTCGGTTCCGAAGCGGCCTGGTCGGCCCTTTTCTCCCGGCAGTTCTGGACGATTTTGAAGACTTTTTTCTTGGACGTATTGCTGCAGCGCCGGATTCTGCAGGAGAGCGTTAAACGCTGGTCCATCCATTCCCTGATCTACTATGCCATCCTGCTGCGCTTCGGGCTGGCCCTGTTCACCCATTTTGCATATTTTTTCAAGCCCGGCGGGGCCCTGGCTTACGCCCTGATCGATAAGAATCATCCTTTTGTAGCTTTGTTGAACGACCTCCTGGGCCTGTTCATCCTCCTGGGCCTGGCCGCCGCCGTCATCCAGCGGTTCATAGTAAAACCGCCCCACGTGGTCAGCGAGTGGAAAGACAACTGGGCCCTGGCCATCATCGGCGCCCTGGTGCTCGTGGGTTTCCTGCTGGAGGGGGCCCGCATTCTGGTTACTCAGATTCCGGCCGAAAAAGCGGCCTATTCCTTCGTGGGGTATCTCCTCTCCTTGCTCTTTGCCGTTTTCCCCGCGGACTGGCCGGCCACCTACGTCTATTTCTGGTATGCCCATGCCATCCTGGGGGCGCTGCTGGTGGCCTATCTGCCCTTCGGGAAATTGAAGCATATTTTCGTGACGCCGTTGAGTCTGGTTTCGCAGGCTAAAAAGGAGGAGTAAAGGCGTCTTTTTGCCACAGACGCTACAGATCAAGGGCAGATGGAAGAGGGAAGATGGAAGATGGAAGCAACTGCTAAGACAAAGACATTTTCAGCCACAGACAATACAGACAAAGGCGGACAAAGACAGAAGAACTATTTTTTACTTTTTCGAAACACGACCTCGAAAAAGAAAAAAACTCCGTCGCTTCGCGAAATCCAGCGTATTAAAATGCCCGAAGGGCCGGACGTTAAGGAGCGGCAGCGTCGTCCCGCTGCAAGCGGGATGGCAAAAAAGTCTTTGTTTTTTAGTTCATGAATTGAGGAAGTAGAATGACAGAAGAAGTTCCAGTTGAAAACAATGTCCCGGTCAGTCCGCCGGGATCACCCCCCCCCGAGCCCGCCGCAGAGGAGATGGGAACGCCTCCGGCCCGGGAGATTCCCCTAGCCAACCTGTCGGCCGCCCGGCTGATTCAGCTCGAGGCCTGCACCCGCTGCGGGGAATGTCTGAACTGGTGCCCGGTCCACGATCAGGACTCCCGGGAACAGATCATCCCCCGGAAGAAAATCGCCGATTTCCTCCACATCGTGAAGAACCAGCAGTCCCTGCTGACCCGGATCATGAAGCAGGAAAAAGTCAGCGAGCCGATCAAAAAACTGCTGGCCGCCGTCTTCCGCTACCGGGAAATCGGTCAAAACGAAGTCGAAGAATTTGTCCGCAACCTGTACGAATGCTCCACCTGCGGGCAGTGCCAGATCGTCTGCCCGGCCAACATCGACACGGTCAACCTTTGGGAGGACATCCGGCGCCTGATCGTTTCGGCCGGTTACGGGCCGCTGGAGCCGCAGAAGGTGCTGGTCAAGAGCGTCAAGGCCTACGACAATCCCTGGCAGCAGCCCCGGGCCGGGCGGACCAAGTGGGCCCGGCGGGCCCAAAAGGACAAGGCCATCAGCGCCCCGCCCCGGGAGATCAAAAAGACCGGGGCCAAAATCCTGCTCTGGCTGGGCTGTACCGCGGTCTACGACGTCAACGTCAAGCAGATCGCCATCAGCACCATCAACATCCTGGAAAGCCTGGGCATCGATTACGGCTGCCTGGGCGGTGAAGAGAAATGCTGCGGCAGCGTGCTGCTGCGCATGGGCGACGCGGAATTCGAACGGATCGCCGGGGACAACATCAAACAGCTCAACGAACTGGGCATTCACACCCTGGTCAGTTCCTGTTCCGGCTGCTTCAAGACCATCAAGGAAGACTATCCCCAGGTGGGCCGGCTGAACTTCGAGGTCCTGCACACCGTGGAATTCCTGCGGCGCCTGCTGGAAGACCGGAAGCTGCCCTTCGTCCAGCCGGTGGAACGAAAGGTCACCTACCACGATCCCTGCCACCTGGGACGGGCCAGCGGCGTCTTCGAAGACCCCCGGGTACTGCTGCAGGCCATCCCGGGACTGGAGCTGATCGAGATGCCCCGGAGCGGGGAATATTCCCGCTGCTGCGGCGCCGGCGGCGGACTGAAGGCCGGCTACCCGGACATCCAGAACAAGATGGCCCAGGAGCGGGTGCGCGAAGCCGAAGGCACCGGCGCGGGCGAACTGATCTCGGCCTGTCCTTTTTGCTATGCCGGGCTCCAGGTGGGGATCAAGGCCCTGGATTCCCCGCTGGTCATGAAAGACTTGAGCTGTTTGGTCGAGGAAGCATTGATAAAAAAGGCGGATAAAAACCTGTAGACAAAAAGGTCTATTTTAATAATAATGATAGGCTGTTATGGAAAATGGCCTCAGATTCTATCGGAGGAGGAGTTGAAAACGTGCCTCCGAAGGTAATGAAAGAAAGTGCCAGATACGTCAAAATCGTCGAATGGTCGGAAGAGGATCAGTGTTATGTCGGAAGTTCCCCAGGATTGATGTTCGGAGGATGCCACGGCCCGGATGAGAAAGCGGTGTTCGATGAGCTCTGTGCGATCGTTGAGGAAGTTATCGCCTTGTACCATCAGGAGGGGAAACCTCTTCCACCGCCTACTTCGGGACGAGACTTTGCCAATAAAATGCAAAACGCCGCCTAACTTTTAAGCCGGGGTTGAAAGCCTGATCCCAATTTAAAATCGTGACTTTTAGGATGGTCATCGATCTGCGAACGGACCCCTTTCAACTTCATTTGGGGTTGTATCCTTTATGGGGCAAACCCACCGGTTGCCATGCCGTCCACCTCACGCATAGCTATCGCCTTGGTTCCCGGGCTAGGGGGGATGCCAATCCCGATTCGGATTTGGATGTGCTGGTGATTCTTGATGGACCGGTTTCTAAACAGTCCCGGAGAATCGTGTCCGATAACGCCTGGGAAGTCGGATTTGAAGCCGGTATTGTAGTAGTGCCCATTGTGGTTTCGCGGGAAAGTTGGGAAAAAGGACCCGAAAGGGTATCCCTTCTGGCGATGGCGGTAAGGGAAGAAGGGGTGTCCATATGAGGGAGCAACAAATCTTAGTTCGAAAATAAAGACGAACATCGAACATCGAACATCGAACGTCCAACATCGAACATCGAATAAGGATGAAATTTTCATGCATCGTAGGTGGCCGCAGGCGGCCATGGGAGTTTAATAGAATACCAGGTCGAGGATCGAATGGAGATGGCTGAAGCGGGTATCCGTAGTCCGAAGAAGCGGGGGGAATGGGGGATTATGAAAATTTTTAATATCGCCGTATTAACCTTGTTTACTATTTTACTAATGCTGGGGAGACCCGAAGCCGCCGATAAGAAACCGATCCGCATCGCCTATCTGCAAAACGACATCCACCATCTCCCCTGCTGGGTAGCCCTGGAAAAGGGGTTTTATACCCGTGAAGGGTTGGAGGTGGAAGTAGCCGGGGTGTTCAAAGCCGGGCCGGAACTGATGAGTGCCTTTGCGGCCGGGGCTCTGGATGCCGGTTACGTGGGGGAGGCGCCGGCCACCACAGCGGTGGCCAACAAGGCCGCCCGGGTGGTGGTCCTGGCCCAGGTCAACACCGAGGGGTCGGCCCTGGTGGTCAGGAAAGAGGCACCGATGCAGAAGGTGGGGGATTTGTCGGGCAAAAGTGTGGCCATCCCCGGGCACGCCACCGTCCAGGATTTTCTGCTTAAAAAGGCCATGAAAAGCCATAAGCTGGAGCCCGGCTCGGTACGGACCATCGTCATCAAACCCCCCGAAATGATCGGGGCCCTGCGGACCAACCAGGTGGACGCTTTTATCGCCTGGGAGCCGTATCCGGCCAAGGCCCGGACCCTGGAGGTGGGGCGGATCCTGGCCCCGTCCCGGGACATCTGGAGCGATCACCCCTGTTGCGTCCTGGCGGTGGACGCAAAGTTTTTAGCCGCCCAGCCGGAACAGGCCAAACGGCTGGTCCGGGCCCACGTGAAAGCCACGGATTTCATCTATCAGAACCGGGAGGAAGCCGTTAAAATCGGGATCAAATATACGGGGATGGACGAAAAAACGGTGACCCTGGCTATGCAGAACGTCCACTACACCTACCACCTCAGTGTGGAAGGGGAAAGAGAGTATGTGGATTTTCTCTCGCAAATGAAATACATCAAGATGGAAAATCCCCAGGCCTTCATCCAGGAGTTTCTGAATCTGGAAATTCTTCCTGAAATTTTGAAAAAATGATAGGCTCGTAAAAAACCTGCAAAGCAATCATTGCGAGGAGTGAGGCGACGAAGCAATCCCCGAGAATCAGCTATCCGAACCGGGGGATTGCTTCGCTCCGCTCGCAATGACTACTATTTGTGAAAACATCAATAATGAAAATCGAAAAATTTTTATTCCCCCTGATCCTGCTGCTGATCTGGCAGGGGTTGTCTTCGGCAGGCGTTATCCCGGCTTTCAAGCTGCCCTCGCCGCTGGAGATCCTCACCGGTTTGGGGGAGTTGCTGACCGAGGGAATGCCTCCCGGGTACCGGCTGCACCACCATATCCTCTACAGCCTCTACCGGGTCGGGCTCGGTTTCGCGGCGGCCGCGATCCTGGCCGTTCCCATGGGGCTGGTCATGGGCTGGTCGGAAAAAATCAGGCGTTTTTTTCGGCCGGTCCTGGAAGTGATCCGGCCCGTACCGCCGCTGGCCTGGATCCCCATCGCCATCCTATGGTTCGGCATCGGAATTCCGAGCGCGGCCTTCATCATCTTTTTGGGCGCCTTTTTCCCGATCCTGCTTAACACGATCTCGGGGGTTCTGTCCATCAATCCCACCCTGGTGGAGGCGGCCCGGAGTTTGAAGGCCGGAGAGAAAGATATTTTCTTTAAGGTCCTTTTCCCCGGAGCGATCCCGGCCATTTTTGTGGGATTGCGCATCGCCAGCGGCATCGCCTGGATGACCCTGGTGGCGGCGGAATTCACCGGGGTGAAGGAAGGCTACGGCCTGGGGTACATGATCATGACGGCACGGGACATTCAAAGGCCCGATAAAATCCTGGCCGGCATGCTAGTCATCGGGGTGATCGGGTTGCTGATCGACGTCCTGTTGCGCAAGATGGAAGCCAAAGCGATCCCTTGGAAATGAAGCGAAGAACTTTTTAAAGTTTTTCGTAGAGTGTTCGACGTTTATTTATTTTCGTATTAAACCCCCATGCTCGGGGCGAGCACCCTCGAAGCATGAAAACACTTTAGGGGTAAGGCCCAAAGTTAAGACCGACTCGGTCTGGCAGACCGAGCCGGTCTGAGCCCGGGTGAGCTTGGTAAGTTATTTTCGTACTAAATTAAAGGACCGGGTAATCATCCAGTGTCTCTCGAACTGATCCACCTCCATAAGGAATACGCTTCCAAAACCGGGGACAGCCCGATCGTGGTCTTGGAAGATATTAATTACCGGGTGGCGGCGGGACAGTTCGTAACCTTTATCGGCCCCAGCGGCTGCGGCAAGACGACGCTGCTGCGGATCATCGCCGGCCTGGAAAACGTCTCCAGCGGCCGGGTCGTCCTGCGGGGGGAAGAGATCACCGGTCAGGCCGGCAAGGTAGGGCTGGTCTTCCAGGAATACGCCCTTTTCCCCTGGCGGACAACCCTGGAGAATATCGAAATGGGGCTGGAGATCCGCGGGACGCCCAAAGCGGAGCGCCGCCCGGCCGCCCTGGATTACATTCGCCAATTCGGTCTGAGCGGGTTCGAGGGGCACTATCCGCGGGAGCTCTCGGGCGGCATGCAACAGCGGGTGGCCATCGCCCGGACCCTGGTCCTGAATCCGCGGGTGGTCCTCATGGACGAACCGTTCGCTTCGCTCGACAGCCAGACCCGCAATGCCCTCCAGGAATTCCTGGTCGGCATCTGGCAGCAGCGCAACGAGACCATCCTCTTCGTGACCCACAACGTGGACGAGGCCGTGTTCCTGAGCGACCGGATCGTGGTCCTTTCCCAGCGGCCGGCCCGGATCATTCGGGATTTTGAGGTAAATCTCTCCAAGCCCCGGGACCGGACCAGCGCCGCCTGCAATGACCTGCGCCGGGAGATACTGCGTGTGCTGGGGGAGCAGAAAGTTTTATGAGCCCTATGATTTTATGTCATTTGAAGGCCAAGCCAGGGGAGACTGAGGCTTAAAGGGCTGAAAGACAATAATCAATAATCAATTGTCAATTATTAATTGTTAATTTGGACCCCCTCTCCCCCAATGGGGGAGAGGGATGGGGTGAGGGGGCCAAGGGAAGTTAGATGACCGGTTTAAAGTATTTTGTCACCGAACTCCAAAGCCTCGGCCTGCGCCTGGAAAATAAAATCCTGGGCCGGAGGGGAGGGGCCGGTCCGGCCGAAGGGGGAAATCTCCTGATCGGCGGCTGCCCGGTTTCCGTTCCGGTCGGCAGCCCCTTTGTCTCCGCTTCCCCCTACCGCCTGGAAAAAGCCGGGGATGATTTCCGGATCTGCCGGGAGAACGGGCCGGACCTTCCGGTTGAAATTATCGCGGAGCCGCTTTTTTATCAAGGCCGGACAGCCGCCGGAATACCTTATTCCCACCTGGCCCTGCTCCACGGGCGGGACTGCCTGGCCACGACGATCAATCAGCATTGCATCAACTGGGAGCAGGGCCGTCCCTGCCGGTTTTGCGGAATCGAAATTTCACTGAAAACCCAATCTACAGTACCCTTAAAGACCCCGGAACAGTTGGCCGAAGTGGCTGCGCGGGCCAGGGACCTGGACGGCATTCGACACGTCGTGTTGACTACCGGGACCTGCGGGGCTCCGGAAAAGGACATCGACCATCTGGCCGGGTGCACGGCCGCCATTAAGAAAGCCTCCGGCCTGCCGATCCATGTCCAGTGCCTGCCGCCTGAAAAATCGGGTATTTTGGAAATATTAAAAGCCTCCGGGGCGGACACTCTCGGCCTCCATATCGAGAGCTTCGACGAAGCCGTGCTCGCCGCAACGGCCCCGGTCAAGGCGGCCATCGGTTTAAAGGGCTATTTGCGGGCCTGGAAGGAGGCGGTGGAGCTGTTCGGGCCCAACCAGGTCAGCAGCTTTCTCGTGGCCGGATTGGGTGAAAAAAAAGAATCCCTGCTAACGGGAAGTGCGCTGCTGGCCGATCTGGGGGTCTATCCCTTTATCGTTCCCCTGCGGCCCATACCCGGCTCCTCGATGGAAGCGTCCCGGCCGCCCGATCCGGGCTTTATGGCGGAGATCTATGAAACCGTGGCCAAAATGCTGAAAGCCGGGGGGCTGGCTTCCTCGAAAAGCCTGGCCGGCTGTGTCCGCTGCGGGGCCTGCTCGGCCCTGCCTTTCTATGAACACCCGGCGGAAGCGCTCGTCTGTCATCCGGTACGGACTCGAAAAGAGGGTGACCGGGCCGCGGCCATTCGTCACCGGGTGTTCGTGGAGGAACAACGGCTGTTTCCGGAAACCGACCGAGATGAAAACGATTGTAAGAGCATTCACCTGGTGGCCGAGAACGAGGGGGAGATCGTCGGCACGGTGCGGATTTTTCCCGTGGAAAACAACGGCCACTGGGCCGGCGGGCGGCTGGCCATCCAGAAAGAATTCCGATTCTCCGGCGCCGGGGAGCGTCTGGTCCGGGAGGCGGTGGCCCAGGTAAAGCGAAAAAGCTGCACCGGCTTTACCGCCCACATTCAACAGGAGAATGTCTCCTTTTTCACCCGCCTGGGCTGGAAACCGGTCGGCCCGGTCTTCGCATACCGGGGCAAACCCCACCAGCGTATGGAAGCCGATCTTTCCAAGGTTGATTGACAGGACATGAGAAGCAGACCATAAAGGAAAATGTAGCATGCCAAATTGGGAGCAGAAGATTGCAGAATTGGAAACCGAGGTTAAGGAGCTCCGGAAGGCGAATTCCGAGCTTAAGGCAAAAATTCTTCGACTCGAGCAGGATAATCGGGCCGCGGGGGAAAAGCCCCGCAGTCCCTACCCTCAGAAGAGCCGTTTGAATTGCTGGGAATTCAACAAGTGCGGCCGCGAGCCGGGCGGCGTAAACGTCGCCGAGCTGGGGGTCTGCCCGGCCTCGGAATGGGAGAAGCAGGAAAGAATCAACAGCGGCAGGAGGGGAGGGAGGGTTTGCTGGGCCCTGGTAGGAACGCTCTGCGGCGGCAGGGTGCAGGGCATATACGCCCAAAAGATAGATACCTGCTCCAACTGCGAGTTCTATCACTATGTGCGTCTCCAGGAAGGACAGGATTTTCGCTACGCGTTGCCTGCCAAAGGATGAGGACTGGGGTCAGCCCGCCCTAAGCGGATTCAGGGGGTCCGCCTCTCCGCTGAATTCCACTTGGACGGATATTCACCTCAGAAATGATCTTTTCACCGGAGATTTGTCCGCTTGGCAGGTTCTGGAAAGTCCGGAGAAACCCATGACCAGATCGTCGTCCAAATCCCCCGGTACCGGACCGTCTGCTGCGCCGACAATTTTTATCCCTTGAAGATCGAATCGCTCACGGCCTTGAGCCGCGCTTCGGTCAACATGCCGACCGTCAATCATTACCAAACCTTTGCCGCGCTGGAAAGACAGAAGCTGGGCTAAAATCCACTGCGGTCTTGGAGGTCAGTCTCAAATACTGTTGGATACTAAACCACCAGGCTCTTGGCGAGCACCCACGAAGTATGAACCTTTTGTCCGGCTGAAGTTTTTCGCAGGGAATTGAGGAAAAAATGTCTCCCTTAAGAGGCCTCCCGGGGGGTAGGGCCGGGGGGAGTAAGCTTGACTTTCTTCAAAACCCGGCGGAAATGATAGCCGTAGATGGCGCAACTGATGGCCTGGGGGAAGGACCTCCGATATTTGATCAGGGTCACGGTCAGCAGTCTCCAGTAATAACTTCTTTCCTTGGCAAAGATCCCCAGAATGACCAGGGACTTTGCAAAGGCCCGGATGTCCCGGACCGATAGCCGTTGTCCTTTTAAATTGGGTTGGTATCCTTTGAGAAACGTTTTGATCCGTTCGTAGTACTGCCTCGGGTTGTAGATGGTATCGATGATCTGGCGGTAGCCGTCGATCAGCACTTGGTTATCCATTTTGGGAATGAAATTCAGGGTCCCGTCCGTGTTATTGCCGGTGCTACCCATGAGGATCCGGCCCTGTTCTTTCAGCCGCAGATACAAAGGGGTGCGGGGCACAGCGTGCAGGAGGCCGACCATGGCCGTCACCACGCCGATCCGCTGGATGAAACGGATCTGCTGTTCGAAGATGGAAGGGGGATCGTTGTCGAAGCCGACGATGAACCCTCCCAAAACCTCCAGCCCGGCTCGCTGGATTTTCAGGATGGAGGCTTCCAGGTCCCTTTCCGCGTTCTGGACCTTGTTGCACTCGGTGAGGCTCCCCTCGTTCGGGGTCTCGATGCCCAGAAATACCTGGGAAAAATTGGCCTCGGCCATCAGCTTTAGCAGTTCATCGTCGTCGGCCAGGTTCAGGGAGGCCTCGGTGATGAAATGGAAAGGATGACGCCGTACCTGGTTCCACTCCCGCAGGGCATTTAAAAGATGCTTCACCTGCTTCTTGTGGCCGATGAAGTTGTCGTCCACGATGAAGACTCCTCCCCGCCAACCCCGTTCGTACAGGATCTCCATTTCGGCCAGCATCTGTTCGCTGCCTTTCGTGCGCGGCACCCGGCCGTTTAAGATCGCTATGTCGCAGAAATCACAGTTGAACGGGCAGCCTCTCGAATACTGGACCGGCAGGGTGGCGTAATTCTTGAAAGAAATCAGTTCCCAGCGGGGCCGAGGCGTCCGGCTCAGGTCCGGCCGTTCCGGAGAGGTATAAACCCGTCGGGGGGTGCCCTTTTCCAGGTCGGCCAGAAACTGGGGAATGGTGACCTCGCCTTCATCCAAGATATAATGATCGATCCGGTCGTCCAGTTGCTCTTCACCGCTGATGGTGAACAGGGGGCCGCCCACCACGATTTTAACGCCCCGGGCCTGGCAGCGCTGGATAATTTCCTCCACGCTCGCCTCCTGGATCAGCATGGCGCTGATCATCACCATATCTATCCCGTCCAGATCCTTGTCTTTCCACTTGGAAACGTTTAAATCGAGGAGCCGTTTATTCCAGGAAATCGGCAGCAGGGCGGCCACGGTCAGCAGGCCCAAGGGGGGGAAAGCGGCTTTTTTGGAGACAAACTTCAGGGCGTATTTGAAACTCCAGAAGGTTTCCGGATATTTCGGATAAACGAGTAGTACGTTCACGAAAGGTTCCTTTGAGTTAAAAAGTTAATGTTAACGATAGGTTTCCGGTGTTACTGAAAAAAAAGACAAATCCGCGGGATGGAAAAACCGGTTGAATGACTGTAAACCAATCCGGATCTTTCGTAAAGATAAATTATTTTGATTAAAGGAAACTAGTAAGACAAGCGATTGCATTATGTTCTTGAGACCTTATTATTAAAAAAAATCCCAGGGAGTCGTTAAAATGAACGAATCCTGTCCCCATGAAACCCAGGTAAACGATCCTTTCCACCACACCTGCAAGGACTGCCGGGAACAGGTCTGTGGTCACCACCAGGTAGCCCTCCATATTGTCAAAGCCCTGATCGAAGACGGGGAAGCCTTTACAGCCCGTATGGCACCTACCAACATGAAATACCTGCACCTGGAGGAAGGTGATTACATCCTGTTGCAAGGGCAGGAACCGGCTGTGGTCCCTGTTCGCCCGTCTCCCCCCGTGATTGGGTCGGAAGCCGTCATTCATCTCGACCCCCTGACCCTCCGTAACGCCGGGGCCAATCTTTTCAATAAAGTGATTGTACAGAAAGCCCTGGCCCTTCCTGCCGAGGAGGTTACTCTGCTGCCGGAAAAGAAATTGCCGGGAAAAGACGACCGGGAAAAGGCTCTCAGGGAACAATTGGGACAGATGGTTGTTCTGGCGGGCAATCAGATCAGACTCCACCTAGGGGGGGATAAATCGGTCTACTTCAGGGTTCAGGCCACCCGGCCGGAGGGACCCGTCCGCATTGAGGCGCAGACCGACCTGATGGTGCAGGACCCCCAAGATGTAAGTGTCGGGGATATGCCGATTACCTACCATGATATCGGGGGTCTGGAAAAGGAGATCGAACGGATCCGGGAAATCGTGGAACTCCCCCTGCGCTTCCCTAAAATTTTTCAACGCCTGGGGATCGAGGCCCCGAAAGGGATCCTGCTGCACGGCCCCCCGGGGTCCGGGAAAACGCTCATCGCCCGGGCGGTGGCCCAGGAGACCCAGGCCGTTTTTTATCACGTGAACGGCCCCGAAATCATGCAGCGTCACTATGGGGAAAGTGAGGAGAAGCTGCGCTCCATTTTTGAAAAGGCCCAGGCCCAGGCGCCGGCCATTATTTTTTTGGACGAGATAGACGCCCTGGCGCCCCGCCGGGAAAAGGCCGAAGGGGAAGTGGAAAAGCGGATCGTGGCCCAGTTGCTGGCCCTGATGGATGGGCTGGAATCGCGGGGTCCGGTGGTGGTCATGGGGGCGACCAACATCCCCAATGCCCTGGATCCGGCCCTGCGCCGGCCCGGCCGGTTCGACCGGGAAATTTCCATCACCGTGCCGGATGAAAGGGGACGCCTGAGAATTCTCCAGATTCACAGTCGCCGGATGCCGTTGGCCGAGGGGGTGGATTTGGCAGCTTGGGCTAAAAAAACGCACGGCTTCGTGGGGGCCGATCTCAAGGCCCTGTGTCAGGAGGCGGGCATCCACACCCTGCGACGGATCATGCCCCGGCTCGACCGGGATCCGGATCAATTGAGTCCCGAATTCCTGGAAAACCTGGTCGTGGAGGGCGAAGATTTTGAACTGGCTTTCCAGGAGGTGGAGCCTTCGGCTATCCGGGAAGTCCAGGTGGAATTACCGCAGGTCCACTGGGATCAGGTGGGAGGTTGCCGGGAGGCGAAAAAGTCCCTGAAGGAAGCCTTCGAATGGCCCTGGACCTTTCCGGAGCGCTACGCCGCCCTGGGACTTACGCCCCCCAAGGGGATCTTGATCACCGGTCCGGCCGGAACCGGGAAAACCCTGATCGTCCAGGCCCTGGCCCGGGAAAGCGGGCTGAATTTTATTGCGATCAAGGGGCCGGAGCTGCTCAGCAAATATGTGGGAGAAAGCGAGGAACGGATCCGGGAAATATTTCGTAAGGCCCGTCTGGCGGCCCCCTGCATCCTCTTTTTTGACGAACTGGATTCCTTCGCCGTCCACCGGGGACTGGACCAAGGCAGCGCCCGGGTGACCAGTCGGATGGTGAGCCAACTCCTGACCGAAATGGACGGGATTGAAAAATTAAAGGGGGTATTTATCATCGGGGCCACCAGTCAACCGGGGATAATGGATCCATCCCTTTTGCGCCCCGGCCGTTTCGAACTGCGTATAATCCTTTCCCTTCCCGATCGGGAGGAACGAAAAGAAATCTTTGGAATTCATCTCCGGACCAAGCCGCTGGCTCCGGAAGTAACCCTGGATTGGCTGGCCGAACAGACCGAGGGCTGGAACGGGGCGCAAATCGAGGCCCTTTGCCGCCAAGCCGCCCTGTCCTGGTTTCGGGAAGGGGTCGAGCAGGGCTGGCCCGCGGACCGGGAGGTTGTCCTGGCCCGGGGTCATTTCGAGCCGGTGTTCGATAAACCGTGACAACATCAAAAAAGGAGGAAGAGCTATGAAAAAGAGAAGCTTGGGGATGGCGATGGCGGCAGCAGCCCTGGTGATCGGTTGGGCCGTGTTCGGGGAAGCGGCTTTGAAGGGGGAAGCCGTAACCTACCAGCAGGGAGGAATCAAGTTGCAAGGGTATCTGGTTTATGAGGACAGCTATCAGGCTCAGCGACCTGGAGTGCTGGTCGTCCACGAGTGGTGGGGGCTGAACGAGCACGCCAAGAAAAAAGCCGAAGAATTGGCCAAAGAAGGTTATGTAGCTCTGGCGGTGGATATGTACGGCGAAGGAAAGACCACCGTCCATCCCAAGGAAGCCGGGGAATGGGCTACGGCGGTCCGGCAAAACAAACAGCTCGGGAAGGACCGGTTTATGGCCGGATATGAAATGCTGCGGAACCACCCCCTGACCGTAAAGGATCAGATGGCGGCCATCGGTTATTGTTTCGGCGGTGCCGTGGTATTGACCATGGCCCAGGAAGGGGTCGGTCTGAAAGGGGTAGTCAGCTTTCACGGGGCTCTGCCTCAGGAGAAAACCGATCCCGGAAAGGTCAAGGCCAAGGTCCTGGTTTGTCATGGGGCCGATGATCCGCTGATCACCAAGGAACAGATCCAGCAATTCCAGGACAATCTGCGGGCGGCCGGTGCTGACTGGCAATTCGTGGCCTATGGCGGCGCGAAGCACAGCTTCACCAATCCGGCTGCCGATAAAGTCGGCATGCCGGCCCTGGCCTACCATAAAATCGTGGACCAGCGTTCCTGGAAACTGATGCTGTCGTTCTTCGAAGAAATATTCGCGCAGTAAGCACCAAACCGCCAAGCTCGGAACGGCCACCCACGAAGCATGAAAAGCTTCAGGGGTAAGGCCCTGAGTTAAGACCGACTCGGTCCGGCAGACCGAGTCGGTCTTAACTCAGGGGAGCTTGGCAAGGCTTAAGGCTAACCAAAAAAATTTGAATTTTTTTTGGTTGAA
>JACRCK010000161.1 GCA_016219065.1 Deltaproteobacteria bacterium
ACCGTCTGGAGGACACGGACCGTAAGGGTCCGGGCTTATGTCCGGAATGCCGGCGGCGGTACGATGCGCTTCAGGGATCTCGTTGAGGTTTCGCGAAAAGTTGGCGCCACGGGCACAAAAGAAGGAGAAGATCGCCCTCCTGGCGCTTACAGCGATATCCAGGAGAGCCCTCGTTACCCCGGCGGGCTGGCCCTGCGCTTCGCGCGCACGAAGCATGAAAATACGGGTTTTATTAGGCAGGTCATTGCGAGCGGAGCGAAGCAATCCCCCGGATAAGCCTTCAAGGGAACTTCAAGCTGTGAAGGGGATTGCTTCGTCGCTTCACTCTTCGCAATGACGAGTTAGAATTATGGGTATGAGCCTATTTTCTTATTAACCCCCCCTGCTCGGGGCGAGCACCCACGAACCCGGTATCTTCATTCCTCACAATTCGCGTCAATAAAGGCCCGCACCTCATTTTTACCACCCCTAAAACTCGTAAATATGGAGCAGGAGGTCCGCCCGGGTTATGACGCCTACCAGCCGGCCGTCTTCGACCACGGGGAGAACGCCGCTATCGGTTTCGGTCATGATCCGCAGGGCTTCCCGGGGAACATCGTCGGGTCGCAGCAGCGGAATTTTTGTCCGCATGAAGGCCTTGACCGGCGCCTGCAACTGGGAAGCGGTCTTCGCCTTGCTGCATTCTTCCCTGGAGATCAGCCCGGAGAGTTTGCCGTCCGCCAATACGAGCGCGGTACGGGAGCGTGCCCCTTCGACCAGGGAGCGCACCTCGCGGACCGCAGTCGTCGGCGCAGCGATCGCTTCCGGCTGAGACATGATGTCCCGAACCCGGGTGCGAGGTCTGTTCATCTGGTCGGCGATGATTTCCAATACCTGTTGGCGCACGGCTTCTCCATCTTCCGAACGGACGATGGCCGACCCTGCTCCGGGGTGGCCGCCGCCACCCAGCCGGCGCATGATCCCGCCCACATCGATCTCCTGAACTCCGGTGCAACCGATGATCATGCAGCGATCGGAGCCGGTGGTGAAGATGCCAAAGGCGGCAGCCAAGCCTTTGATGTCCTTATATTTGGCCACCACCGAGGAGAGCATGGTCAGACCGCTTTCAACCGGCACCAGCAGCACGCCTACTTTATATCCGCCGAAGGTATGGGTGAGGGAAGAATCGAGCATGCTGGTCAGGACGTCCGTATGGCCGCCGTCCAGGGAGGAAGACAGGTACGCGGCGGCCACGTCCAGGTCGGCGCCATTTTCCAGTAGAAAACCGGCGGCATAGGCATCCTCCGCCTTGCTGGAAGAATAGACCAGATTGCCGGTGTCTTCGTAGATGCCCATGAGGAAAAGGGTGGCGTGCATGGGCAGAAAGGCACAGTCCCGTTTCCGGATCTCCCGGAGCATCAGGGTAATGGTGGCTCCCACTTGTTCCTGGCACTTCCAGGAGGGCTCAATATTGCCCCCCTTCAGGTGGTGGTCCCAGAGTTCGATGGAGATATCGGTCCGCTGCTGAAACAGGGCCAGTCGATCCAAACGGCTCCAGTTGTTGGTGTCCACGACAATCAGCCCGGTAACTTTTTCCAGGTCCACTTCCCGGTCGGAGCAAATCCTGAAAAGATCTCTGTGGAGAGCCAGAAAGTGCTTCACATTGGGACGCAGTTGACCGGGCAGGATCCCGATCGCCCCCGGATACAGGTAGGTGGCGGCCACCAGGGAAGCCAGGGCGTCAAAATCCGTATTGGTGTGGGTGACGGCGATCTGCATGGCACCATCCATTTATTTTTATAATCCCATTGGCTCGATGCTCGTCTTTCAATCCTTCATCTGCTTCTTGGCCGATTTGATGAAGCGTCCGAAGGCCCGGTCCTTTTTCCGTTTGTCCAGGTAAGACAGCTCGTGGAATTCAGACTCCTTCTTGAGCTTCAGATAGCTGGCATAGCGTTCTTCAGGCAATGCACCGCCGGTCACGGCCGCCAGCACAGCGCAGCCCGGTTCCCGGGTGTGGCCGCAATCGGCATAGCGACAATTCGCGGAAAGCCGGGCCACGTCTTCAAAGCCCTGGTTGACCCCTTCGGTCGCACCGAGAAGTCCGAGTTCCCGCATTCCGGGGGTATCGATTAACAGGGCGCCGTGATTAAGAACGATGAGCTGTCTACGTGCAGTGGTGTGCGTGCCTTCTCCCGTGCCACTGACGGTTTTCGTCTCCAAAGCGTTCTGCCCCAGCAGGCGATTGATGAGGGTGGTCTTGCCGACCCCCGATGACCCGAGCAGGCAATAGGTTCGTCCCGGGACCAACAACTGTTGGAATTCGTCCAATCCGCGACCGGTGAGGTTGCTGAGGGCCAGGACTCGGGCCGTGATGCCGGTCGATCGAATGGCCGCCAACTGCTGTTCCAGTTCTTCCTCGGTGATCAAGTCCGTCTTGGTAAGAATAATGACCGGCTCGACACCGCCGTCGGCGGCCATGACCAGGTACCGATCCAGCCTCCGCACATTGAAGTCAAAATGGCACGATTGAACAATGAAGGCGCTATCGATGTTGGCGGCAATCATCTGGAAATCAACCTTTTCACCGGCGGACTTGCGGCGCAGGAAGGTCTTTCGCGGGAACAGGCCATGGATCATTGCCGCCGTGTCATCACTGTGATAACGCACGGTCACCCAATCGCCGACACAAGGCAGGTCAAGCGGTGACTCAACCTGGAAATAGAACTTCCCGGCGAGTTCAGCGGAGATTTCCCCGAATTCATTTCTGATGCGGTAGGAGCCGCGATCCACCGCCGCTATACGCGCCAGGCCGTGACCCTCATGAAGCAAGTCACTGGCTTGTGCTTGAAACCATGGATCGAAACCTAAATCGCGCAATTCCATTATATTCTTGTCACTACCGTCCGGTTAACTATTACAGGTTTTTGTAGATGGAGAAAAATTCTCGTACATTGCCGGGTCGTTAGGCTTGAGGGTGGGCCTTAAGCCAGTCGCGTAAGGCATCGTTGATTCGGGACTGCCAGCCTTTGCCCGTGGACTTGAAAGCGGAGAGGATGTCCGGTGCCAGACGAATGTTCACCGCCTTCTTCGGAGATGCCACCGGAGGCCGGCCGCGCCTGGGTAGCACCGACAACAACTCCGAGGGCAACACCTCAGAAGCTGATTTGAAGTGCTTGAAATCATCGGCGGTGAGTTCGCGGACCTCGCCATTTTCGTCAGTCAATGGTAATCGTTTTCCCATGATCTTTTGCCTCCCTCACGCTTGCCTTGCGGAAACTGATGATCCGAACCCCGCCGGGAATAAGAGTGAAACAGATTACATGCAGCCTTTTCCTCAGGTAGCCTATCGCCACGAATCGTCGTTCCGGGTATAGGTACCGTTCATCCTCGGTGAAGGTAGCGTCGCCCCAGTCGAACTCGATGGTACGCTCGAACGGTAACCCTCGTTCACGCCTGTTTTTCTCGGACTTGACTGGGTCAAAGTCGATCTGCATGGAATTATTGTATCCACAAAAAATAAGGCTGTCAACTTTTCCTTTGCGTCGACAGCCTATCCTGAAACAATAGCTTGATCAACCGGCAGAGCTATTTGCTCCCGATGGCTTTCCGGTACTCCGGAACGGTCAGCAATCGCCATTTATCCGGTCCCTGCAATTCCAGCACCCGGTCATGAAACTCCACGATGCTGGGGCGATGGCCGACACTGATATAGTTGATGCCCAGTTGCTGCAACCGGTGGTAAAGATTGGCCTCGTCGGTGACATCCAGGGCGCTGGTGGCTTCGTCCAGGACGGCGTACCCGGGCCGGTTGATCAGCAGGCGGGCGAAGGCCAGCCGCTGCTGTTCCCCCAGGGAAAGGACGTCGGCCCAGTCCAGTACGACGTCGAAGCCGCCGACGCGCTCGGGCAGGTCTTCCAGGCGGACCAGGGCGAGAATCTCCCGCAGCCCGGTTTCCGTGATCTCGTTTTGGATGCGGGGATAGATCAGTTGTTCCCGCAAAGACCCGAGGAGCATGTAGGGGCGCTGGGGGAGAAAGAAGATTTCCGCCAGCGGCGGCCGCTGGACGATCCCCTGGCCCTGGTTCCACAACCCGGCAATGGCCCGGAGCAGCGAGCTTTTACCCACGCCGCTCTGGCCGACGACCAGCAGGTTGACCTTGGTGCCCAGGTCCACGGTCAGGTCCTGAATCAAAGTCCGCTGCCGGTTGGGCGTCATCAGGGTCACCTGGTTCAGGGCAAAGCGGTCCGCCGGCTCGGAGGTGATGCCGACGGAGGGTGGCCGATCCGGGTCGACAGCCTCGGCAAAGTCCGAAAGACGCTGCACCCCGGCGGCAAAATTGGTGATGGGTTCGATTTGGGCGACGATGAGCGACAGGGCCGCATAAACCTGGGTGAAGGCAAAATTGGCCTGGACCATGTCGCCGTATTCGATTTGGCCGCCAAAATACAGAGGAAACAGGACCAGGAAGGGCAGGACCACCGGCAGATAGCTGTAAGCCGTCGTAAAGAAGGAGAGGTTTCGCTGCCAGCCGATGAGCAGGCTGAAGTTCTTCAGGACATTGCGGAAGCGACCGGTGATCTGATCGATTTCCGGTTTCTCGCCCTGATAGAAAGCGATGGATTCCGTATTGTCGCGCACGTGGATCAGGGAGTAGCGGAAATCGGCCTCGTAGCGCAATTGATTGAAGTTCAGGGGCACCAGGCGCCGCCCGATCAGGGCCGTGAGTCCCGTACCCACGGCCGAGTAGCCCAATACGACCATTACCAGCAGCCCGGATTTGGACCACAGAATGCCTGAAAAGGAGAGCAGGTCCATGAGGGAACCGAGCAGGATCAGCAAAAACGAGAGCGAGGTCCGGGTAAAGGAGCGAATGTCTTCCATGATCCGCTGATCGGGGTTGTCGATCAGTCCCTGGGCTTCGATCTCGTAGTAGTTGCGGTTCCGGAAATAGTTGGCCAGAAAGTCGCCGGTCAGCCACTCCCGCCAGCGCAGGCCCAGATAATTCTGGACGTAACCGTACAGGGCGACGATGGGAATGCCCAGGAGAAAGCCGCCGAAGTAGGTGAACACATACAGATAGGCCAGCTCCTGGTTTTTTTTCACCAGAGCGTTGGTAAAGTAATTGCCGATGTAGCTGAAGGCCACGTTGATGCCCGTCACCGACAGGGACAGCAGCAGCACGACGGCCAGCAGGGTCCAGGCCTGCCGCCGGGGGCGCAGGGGGCCGCCGAACAGGCCGAAGACGAGGGCCGGAATCACCAGGGCGGCCGCGGCCAGCAGCCAAGCCTTGGAGCTGAAAATGCCCGTCACCAGAGGCACCAGGCCCCCCGCGATGCGGATGGTCAGGTCCGGCGCCAAATAGTTGGCCGCCAGGGTAATCCCGGCCACGATCATGAACAGGAGGCCGAACAGAAAGACCAGCAGCATGATCATCAACAACAGGGTTATCCAGGCCCCGCCGCGGATACCGGGGAAAAAATATGGCTGGGCAATGGCGACAAAACTGGTCCAAAGGGAGCGTTTGTTTTGGGAGGCGTTATCTGAGATCATGGTCGTTGATTCGAAACCCGGTTACACTCAAGCGATTTTAAACTTATTTTCGTACTGAAAGTCGTCATTGCGAGATCCGCCTAAGGCGGAGCGAAGCAATCCCCCAGGGATTCTACCGGTTCTCTTGCCTCGCCCGATACCGATAACTTAGGTTAATTTGAGGTTGATCTGGAAAGCGATTTCCTCCGGCAGCCCCAGTTTTTTAATGATCTTCAGGCTTGGCCGCCATTGATAGCGCTTCAGATCGATCGTTCCGTCCGCCCGGAAGGAAAGGCCTTCTTCCTCCAATAAAACCCGTTGCCGTTCCCCGCTGCCGACTTTGTAGGTCGAAAGCCCGCCGTAATGATTGATCACCCGCTGCCAGGGCACACTTTCCCCGTAAAAGTAGAGGATCCGTCCCACCTGCCGCGCGGCCCGCGGGGTATCGGCCAGGGCCGCCACCTGTCCATAGGTCAGCACGGACCCGGGTGGAATGGACCGGATAATCTCCAGCACCCGCTGCTGGAAAAATTTTCCGGCGGGCGCTTTTGCTTTTTTCCCAGGAAATGCCCGTCCGGCCAAGCGGCTATCCCGCCGGGTTTGGTCCGGGATTAAATGGCGTTTATCTCGTGCCATGAGTCATGGCGCGACGCAGCCTGGGCGATGGGCCGCTTGCGGTCCGCTGGAAGAGATAATCAAGCCAGCTTACTCCATTCATCGTTTCTGGGGAATTGAATATTCAGTATTTGATGGGATGGTCAAACGGTATTTTTCAAAAACCATAAATTGATGGCGCGTTCCTGAATAGGGGCCAACAAAACCCAGCTCTCGTAATCGTCTAATGAACTCTCGGCGTTTACAGGGCTGCCAGCGATTCATTGGTCGGCTCCTTATTTAAGTCATATCCAGCTAAAACCGGAATGGGATGCCCCAATTTCAAGCCGACCAAAACCCAATCTTCAAGGGTAGAACGTAATTCGTCTTCACACTCTCGTAATGTTTTACCGAAAGCGATGACCCCTCGGCAGGATGGAATACGGCCGGAAAACGTTCCATCTTCAAGCTTGTCATATTCTGCTTGAGATAAAGCCTTTTCAATGTAACCAGTGAGAATAAATCGAAAAATTTACATTCATCCCCTTAGTTTGAAATGTCGTTTGGCTCGTGCCATCGGTTATTTTGAAATCTTTTTTTCCTCTAAAAAAATCGATATGGGTCCTTTTTAGGGGCCAAGATTGGTAACAATCCCCGTCCTATCAACTGGTTCCTGTGGCCCGACCCTCATTTCCAAATCCACAAACTCGGCATCGAACTTTGGTTCACCATCTTCAAGGAGCAGTTCAATGATTTCTTTTAAGTTGAGATTCAGTTCCTCCAGAGTTTCCCCTTGGGAGTGGGCACCTGTGTAGCCCAGCCCAACCGCTACGGCAATTCCTTAAAAAAGCGTTCCCAACGGGGTTGATAGCGGTCCAGGATGTTTAGGGAGATCACCACGGCCGTGGCGCGACCGACGATGCGGTCGCGGGCCACGAAGCCGAAATAGCGCGAGTCGGCGCTGTTGTCGCGGTTGTCGCCCATCATGAGGTAGTGCCCCTCGGGGACGGTCACTGGGCCGAAGGTCCGCGGGGCCGGTTGCCGGGGGGTGATCTGGATCGGATGTTTTCTGCCG